>NZ_PHNG01000737.1:0-13220 GCF_002803435.1 Bacillus sp. mrc49 | reverse complement strand
ACTGAAAATAAATTGTCCATCCCTGGATTCTCCAAGGTCGGGGGGCTTAGCACCGGCGTTTACGTACAGGAGGCTAACCCGTTATTCACCCAGGGTACATTGGAGGAAACGGGACTCCATACCGATATGGCCTTGGCTGATGAGAACCTGCCGATCAATGCAGATCGACGGAAAGGTTCCGTGCTTTTTACTGTCCAGAACGAGGATGGAGGCCTCCGTTATACGCGTAACGGCAGTTTTACCCTGAATGGGCAAGGATATTTAACCACTCCTTCAGGTCAATATGTCCTGAATGAAAATAAGGAACGGATCAAGCTTGAGAGCGACCGTTTCACCGTTACGGATGACGGTGTCATTTTAGAGGGGAATGTTCAAACCGCACGACTGGGAATCGGTTATTCAGATGATCCATCTTCACAGCTGATGAAGGATGGGGAAGGCCTGTATAAGGCTGTGGATGATGAGGGATTACCTAGCGCATATGCGGCCGTAGATGGCGGATTTTCTACCAAGCAAGGCTTCCTGGAGGGCTCAAATGTCGATCAATCGAGGACGATGACGGAAATGATGTCCGCATATCGCTCATTTGAATCCAGTCAGAAGGTCCTTCAAGCCTATGATAAAAGCTTGGATAAAGCGGTCAATGAAGTTGGCCGGCTTTAAGTGAACATAGGAAGAAAAACGCCACTGGAAATTTGACCATGTAAGGGGAATATTCATGAATCGGACCATGATGACAGCGGCAAATACGCTGAACCAGCTTCAAAGCAAAATCGATCAAATAAGCAATAATATCGCCAATGTTGATACGACTGCCTACAAAAAGACCCAAACGAGCTTCAATGACTTATTGACACAGAGCTTCGATAATCAACCGAATGAGTCCAAGGAAAAAGGCAGGCTGACAACCCCGGGCCTTCGGCAGGGAACAGGCGCGATGCTGAGCCAATCCCAATTGGTGCTTTCACAGGGAGCGATAAAAACGACCGACCGTAACCTTGATGCTGCATTGACCAAGGAAGACCAATTCTTCACTGTGAGCGTTCAGGACGGTAAAGGGGTCAATACAAGGCTAACACGGGATGGGGCATTTTACTTATCTCCCAACGCGAATGATCCGGACCAAATGATGCTTGTTACATCTGCGGGGCATCAGGTTCTTGATGAAAATGGTGATCCCATCCTGATTGACGGGAATATTACAGACATTAAGATTTCGGAAGATGGAGTTCTGACGGTGAATACAGAAGAATATGGAAGTGAAAGCTTCGGACTTGGCATCGTCTCGGTCACGAAACCGCAATTCCTTGACCGTCTAGGCGGAAATTTACTTGGCCTGCCCGAAAATATCGATGGCCTTGATGTAACCGTCGACGATATCATGACTGCACTGACAGGTGATTCCCGAAATCAAATAGCCGTCCGCCAAGGTGCCCTCGAGTCCTCCAATGTCGATTTATCAAAGGAAATGTCGGATTTGATCAATGTTCAGCGATCCTATCAATTTCAATCCCGGTCCATCACGATGGCAGATCAAATGAACGGATTGATCAATGGTATCCGTTAAGATATCTGGAAATTAAAATGCCTTCCTGCGGATTTACAGCAAATCGGTTATAATGGATTCATGACAAACAGAATCGTTTGGGGCTATCATTTTGCATAGTTGCCGAATTCCTGGAACAAAGGGAAAATAAATCGGCGAGTTTTTTTAGGTAAAGGAGCTTTCACATTCTATATGGAACAAAATCGTGTAATGAGACAACAAATTGAAGAAGAGATAAATGAAGTCGAAACGAAACCGGAGCGCAGGATCAAGGTCCGTCTTTTGCCAATTTGGCTTCGTTTACTAATTGTTATTGGATTGATATTCATTGCTGTATTATCAGGGGCGCTTTTAGGCTATAGTGTTATTGGGGGAGGGCATGCCCTGGATGTTTTCCAAAAATCGACATGGACCCATATTATTGACATAGTGAACAAGGACGCGTAACTTTCCCTTTCTTGGGGTGGAAATTACGCGTTAACCGATTTAATTATTGGGTCACAGCACCGCCTTCTAGGGCAGGGGCGAGCCTTGTCATGTTTATAAAATGAATTGGCAGGAGGAACGAATATGCTTGATATTACACAAATAAAAGAAATCATCCCGCATCGCTATCCATTTTTATTGGTGGATCGGATCATCGAAATAGATGAAGGGAAGCGGGCGGTAGGATTGAAAAATGTCTCTGCCAATGAAGAATTCTTCAATGGCCATTTTCCTGATTATCCAGTCATGCCTGGGGTTTTAATCGTTGAAGCTTTGGCACAGGTCGGCGCTGTAGCCGTGTTGAAGCAAGAAGAATATAAAGGACGGCTTGCATTCTTTGCTGGAATCGATAGTTGTCGCTTTAAAAAGCAAGTGAAACCGGGCGATCAACTGCGTCTTGAAGTTGAGATAGTGCGGATGAGAGGATCGATGGGCAAGGGGAAAGCGGTCGCAACGGTAGATGGCGAAGTAGCATGTGAAGCCGAAATCATGTTTGCCTTTGGTGACAAATAAATCATCCACCGTTTTTTTTAAAGATGGTTTAAGCGGCCACTTGGCGGTGTATATAATAAAGAGAACGGCTTGCTTTTGAAAGCAAACTGAAATTCAGACCCTTTTTTTATTCTCCCTTTGAAGGCCGGACATTTTATGTCCGGCCTTTTTTTTTATGATCGATTTCGACTTTGGCACATTTTCTTTTTAAATTTTAAATAGGACGCAAGTTATTTTCACATTCGGGCAAAATAGCTAATGATTAAGAAAGAAGGGAGGTTGCCAAAAATGATGAAGAGCAGAATTTTAGCACTAATTGGGGGATCTTTATTATCCATAATGTTCCTTGCCGGATGTGGAACGAATGATAATGATAACAATCCCGCGCCAGAAGATGACAACAACATCATGGAAGATGATAACAATGGCGTAAATGATAATGACGGCGGCACAGATGATACCGACATGAATGATAATGATGTGAATGATCTGGATAAAGATGATGACGGTATGATGGAAAAAGATGATACCGACATGAATAACGACGACGATGACTTAATTAAAGATGATAAAAAAGATAACAATAAGTAATAGCAAAAAATGATAAAAGACTGGCTAGTGAAGAAGGATGTATATCCTTTCATCTATGTCAGTCTTTTTTATGTGTATATTCGGTTAGGGGGTTGAGGGGCAAATTTTTTATTTATTCGTTGCCAATTTAGGCTTCGAGCGGATTTTTTGTTTGAATTCATTTATCAATTCATCACCGACCAGACCTTTTTCGACCAAATCTTCAAGCAGGAGTTCTGCATATTTGCTGCGCGTCTTCTGGATATGACCGACGAATAAGAGGCTATAATGGTTACCTACCTTTCTTATCGTACGCAAGGCGGTGTGAAATAAAGCCGGTTCATTATCTTTTTTTGTAATGACGGCCTGGATATAAACCTCACCGTCTATATTTGGAAGCGATGGCTCAAGCTCCTTGAAGTGGTTTTCATCCACAAAGGCTTCCAGCAGCCAGGTTCTGGCATCGTTTTCCTTATTTATTATCAGCCCGTCTGTTAATGCAATATCAATCAAGTGTAAATTCTCCGTAACAATTTGCAGCGAGATCAATTTAAACGATTTCATCTAATTCCTCCGTTTCTTGCCAAAAGAGCGGTATATACCCCTCTCATACGTAATTTTTAATCTATCCAAAATGACCTATGTCGATTAATCCTTATAAAGGTAATTATATCATACTAAAAGACGGCTCCTTAATGAAATGAAAACCCAGCAATTGTCTAAATTATGAACGATAGGATAAAAATTTGCAAAATATTTAATTTTGTTAACTATTTGGTTATTTCCTTATTTTAAGCAGGATAATTAGATTTTTATTCGATTTACATCCTTTTCAAGAAAGTTAATGCTGAAATTAAATCATTTCCGCCATTTTTTTATTGAATGAAGAACGAGTATGATTAAAGCATCTTAAAGGGAGGGAGAGAAAAAGACAAGATGATTAACCAAGTAACCCTTGTCGGCAGGCTTACGAAGGATCCCGTATTAAGATATACCCCCGACGGCAAGGCTGTTTCCAACGTCACTTTAGCGATCAACCGTAACTTCCGTAATACGGTTGGTGATTACGAAGCGGACTTCGTACAATGTATCATATGGAAAAAGTCGGCTGAAAATACTGCCCAGTATTGTAAAAAAGGGACACTGATCGGCGTCACGGGCAGGATACAAACGAGGAGTTACGAAAACAAGGATGGCAGGAATATATACGTTACTGAAGTGGTCGCAGAGATGGTTCAATTCATGGGACCTAAACAGCAAGAAGTGAAGCTAAAAGATTTCGAGCATATTGGCTTATAGACTTGGAGGTTGCGCAAATGAGTGAAGAGTGCAAGGTGTGCCATGGAAAAGAAGCTTCATTATATAAAATTGTGCAGAACAATAAGCGGTTGGAAGAACGCGTTAGCATTTTAATTGGCTATGTGGCAAGGGCGCAGGTGAGAAACTGGGATAATGAATATGAATTACGAAAGGTCAAAGTGTTGCTTACTGGAATGGAATTACAAAACAAGTATTTATATGACCATAATGAAAAATTAGCGGAAAGGATTTCGGCCCTCGAAAAAGGTGAAGGATTTTTAGGTGACAGAAAGAAACTTCGCAATGCTTGAGGATGATGGCAAGCTCTCTCCCCTATGATGATCCCCCTATAGCTAACACAGCTTTTCCCCGCTCGATACTCCGTTTTACCTCATCCTGGAATCAAGTAAGTTGATTCCCCCTCTTTTAGTGACTGCGAAAAGCAGTCTTTTTTTTATGCCAAAATACGCATTTTTCATGAAAATAAAAATATTATTCAGTTAAATTAGAATTTTTAGAAAACGTATTGTAAAATTTTAATTTTGATGCAATAATAAACCAAATAATATAATGGTAAAAAAGTTATATATAGGAAGTGATTTGATGGTCGAACCGATTATAAAGGTGAATGGGCTGCGAACCAGTTTTCGTACGGACGATGGTGTCATTCCTGTTGTGAATTCAATCGATTTTCACGTCAATCCCGGTGAGGTGTTAGGGATTGTAGGGGAATCGGGATGCGGAAAAAGCGTAACTTCTTTGTCCATCATGGGACTGGTTTCTTCGCCGACTGGCAAGGTCGAAGGAGAAATCCTTTTTAAAGGGGAGAATATCGCGAATGCCTCTGAAGCGAAAATGAGAAAGATTCGCGGGAATGACATAGCGATGATATTCCAGGAACCGATGACAAGCCTGAATCCTGTGTTCACTATTGGCGACCAGCTGGTGGAGACGCTCCGGATACATAAAAAGTGGAGCAAAAAACAGGCCAGGCTTAGGGCTGTTGAAATGCTGAAGCTGGTTGGGCTTGGCCGTGCCGAAGAATTGATCAATGAATATCCCCATCAGCTTTCGGGAGGGATGAGACAGAGGGTCATGATTGCCATGGCCATGATCTGTGAGCCGAAACTTCTTATAGCGGATGAGCCGACAACGGCGTTGGACGTGACGATTCAAGCACAAATCCTTGAGTTAATGAAGAACTTGAATAAAGAAACCGATACGGCCATCATGATGATCACCCATGACCTTGGGGTTGTGGCGCAGATGTGTGAACGTGTCATTGTCATGTATGCCGGCAAGGTCATAGAGGAAGGGAATGTGCAAACGATTTTCCAAAATCCAAGGCACCCTTATACCGTCGGACTGCTTCAGTCGATACCGGATATGCGAATAAAGAAAGAGCGCCTTTACTCGATTCCCGGCAATGTCCCAAAACCTGGGACAAGCAATCTTGGATGCCAGTTTGCGCCGCGCTGCTCCCATGCCATGGAGCAATGTGTGAATGAGACCCCGTCTCTATTGGATTTTGGCGATGGTCAGCAAGTCCGTTGCTGGCTGTATGAAGATGGGAAAGGAGCAGCCATGCATGAATCAAACATTGGTTAAGGTGGAAAACCTTAAGAAGCATTTTCCGATTAAAGGCGGTGTTCTAGGAAAGACGGTTGGCGAGGTCAAGGCAGTCGATGGCCTGTCATTTTCCATATATAAAGGGGAAACCTTGGGACTTGTAGGTGAAAGCGGTTGCGGGAAGTCGACGACGGGAAGGCTATTGCTTCGATTGCTCGAGCCAAGTGAGGGGAACGTCTACTTCGAAGGGAAGGACCTGACTTCCTTATCCTCACGGGAAATGAGAAAAATGCGCCGTGAAATGCAGATGGTCTTCCAGGATCCATTCGCTTCCCTCAATCCAAGACACACCGTTGAAAAGATCTTGGAAGAACCGCTTATCGTTCATGGCGTAAAAGATAAAAAGGTCCGTAAGGCGCGTGTTCAGGAGCTGCTCAAGGTTGTCGGCTTAAGCGGTTACCATGCGAAAAGGTACCCGCACCAATTCAGTGGGGGCCAGCGGCAGCGCATCGGGATTGCGAGGGCACTCGCCGTTAACCCAAAGCTGATCATCGCCGATGAGCCGGTATCCGCACTGGACGTGTCCATTCAGGCGCAGGTCTTGAACCTCCTGCAGGATTTGCAGGAAGATTTTGATTTGACGTATCTTTTCATTGCCCATGATCTTGGCGTCGTGAGGCATATCTCTGACCGTGTCGGTGTCATGTATCTGGGACATATAGTCGAATTGACGGAGAGCGAGGAATTGTATGAGGATCCCCTTCATCCGTATACACAGGCTTTATTATCGGCGGTGCCGATTCCCGATGTGGAGTACAAGGGAGATAGGATGATCCTGCAGGGCGATGTTCCAAGTCCTTCTAACCCTCCAAGCGGCTGTCCGTTCCATACGAGGTGCCCCAAAGCGATGCTGGAATGCAAATCGGAAAAGCCAATCTTGCATGAACATAAACCTGGTCACTACGTTGCTTGTCATTTATATAACTGACATGACGGCGTATACATAAATTCTCGAAAAATAAGGGGGAAGAAAATGAAGAGAACATTAGCTTTATTGTTGACTTGTATCCTGGCTCTTTCACTGGCGCTTGCTGGATGCTCCTCGTCCACATCGAAAGAGAACGGCAAAGGGGGATCGGATCAAGCGAAAGGCGGTACATTGATTTATGGTAAAGGCGGGGATGCGGTCGGTCTTGACCCAGCTATCGTAACCGATGGCGAGTCATTCATCGTCACTCAGCAAATCTTTGAAACGCTCGTAAAATACGGGGAAGACAATACAGAGATAAAACCTGGTCTTGCCGAATCTTGGGATGTGTCTGATGACGCAAAGACCTATACATTCAAATTGAAAACCGGCATCAAGTTTCATGATGGTTCGGATTTCAATGCAGATGCGGTCGTGAAAAACTTTCAACGTTGGTCACAAAGCAAGGATGAAGGGAAATTTGCTTACTATGCCTCCATGTTCGGCGGATTTGAAGGTGATGAAGGTCATGTCATCAAGGAAGTGAAGGCCGTCGATGCCAATACGGTGGAATTCACATTGAACCGCCCTCAGGCACCTTTCCTGAAAAACCTGGCGATGCCTACATTTGCCATTGCCAGTCCGGCTGGTTTGGAAAAAGAGGGCGACAGCTTCACGAAGAACCCTTCTGGAACAGGCCCTTTCAAATTTAAGTCTTGGAAGCCAGGCGATACGATCGAAGTGGTGAAAAACGATGACTATTGGCAAAAAGGTCTGCCAAAACTTGATGGAATCACGTTTAAGGTCATTAAAGATAACTCTGCGCGTTTAAATGCTGTAATCAAAGGTGAAATCGATCTAATGGATGGCTTGAATCCAAGCGATATCAGCAAAGTTACAGGAGATGACAAACTGCAGTTATTCGAACGCCCATCCATGAATGTCGGTTACTTTGGATTCAATGTAGAGAAGAAGCCTTTCGACAAGAAAGAAGTACGTCAGGCCATCTCCCATTTGATCAACAAAAAGGAAATCATCGATAACTTTTTCGAAGGCACAGCGGAGCCTGCAAAGAATCCAATGCCGCCATCCGTTTCCGGGTACAATGACAACATTGAAGACTATGATTACAATGTCGAAAAAGCGAAAGAACTTCTGAAAAAGGCCGGTTATGAAAAAGGATTCAAAATGGATCTATGGGCAATGCCGGTACCACGCCCGTATATGCCAGATGGCCAAAAAGTGGCCGAGGCCATTCAAGCGAGCTTAAAGCAGGTTGGCATCGAAGCAAATATCGTTTCATACGAATGGGCTGCCTATTTAGAGAAAGTGCAGGCTGGTGAGGCTCAATCCTTCATGCTAGGCTGGACAGGCGATAATGGCGATGCAGATAACTTCCTTTATGCCTTATTGGATAAAGATAATATCGGCTCGAACAATTATTCCCGTTATGCAAATGATGAAGTGCATGATCTATTGATCGAGGCACAGTCCACGGCAGATGAAGCCAAGCGAAATGAGTTATATGGCAAAGCCCAGGAAATCATCCATGATGATGCCCCGTGGGTTCCGCTTGTCCACTCATTACCGCAGCTAGCCGGATCGAAAACAGTCAAAGGGTTTGTTCCACATCCAACTGGTTCTCAATCCCTTATTAACGTTTCTTTAGAAAATTAACCGTAAGAACCGGGTAGTATGTAGTTTTGCATGCTTCCCGGTTTTGTTATGGAATGCATTTCAAAAGAATTGAGGGCGCTCAAAGGACCCTTATGCTAAAGGAGGGAGATTGTCATGTTTTCCTATACCGTACGACGTTTAGGATCTCTCATTCCAGTACTGCTCGGAATGGCATTTATTGTATTCATGATGATTCGGGCGATTCCAGGTAATCCGGCACAAGTGATTCTTGGGCAGCAAGCAACAGAAGAGGCTGTTGCGGCCATGACCAAGCAACTTGGCCTGGATAAACCTTGGTTCGTTCAATTTTGGGATTATTTATCAGGGTTGGTCCAAGGTGACCTCGGTATATCGCTAAAAACGAATAGTCCCGTTTCCGAGGAAATTGGGCCCTATTTAATGGCTACGATAGAGTTGGCATTGATTGCGATGATCATCGCTGTCGTCATTGGGGTGAATGCCGGAATCATCTCAGCTTGGTTCCAAAATTCATGGTTTGACTATGTGGCAATGGTGATTGCGTTGGTTGGCTTGTCCATGCCGATCTTCTGGCTTGGATTGATGGAGCAATACATCATTTCCATTCAATGGGACTTGCTTCCGACGACGGGCCGGGATAATATCAGGGATCCCGTCGAGGCCATAACCGGCCTTTACTTGATTGATACACTCATGAATGGCAGGATTGATCAGTTTTTTGAAGTGATCAGGCATCTTATTTTACCGGGATTGGCGCTTGCAACGATTCCAATGGCGATCATCGCAAGGATGACACGTTCATCCATGCTTGAAGTGATGAGGTCGGATTTCATCCGCACCGCCCGTGCCAAGGGAATGAGGATGTTTTGGGTCGTTTACAAGCACTCCTTGAAAAATGCCTTGATTCCTGTAGTGACGGTCATCGGCCTGCAGACAGGATTGCTGTTGGGCGGGGCCATTTTAACGGAAAACATTTTTGGCTGGCCAGGTATCGGTACATATATTTATGATGCAATCCTATCCCGGGATTATCCGGTCATCCAGTCCGGGATTCTTGTCATCGCCTTTTTGTTTGTCATGATCAATCTAATTGTGGACTTGTTGTATGCAGCGATCGATCCTAGGATCAAGTATAAATAGGGAGGGAAACTCATGCCTGAAATAGCAACGAATACTTCGCCAATCCTTCCTCATAAAGAGGCAGGGGATCAAGTCATCTCTCCCTGGAAGGAAGGGTGGAAGAGCTTTAAGAAGAACAAGGTGGCCCTGGTCGGTCTGGGTATCGTTTTATTTTTCATCTTGATCGCCATCTTCGCTCCCCTCATTGCACCATATTCATTTGAGGGGCAAAAGCTAAGTGATAAACATTTGGCGCCATCTGCAGAACATTGGTTTGGAACGGATGAATTCGGCCGTGATATTTTAAGCCGGGTCATTTATGGCTCCCGGATATCAATCGGAGTCGGCTTTTTATCTGTAGCCGGATCCGTCGTGGTCGGATCCTTCCTTGGAATCATCGCCGGCTATTATGGAAAATGGATGGATACGATCATTTCAAGGATCTTTGATATCATTTTGGCGTTTCCCAGTATCTTGCTTGCCATTGCCGTAGTAGCGGTTTTGGGACCTTCCCTTCGTAATGCGCTAATTGCCATTGCCATCGTCAATGTCCCGATATTCGGGCGGCTTTTACGCTCACGGGTGTTAACGGTGAAAGAAGAAGAGTACGTTACGGCTGCAAAGGCCATTGGGATGGGAGATGGCCGGATCCTCCTGCATCACGTCCTACCGAATAGCCTTGCGCCGATCATCGTGCAAGGGACCTTGGCGATTGCCACGGCCATCATTGAGTGTGCAGCACTCGGCTTCCTCGGTCTAGGGGCACAGCCGCCAGCGCCAGAGTGGGGGAAAATGCTGGCCGATTCTAGATCCTTCATCATTCAGGCCCCGTGGACGGTCCTTTTTCCCGGACTGGCGATCATGCTTACGGTCCTCGGCTTCAATCTAATGGGCGATGGCCTTCGCGATGCTTTGGATCCACGAATGAAAAATTAGCGATGAAAGGGTGATGTTAGTTCCAACATCACCATCTTTTTGTCGTTCATAGTGTAAATCTATTAAAATATGAAAAATTAATGACAATATACTAGTTTTAAATAGGAAAATAGTGACTATTATCTCTTAAAATCACCCCAAAAGTTGTGATATTTTTATATACAGTAAGAAAATTCCAAATATTGATGATTTTAGAGGAGGAAAAGTTCATTGATTAAACGCAGCTTGTCCATTCTAGCAATCTTTCTATTAGTATTTACTGCAAGCGTTTCCGCAGCCAAGCTTCCGAATTCACCGAGCGGCTCTGGTGAAGGGAAGAAGAATCAGCAAAGTATCCTGAAGTTGAAGAAAGATGATATCGGAAAGAATTATAAAAGTGACGAGAAGGTCAGGGTCATCGTAGAGATGAAGGAAGCGCCCGCGATTGAGATAGCTTCCAAGGAAGGCAAGCTGTTTAAACAGTTATCGAAAAGCAAGAAACAACAATTAAAATCCGAAAAGCTGGCTAACCAGAAGAAATTGAAAAACAAGGTGAAAGAGAAGAAAATCGCGTTCAAGGAACTTGAGAGCTTTACGACAGTAGTCAACGGGTTCAGCGGTGAGATTCAATATGGTGAAATCAAAAAGGTCGAGGCCATGCCTGAAGTTGCTGAAGTACATATTGCGAACGAATATGAGCGGCCAGTGGAAAAGCCCGATATGATTTATAGTAAAGAACTTGTCCAAGCCCAGGAAGCTTGGCGGGAATATGGTTATAAAGGAGAAGGAATGGTCATTGGGATCATCGATACGGGAATTGATCCATCACACCGCGATATGGTCCTGAACGATGATAATAAGGCAGAGCTGAGTGAAAGTGAAGTAAAGGGGATGAAGAAGTCAAGCCATCTATTAGGCAACTACTTTACTCCTAAAGTTCCATATGGATATAACTACATGGATGAAAATGAAGAAATACTTGATCTTGGTGAAGGTGCCTCGATGCATGGGATGCATGTCGCAGGAACGGCTGGCGCCAATGGAGATGAAGAGCACGGCGGTATTAAAGGGGTTGCTCCAGAAGCCCAGCTGCTTGCTTTGAAGGTATTCGGAAATGATCCTGCCATGAAGACGACATGGGGCGATATTTATATCAAGGCAATTGACGATGCCATCATATTAGGGGCGGATGTACTGAATATGAGCCTTGGCTCGACTGCAGGCTTTGTATCAGAGGACGATCCCGAGCAACAGGCGGTATCGAGAGCTGTAGATAACGGGATTCTCATGTCGATCTCGGCAGGAAACTCGGCTCACTTCGGTAATGGATTTGCCAATCCATCAGCCTCCAACCCCGATATTGGCGTATCAGGTTCACCTGGTGTTGCTTATGACTCGGTCCAAGTGGCATCCGTCGAGAATAACTTTATGGATTTGGATGCGGTGACCTTTAATATTAACGGACAAGAAGGCAAGGCTCCGTTCATGTCGGCATCAAGCGTACATCCGAATGCGTTAAAGGAAAAAACGTATGACTTGGTTGCTGCAGGAATCGGGTCGCCAGAGGAGCTTGCGAAAGTTGATGTGAAAGGCAAGTTTGCCCTCATCGAGCGCGGCACGCTTTCTTTTATCGATAAGGCTAAGAATGCCCAGGCAGCAGGGGCTGCAGGCGTAATTATTTTTAATAATGCCGATGGGTACATTTCGATGCAGACAGACGCAAGCATCACGATTCCCCAGCTGTTCATGCTGAAATCAGATGGAGCTAAGCTGAAAACGGCCATAACTGCTGGAGAAAAGGTTAAGGTCAGCTTCAATGGCGATAAAACAAAATCGGCAAACCCGGAAGCGGGAAAAATGAGCGCATTCAGTTCATGGGGCGTTGCACCGAATTTGGACTTCAAGCCAGAAATCACTGCTCCAGGCGGGCAGATATACTCGACGTTGAACAATGATGAATATGGGATGATGAGTGGTACCTCGATGGCGGCACCACATGTTTCCGGCGGCTCTGCCCTTGTTCTGGAAAGAGTGGATAAAGACTTTAAATTAACAGGACATGCCCGAACCAATTTGGCTAAAAACCTGATGATGAACACGTCAAGACCAGTGAAGGATCAAGGGGTCGTCAACAAGGCACTTGGTTGGGAAAATCCTTATTCGCCACGCAGGCAGGGAGCTGGAGTCATGCAGCTTCATTCAGCATTGTCCACGCCAGCCGTCGTGACGGAGGCATTCACGAAAGAAGCGAAGGTAGCCATGAAAGAGGTAGGCAATACGTTTGCTTTTAGCTTGAAGGTCGAGAATTTCAGCAACAAAGCAGTCAAATATGATGTAAAAGGAAATATTCAAACGGACTACGCCATCCAAGGTCAACTCGGCTATTCCGCTCATCAGTTGGAAGCCCAGGAAATTAAGGACGCTTCAATCAAAATCAATAATAAAGATACAAACAAAATAACCGTACCAGCGAAAAAATCGGTAACCTTTGAAGTGAAAGTCGACATATCCAAAGCAAAAGTGCTTGGTGATGATCTTGAGACGCTTGTCGACATTAACAAGGTCTTCCCAAATGGATATTTTGTGGAGGGGTTCGTTACT
>NZ_PHNG01000736.1:0-2166 GCF_002803435.1 Bacillus sp. mrc49 | reverse complement strand
TTCCTTATAATCCTTCATTCACGATCACAACTCCCAAGCCGTACTCGCATGAAAAAAACTGGACATGGAAAAAACCACGTCCAGCTTTTTTATGATGATGATTACTGCTTATACCGTTTACTTCAAATACTTCTTCAAAACGGGCTTCATATGATCGACAACCAAATGGCTGCCGCCCCTTCCCTTAACATCTTCTATCATCCAGGCCATAAGAAGCTCCGGATCTTCCGTGTCCATGGCTACAAACCAGCCATTTTCCGTTCCATCAGAATTCTTGGATGCCTTGATTTCAGCCGTTCCCGTCTTGGCTGCGATTTTGATGCCAAGATCATTTACACCATGGCCGCTCCCCTTAGGGTGTTCCACTACCTGTGTCAGCATTTTGGTGATCGCATTCGCCTGCTCGGCAGAAACGGCATTTTTCTTCCATATTTCCGTTTCATTTTTCTCTCTTGTCAGCAAGGTCGGCTTCATGATGTTTCCTTCATTCAAGAAGGCTGAGTAGGCCATGGCCAAGTGAAGCGTGCTCATTTGGACCTGCGCCTGGCCGTATCCGGCATCAGCCAAGCGACCTTCACTGTCGATTTTACCGATGCTCGATGCTTTGATCGGATAATCGTAGTTCAATGGTTCATCGAAACCAAATGCTTTGAGTCCGCTTGTGAATTTTTCCTTACCAAGCCCCAATGCTTTCTGGGCAAAATAAATATTATCCGAATAAATTAATGCTTTCTCCATATCAATGGGGACACCCGGGTCAGAGACCCTTGTGATCGAATGGTCTTTCCATGTCGATTTAGCCCACGTTTTCCCTTGGATCTTGATCGCCTCGTTCGGATCGACTCCATTTTTCAAGGCGATTGCCGCCGTGAGGGCCTTTATCGTCGAGCCCGGTGCGAAGGTCGAACTGAAGCGATTAAGCAATGGCTTCCGGGAATCTTCCTCCAGCGCTTTCTGCTCTTCCTTTGTTATCCCAAAAATATATTTATTGGGGTCAAAGGAGGGACTTGATACAAGTGCAAGCGTTTCGCCCGTTACCGGATCAAGAGCCGTTGCTGATCCAGCTTCGTTCTTATATTGCTTGAAGATATCCTTTTGAAGCTCCGCATCGATGGTTAATGTAATCGTTTCTCCCTCTTCAGCAGGCTTTTCAGCAATCACTTTTTCTTCGCCAGCTTCTGTTCTAATATAGATCTTGCCTCCTGGCTTTCCTTTCAAGCGACCTTCCAACACTTCCTCAAGACCGCGCTTGCCTATATCATCGCTTGCGGTATACCCTTTACCTTGCAATTTCTCCAAATCTTCGGCAGATGCCGCACCGACATATCCGATGAGATGGGCCGTAGATTCTTTGTATGGATAGATCCGGGCTTCCGTATTATTGACCGATACCCCAGGAATCGCCAATAGCTTTTCCAATGCTGCCGTATTATCACTGGACATTTTCTTGATGGGCACGAAATAACCTGGCTTTACCCAAGATTGCGTTAACTTCTTATCTATCTCGTCAGTGGACATATTAAGCATACCAGCGACCTTTTTGACCGTTTCGGTTTCGTTAGTCATTTTCTCTGGCACAATCCCCACTTCCGAGACCGTGCCATTCATGGCAAGTCCGCGCTCATTCCGGTCGACAATTTCCCCGCGAATGGCTGGATAGGTTTGAACCGATATCTTTTCACCAGCTTTCAACTGGGGGAATATATAGCTTTCATCCCACTTAATGTACCAATTCTCCTGGTCACCCTCCCCTTCCTTGATAAGGGTCGCCTGATGATCGGAATTGACCTCCCCTGCCATCGTTGACATATCAACGGTATAAGCAAGATTTACTTCTTCTCCATCTTTATGCTTTTTTTCTTCTTTGGGCTGTTTATAATTCACCTTTAACTGGTCCACTTCTATGCCCTTATAGATTTTTTCATAACGCTCCGCAAATTCATCCGCGCTGATTTCTTTCTTCGTTTCAGGTGACAAATATTCATACATCTTCGTAAAATCCTGTTTATTCCAAAGTTTGGTGTATGCCGCAAAGCGCTCTTCCGGACTTGGCTCATCCGAGCAGCCGGCCAGGAACAGTACGCTCATCAACAATAAGCTGGAAACTAAAGCCAGTTTCTTCATGATTTCCTCCTAATGAATAGTTAGAATGATATACGTATAGTT
>NZ_PHNG01000735.1:0-6988 GCF_002803435.1 Bacillus sp. mrc49 | reverse complement strand
AAGGAAGCAGAAGAAGCGGGGATGGCCTTTATCCGTCAGGAATTGAATATTTGGCCGGAAATGACCGTGCTGGAGAACTTATTTATCGGCAAGGAACTGGTAAATAAGTTAGGCGTCCTAAAGACGAAACAAATGAAAGCGCGTGCAAAAGAAGTTTTTAAAACACTTAATATTTCCCTTCCCTTCGATAAGGAAGCCGGCCTTTGTTCCGTAGGTGAACAGCAAATGATCGAAATTGCCAAGGCGCTGATGACGGAGGCCGAAGTCATCATCATGGATGAACCGACCGCAGCGTTAACCGATAGGGAGATCGAAAAGCTATTTGAAGTGATGAAGGGGTTAACCCAAAAGGGTGTATCACTTGTTTATATCTCGCATCGGATGGAAGAAATATTCGCCATTTGTGACCGGATCACCGTTATGCGTGATGGTAAAACCGTCGATACGAAAAGAATTGTCGATACGAATTTCGATGAAGTCGTACAAAAAATGGTCGGACGGGAGCTGGAGGATCGGTTCCCCCATCGTGATGCAAAGCTTGGCGATGTAGTCCTTGATGTAAAAGGTTTGACGAAAAAAGGGATGTTTGAAAATATCAATTTCGCAGTCCGGCAAGGCGAGATAGTGGGTGTAGCCGGATTGATGGGAGCAGGCAGAACGGAAATCATGCGCGCCCTTTTCGGTGTCGACCAAATAGATCGCGGTGAGATTACCGTTGAGGGCAAGAGGGCTTCCATTCGAAAACCGACGGATGCAGTGCGGCACGGTTTGGCTTTCATTACGGAAAACCGTAAAGAAGAGGGGCTGATCCTCGACTTTTCAGTAAGGGAAAATATCGGTTTGCCGAATTTGAAGAGCTTTGCACCAAGCGGGCTCGTAAAAACGGTCGATGAGAGAAATTTTGCAGATATGATGATCAAACGGCTTCACGTGAAGACATCCTCTGCAGAAACGATCATCGGCAACCTATCCGGAGGCAATCAGCAAAAAGTGGTCATCGCGAAATGGATCGGCACCTCCCCAAAGGTTTTAATTATGGATGAGCCTACGAGGGGGATCGATGTTGGCGCAAAACGTGAAATTTATGAACTGATGAATGAACTGACGGAGCGGGGAATCGCCATCATCATGGTTTCGTCTGAGCTTCCGGAAATCGTGGGAATGAGTGATAGGATCCTTGTAGTGCACGAAGGTGCAATTGCTGGGGAATTATTAAAGCAGGAAGCGACACAAGAAAAAATCATGGCATTGGCGACAGGGGGGAACTAGGATGAAACTTGAGGCTACAGGAAAAAGCGGGATCTGGCAAAAATTCGGGCCGTTACTCGCCTTGGTTCTATTATTTATCGTAATAACCGTATTAAATCCATCATTCATGGAACCGAACAATATTTTGAATCTATTGCGTCAAACCTCCATCAATGCACTTATTGCATTCGGGATGACCTTCATCATACTGACAGGCGGCATCGACTTGTCCGTCGGTTCCATTCTGGCACTGTCCAGCGCGCTTATGGCTGGCATGATGGTCTCGGGAATGGACCCGATCCTTGCCATATTGGTAGGTATATTACTTGGGGCAATTATGGGTGTAATCAATGGAATTCTCGTATCAAAAGGAAAAATGGCTCCTTTCATCGTTACATTGGCTACGATGACGATTTTCCGAGGCCTGACGCTCGTCTATACGGACGGGAAGCCGATCACGGGTATCGGTGACTCGGTCGCTTTCCAAATGCTTGGGAGAGGGTACTTCCTAGGCTTGCCGGTACCGGCGGTCGTGATGATCATCGCATTTTTCATCCTATGGTTCCTGCTTCACAAAACATCATTTGGCCGCAAAACTTATGCAATTGGGGGAAATGAAAAGGCTTCCCGTATTTCCGGGATCAAAGTCGATCGCGTGAAGGTGGCCATATATGGGCTGGCAGGTACAATGGCAGCCATTGCCGGTGCGATTTTGACCTCGCGCCTGAATTCGGCACAGCCAACGGCGGGGCAATCCTATGAAATGGACGCCATCGCAGCCGTGGTGCTCGGCGGGACGAGCCTATCAGGCGGTAAAGGCCGATTGTTCGGCACGCTCGTGGGGGTCCTGATCATCGGCACCTTGAATAATGGAATGAATTTACTTGGTGTATCCTCTTTCTACCAGCAAGTGGTAAAAGGTGCAGTTATATTAATCGCGGTCTTACTTGACCGTAAAAAATCATAAGCAGGGGTGTAATATATGAAAAAAATCGTATCGATCATCATGATTCTATCATTAATGGTCTTGGCTGCATGCTCAATGGATTCAGGTCTGAAAGATGATAAAAAAGAAAAGAAAGACTCTGTAAAAGGAGTGAAGATCGGTGTCAGCATTTCAACTTTAAACAATCCGTTCTTCGTTTCATTAAAAAATGGGGTTGAAAAAGAGGCAAAAGAAAAAGGCATGAAAGTCACTGTTGTAGATGCCCAGGATGATACGGCTAAACAAATCAGCGGAATTGAAGATTTAATCCTGCAAAAAGTGGATGTCCTTCTTGTGAATCCAACAGACTCAGCGGCAATATCTTCAGCCGTTCAATCTGCAAATGAAGCAGGCATTCCTGTCATTACGATCGACCGCTCATCCGATGAAGGCGATATCGAAACATTCATCGCCTCCGATAATGTCGCTGGTGGGGAAATGGCCGCGGAATACCTAGTCAAGGAGCTTGGCGAAAAAGCGAAGGTAGTGGAGCTTGAAGGTGTATCAGGAGCGTCAGCAACTCGTGAACGCGGAAAAGGCTTCCATAATCTTGCGGACAAGCAATTGGATGTCGTGACAAGCCAGACGGCAGAATTCGACCGGACAAAAGGCCTTAACGTAATGGAAAATATCCTGCAAGGCAATAAAGATATCCAAGCGGTATTCGCTCATAATGATGAAATGGCATTAGGTGCCATTGAAGCGATCAAGGCAGCAGGCGAAGATATCATCGTGGTTGGCTTCGATGGCAATGATGATGCATTGAAGGCAGTCGAGAACGGTGAACTAAAAGCGACAGTTGCCCAGCAACCGACCCTTATCGGCGAAGAGGCGGTTAATGCAGCAGAAAAGATCTTGAAAGGCGACAAAGTGGACGAGACCATTTCCGTACCGCTGAAATTAGTCACGAAAAAATAAAAAAACAAATTTTGAGAGTGCCGGCGCTTATCCGGCACTCTTTTTTTGGGATGCATCCTAATGTAGAAGGACGAATTCTCTTTTGATATGAAAAAGGGAGCCTGAACTGGTAAGAAAACACATCGAATATACTGAAATAATACAATACTAGATATTTTTTGTATAAAACCCTGCGAAAACCACATTATTGAAAGCGTTTTTATTTTATTAGTATATAAATACGACTTACATTGTCTGAAAATTCATGTTATTATACGGAAAGGCATCAGGGCCGGTGCGATTATACGGCCAGGGACTTTTTTGTTTTTATTGATAGGGATTATTCAGATAAATGATAAGGAGTGAATATAGTGAGCAGGAAAGCATATATCAACGAGCGAATGTACAAAGCATCAACAGGAATAGCTAACGCCGTCTTGGTTACATTAGGGATCGGGTTATTGTTCGAATCGATAGGCGGGTATTTAGGGTGGGAGGTCTTCCTTGCCATAGGCGGAGCCGCAAAGGTCTTGCTTGCGCCTGCGCTGGGGGCCGGCATCGCGTATCAGCTTGGAGGGAATTCATTAATAATTTTTAGCGCCATGGCTTCTAGTGCCGTTGGCGGCGCTGCAATTCACAGAACGGCCGAGGGGGCCTTCACGATCGCTACGGGGCAGCCGTTAAGTGCCGTCCTGGCAGCAGTAGTGGCAACGTATGTAGGTAAGCGGCTAATCGGCAAAACAAAGTTGGATATCATGGCCATCCCATTGGGGGCAGTTCTAGTCGGCGGAGTGGCTGGATATGGCTTGGCTCTAGTCACGACGCCATTCCTAACATGGTTAAGCGGTCAAATTACCGCTGCCGTCGGTGGGTCGCCTTTAATCGGCTCCATGGTCATCGCTTTGGTATGGAGCATTTTATTGATGACCCCAGCGTCATCCGCGGCGCTTGCGATCGCCCTGCAATTAGATCCCGTTTCCAGTGCGGCAGCTTTAATCGGATGTACCGTACAGTTTGTCGGGTTCACTGTCATGTCTTATAAAGATAATGATATGGGCGGGTTCCTGGCCCAGATGGTCGTTACGCCAAAAGTCCAGTTTCCTAATTTAATCAAAAAGCCATTATATGTCGTCCCGCCTTTCATTGCGGCAATCATTTGTGCCCCGATCGCTACCATGGCATTTGATTTTCAGGTGCCGTATGAGCTTGGAGGGATGGGGTTAAGCTCAATGATTGCCCCGATTGCCATCATTACCGGGCAAGGATTGTATACGTTCTTGGTTTATGTCGCAGTCGGCATGGTCTTGCCAGCCGTGATCACCCTTGTCCTGCATCGAGTATTGAAAATGATGGGTAAAGTGAAACCGGGCGACCTGCATTTAGAAGTATCATGAGCAAGGATTTTCGTGAAGCCAGCCCGGGTGACGGGCTGGTTTTTATTTATAAAGCGATTAGGGTAAAATGGAAAGGAAAGCATTTGCATAGATAGGATGATAAGGATGGGAAAAGAAATAGATATAAAAGTGAAAGCTAAGTTTGCAAGCAAAATCGGCAAGGGCTTTCCGTTGATCGCTAAAGAGTCGATCACGAATCTCGATGACCTCCAGGAAGAGGGGTCTCTAGTACGTCTGCTCGATGAGAATAAGCGATTCGTGGCAAAGGGATATTACGGGAAACAAAATAAGGGCTACGGCTGGGTATTGACCAAAAGCGAAAATGAAAAAATCGACCAAACCTTCTTTAACGGAAAAATTGGCGCGGCCGTTGAATTCCGTAAACCGTATTATGACGATCCCGAGACGACCGCTTTCCGGTTGTTTAATGGGGAGGGTGATGGAATTGGTGGTTTAATCATCGATCATTATGACGGTCACTATGTCATCAGCTGGTATAGCAAAGGGATTTATTCCTTCAAAGAATACATCATCCAGGCATTGCGGGCTGCGGTTGAGGTCAAGTCGATTTATCAAAAGAAACGCTTTGATACGAAGGGCCAATATGTCGATGAAGATGATTTCGTCATGGGTGAACAACCGGAATTTCCTCTTCTTGTTAAGGAAAATGGAGTCCAGTTCGCCGTTTATTTGAATGATGGCGCCATGGTCGGTGTCTTCCTCGATCAGCGCGATGTCAGACGGAAAATCCGCGATGAATACGCAAAAGGAAAAACGGTACTGAATATGTTCTCCTACACGGGGGCATTTTCCGTGTTTGCCGCTTTGGGCGGTGCGATTAAAACAACAAGCGTCGATCTTGCGAATCGGAGTTTACCGAAGACGATCGAACAGTTCGGCGTGAACGGAATAGATCCTGAAACACAGAACATCGTGGTGATGGATGTATTCAAGTATTTTAAATATGCAGTGAAGAAAGCGTTGAAATTTGATATGGTCATCCTCGATCCGCCGAGTTTTGCCAAATCGAAGAAGTTTACGTTCAGCGCTGGCAAAGACTATACGAATCTATTGAAGGACACCATTGCGATTACTGAAGACGACGGAGTCATCATCGCTTCGACTAATTGCAGCACGTTCGACATGAAAAAGTTCAAGAGCTTCATCGATGCAGCCTTCAGGGAATGTAACGGGAAGTATGAAATCGTCGAGCAATTCTCATTGCCGGCTGATTTCAAGACAAGTCGGGAATATAAGGAAGGCAACTATTTAAAAGTGGTCTTCATCAAGAAAATCAAGGGTTGAAAAAAAGGGCAATCACCGCTTCTTTAGGGCGGTGATTGCCTTTTTTCATTGTTTCATGTGGAACGGAATCAACATCATCTTGTCATGTGCTGGGCGTTTCATTTTTCAGTCCGTTCGCAAAACCGAAAGAAGGGTCTTTGCGAATGCTGGCAGCGATGAAAAACTGGGCGGCATAATAGGTAAGCATGATCAGTGGACCAGAGAAGGCAATGACGTCGACGAATTTGTTCCAAGCTAGGATGGAATCGGAAATCACAAACAGCATCCCGCCGATGATTGCAACGGCATTTCTGGTCATCATCGCCGTCCAGCCCATGAGCGAAATGACCGTCACATAACCGATTACAGGGATGATGAGGCCATTTTCACCCGTTTCTATCAAGGAAAGGATAATTTCCCGACAAATCACCATCGAGTAAGCGGCAATCGGCAGAATCGTTGCGAATCGAAGCCAGGAAAAGTTCCAAGATTTCAGGAAGGCCGCAATATAGAAAAGGTGGCCGATCAAGAAGGCGGAAAGGCCGATAAGAAACCAAATCAACAAGCCATCTCCAAGCATGCAAAAGAATAGTCCAAGGAGGATCGGAATTTGATATCGATTCCCTCGTCCTCCTTTTTTGCTGGCATAAAGCAAAATCAATAACATCGGAATCACTTTAAAGATGATTTTCATAAGCAGTGGCTCTTCAGGTATGACGAATATATAGGCTAGTCCCGTAATAAGGATCGCCGCAGGCAACCACTTCGTTAACATCGGAATCCCTCCTTTACAGTTACATTCTATGCATCGGCATGGAACACCTTGCTCCTAAAAAAAAAAAGACGCCTGGAAAACCAGGCGTCCGTTCGATCATACGGCCGAATCTTCTTTAATAAAAGCTTGCTTTAACCAGTTCTTTCCTTCGACGAGCCGTGACACGAGCATGGCACAAACTGTGTTTCCTGTTGAGTTCAACAGTGTAGCAGGTGCATCGATTATCGTGGATATAACGGCAATGATCGGCAAAACTTCAACCGGGAAGCCGAATACGCTGAGAATCA
This sequence comes from Bacillus sp. mrc49, assembly GCF_002803435.1. Taxonomy (NCBI): domain Bacteria; kingdom Bacillati; phylum Bacillota; class Bacilli; order Caryophanales; family Bacillaceae; genus Bacillus; species Bacillus sp. mrc49. Next base: position 118 of record NZ_PHNG01000735.1, on the reverse strand, counting down.
GCATTTCCCCGATCATCCCTCCTCCAGGAATGGCACCCATGACAGCACCAACCAAAAAGGCAACGGCAAGGATGCTCAATATGCTTGAAATGCTTGTCATATCCTTACCGAATAAGCT
>NZ_PHNG01000734.1:0-3636 GCF_002803435.1 Bacillus sp. mrc49 | reverse complement strand
AATTGCAAAGCCAGACAAATTACATCTATAACTGGATGGAGGATGGAAATATCGGGATATTCGGTTCTTCCGGATACGGTAAATCAACTACGGCTTTGACCCTGCTCTTTAGCTTTGCAGATCAATTCTCTCCTGAAGAACTGCATTATTACTTGTTCGATTTTGGCAATAGCGCATTACTTCCATTGCGCCAGCTGCCCCATACAGGGGACTACTTCCGATTCGATGAGCTTAGGAAAATTGAAAAATTCATGCTACTCATGAAAGCGGAAATCGAAAGGCGCAAGCAGCTTTTTTCGCAAAAGGAGCTTAGTAACATCAAGCTTTATAACGCGTTAGCGGAGGAGAAACTGCCGATTATTTATATCACGGTCGACAATTTCGATTTGGTGAAGGATGAGATGCCAGATCAGGAGGCGCAATTGATCCAGTTTGCACGTGACGGACAATCACTGGGGATTTTCATGATTTTGACGGCGACTAGAATCAATGCCATTCGCCAGCCATTGATGAATAACCTTAAGACGAAAGTGGTTCATTATTTAATGGACAGTTCGGAGCAATATTCAGTCCTGGGCAGAACCCCTTATGAAAATGAACCGGTCCCGGGACGAGCTTTAGTGAAAAAAGATCAAACTTATCTCGTGCAGGTCTATTTACCAGCCGATGGAGCCGATGATATAGCCGTTCTGGCAGAAATGAAACAGGCTGTCGCTGAACATAAAGGGAAGTACCGGGAATACCCTAAGCCGCCGGCCATTGCGATGTTGCCGACGCACCTTGATACCGTCTCTTTCAAGGACTACTGGACACAAGCCATCAAGAAGGAGGCCATCCCGATCGGTCTTTCGGAGGAGAGCGTTACACCTGTTTGTGTGGAGCTGAATGTCGATCCATTCTTGCTTGTCCTCGGTCAGTCAAGGAAAGGAAAAACGAATGTGCTAAGAGTGCTCATGGAGTCCTTGCTGACACAATCGATTGGCGAAATAGGCTTATTTGACGGAATCGACCGTGGTTTATCCTCATATGCTCCGATTGAAAAGGTACGTTATGTGGAAACAAAAGATCAGATAACGGAGTGGCTCGATCATATTACGGAAATCTTTGAAGAGCGTGAACGGGAGTACCTAGCAGCGTTGGAGTTGAAACCGATGGAGCAAGAGGGATACAAAGCCATCATTTTTGTAATTGATAGCATTTCCCGGTTTCAGCAAACGATCGATGGCAGGATCCAGGATCGAATCAGCGGGATGATGAAGCAGTACAGTCATCTTGGTTTCAGACTGATCGTCGCTGGAAATGCCAATGACTTCACCAAGGGGTATGATTCATTGACAACGGAATTGAAGCAAGTCAGGCAGGCAGTCTTGCTCCTGAAAAAATCGGACCAAAGCCTGTATACACTCTCTTATTCGAGAAAAGAAGAAGAAATTCAGCCGGGCTACGGATACTTTGTCCATAATGGCCGGGAATGTAAAATTCAAATTCCATTAAGTGAAGAAAGAAGGAGAGTGCACGAGAGTGTCTGAAAAAATTAAACCGGTGCTGTTAATCGCAAAAATACTCGTGATTTTAGCGCTGCCAATCTTGTTTTTTTCTTATATTGGTCAAAATCCAATGAAGAAACTGGAAACGGCATCCCGTGAAATCGCGATCGTCAACGAAGATAATGGCACTGAATTCAATGAAAAACCGATTTACGTCGGTTCGGAACTTGTTACGACATTGGACAAGGATTCTGAATATGAGTGGATCGTAGTTAACCGAAGCACGGCTGAAAGCGGGCTTGCCAATGAAAAGTATGATGCCGTTATCTACTTCCCGTCCGATTTTTCAAAGAATATTTATACGTTCAATGATGAACGGCCGATCAAGGCGGGGATAAAGTATAAGGTACAAACAAGTTTAAATGCAGAGAATATGGAAAAGGTACAAAAGGAATTAGAAAAGACAAAAAGCAAAATGAACAAGCATATCTCAACACAGTATTGGAGTTATGTTTCCCAATCAGTCGAGGACATCCGCAAGAAATTCGATAATGTCCTTGCAAAGGAAATCGCCTTTCAAAATACGATGTATGAATTCTATACACCTAGCTCGGAAAGCCTTGCCGGGAGTATAAAGCAGCATAAGGATATGCTTGAAGGGGTATTCGCCGAAACGAAGGATGCCGGGAAGACGAGTAATGAAACCATGGTTGAAATGGGTCATACAAAAGCCCAAATGGCTTCCTTCGTAAAAGATGTCGCCTCGTTCGAGGAATATCAAAAAAATCAAAGCAAACTTTTCATGGATGTTTCGAGCCAAAATCAGCAGCTAGTCAAGGATAGTGTTCAAGCTTATGGCAAGGTGTTGGATGAGGGGAACCAACAGATTCCTGAGATTCAGCAAGGAATGAATGCCAAGTACAGCCTAAATGACAAAGACTTTAGTGAAAACGTCGGGATCATGAAGGAGAGGCTGGACTCCAGCAATGCTGAGTTGGAAACCTTCACAACAAACCTGAAAGGAAAGCAAGTCGATCAAATTTCGAAAATCTCTCAAGAACAACAAAGCTCGATTGAACAATTCAAACAAACGGAAGAGTTAGACCTTGATAAGCTTCAGGCTGCCATGCTTGCGCAAAGAGGAAACCTTGCAAGCGGCTCTGGCGATGGGACGGATGCCACTGGAGGGAACGGTGCAAAGATAGAGGATATCGAGACTGAAACGGGTATGGGGGAGGCGGCAGATGCCCCTACAAAGAAGGAGCCGATCGATGAGCTCTCGCTTCAGGCATTACTGGACCAAATCAATGGCATCCAATCGGCCCTTGCAGGTTTGGTGCCGGCTGAGGGGAGTGAAGGAGCTGCTGAGCAACTCAATATTCTTACAGCAGAACTCCAAGCAGAAATCAATAATCTCAACGGAACGGTGAACGGCAGAACCGGGAATTATAATCAAGTGATAACGGAGTTCAATGCACTGGTAGATTCATATAATCAACTGCTGGAACAGCATAAGCAGCTACAAGCTGATTATCATGAACTTGGCTCCGATTACAAGGATCTTGGCGATGAATGGAAAAAGTCACAGGAGGATATAGAGGAGCTGCAGAACATCCAAAATATGACCATCGACGAGGCCATCGCGAAGATCAGGAGTTCCGAGCAGAGCCTCCTTGAAAAAGTGGGGGGAGAAAGGCGCGCGGTGCTGGTGCAGGTCTTTAATGATTCCATCACCAACCGTAATGCAAATGAGCTCCTATCCTATTATGGCTCGCTGTCATCTTACAGTGAATTGGCTGAACGAGTCACGGCAGCGAAAGTCGATAAAATATTTGCAGCCAATATAAAGGAATTGGAAAACCTGAAAAATGGGGTTTCCCCAAACGTGGATGAGGGAGCGAAACTCGTCAAAACAAGTTTAGCAGGAGTCGATGATAATTTCGGAGTGTTCTCCGACTCCATCTTAGGTTTTATGAAGGAATATGATGCAAACGTAAAAGCGGGGCAGGAAGCAACGTTAGCTGAGTTGGCGGCAATTACCGTACGTGCTCAAGAAGTATCTGCCCAAATGTCGGATCATATGGAGCCACCTGAAATAGAAACGGAACCGCCGTTGAACCTTGATGGTGAAATGTTTGTAACGCTTCAA
>NZ_PHNG01000733.1:0-14322 GCF_002803435.1 Bacillus sp. mrc49 | reverse complement strand
AAGGCATTGCTTGGAACAGCCTGTTTATTTAAATGGGCCAGTTTGGCAGAGGCTTCGCCATTCCTGCTTAACGTATAGAGAATGCGGCTCGTTGAAAATAATCCGCTGTTGCATGCGGAGGCGGCAGATGTCAACACAACGAAATTGATGATTCCAGCAGCGACAGGAATTCCGATTAACGCAAAAACTTCAACAAATGGGCTGCTCGTTGCATCCAGTTGCGTCCAAGGGTTCACAACCAGGATGACGAATAGGGCTCCTACATAGAACAATAAAATCCGGACAGGGATTTTATTGATGGCAGACGGAATGTTTTTCCTGGGGTTCGCCGTTTCCGCTGCAGATACCCCAACCAATTCGACACCGACAAAGGAGAAGACGACCAATTGTAAAGACAACAGGAAACCGGAAATGCCATTGGGGAACATGCCCCCATGACTCCATAAATTCGTTACGGAAACCGTACCCGTGCTTGTCTTGAAGCCGATGATCAACAAAATGATTCCTGCGATGATCATGGCGATGATCGTGATCACCTTAATGATGGCAAACCAAAATTCCAATTCGCCAAATAGCTTGACGGTCAATAGGTTCAATCCTAACAAAATGACAAGGCATAGGAGAGCCGGAATCCATTGAGGGATATCGAACCAGTATTGCATATAGACACCGACGGCAATGATATCGGCCATTGCGGTCATGATCCAACAAAACCAATAGGTCCATCCGGTCACGAATCCAGCCCAAGGGCCGACATATTCGGTAGCGAATTCGGTGAATGATGTATAACCTGCGTTGGATAAGAGCAGCTCACCTAAAGCCCTCATGACAAAAAACAAGGCTATACCTATGATTAGATACGAAAAGATGATGGATGGACCTGCCAATTGAATGGCTTTTCCAGATCCCAAAAATAAACCGGTTCCGATCGTTCCTCCTATTGCGATTAATTGAACATGACGATTTTGTAAATCTCTTTTTAACTCCTGTTTAGCCATTCCGTAAGCCCCCAACTTTTCATAGTAGTAGTGGAAAATTATTTCAAGCCGGCACGGTATTGGAGAGAGGGACGTGAAATTTCGCCTTGTTTTTTACATTCCTTCACAAAAGTGAACATTAAAAAAAGAGATTGGAAAATACCAATCTCTTAAAAGGTCAGAATAACAATTTATCATTCGTTACTCTTCTGTCCTTTTGCCTGAGATTGTGAATCCTTCGGCGCTGCATCTTGTACAGTCTCTCCAGAAGCTGCTCCTGCTATAGTGTCATCCATAGCATTCATCGCTTGCTTGTATGCGGTTGTCAGCAAATGTTTGTCGGTGAAGGGGGTACCTTCACGATAAACCATTCATTATGCTTATAAAATAATATTCGAATTCTAACATTTATTCCCCCCTCGGTCAACACATTATTTTTCGTGCCGGCAGGAGCTTGAGTGCAGTTTTAAGATCATGATTTATAACCGGACATTGAAATGAGCTCCAAGAAAACCTGCCACTTTTGGAAAATCACTATCATGAAATATCGACTAACATTTTTTGAAATGATAGTTTTAGGGTAGGGAAATTGAAAAGATATTTTTGCCAGCTGTTTTCTTCAAAAATACAATTGTATTTTTACAGAATATTTACTATTATAAGATAAGAAAATCAAATTGAAGTGTTATACAATATTTAAACGAAATGAGATCAATAGAGAGTCAGTTAGTGTGAGCATAGAAAAAGCACCTGGAGGAATCAATCATGTCAAACAAGGAATTGAAGAGAGGGCTGGAGGCACGTCACATTCAAATGATAGCCTTGGGCGGAACCATCGGGGTCGGGTTATTCATGGGATCGGCGAGCACGATCAAATGGACTGGCCCTTCCGTAATGCTTGCTTATGCCATCGCAGGTATTTTTATTTTTTTCATCATGCGTTCCATGGGGGAAATGCTTTATATGGAGCCGACTACAGGTTCTTTCGCAACCTTTGCGAGCAGCTATATTCATCCTTTGGCAGGTTATATGACTGCTTGGAGCAACTGGTTTCAATGGGTAATCGTCGGAATGTCCGAGATCATTGCCGTTGGCTTGTATATGCAGTACTGGTTCCCTGAGTTACCTGCTTGGATTCCAGGTGTTGTTGCCATGATCATTTTGGGGGCTGCCAACCTCATATCCGTAAAATCTTTCGGTGAATTCGAATTTTGGTTCGCACTCATTAAAATCATTACGATTGTACTGATGATCATTGCCGGTATCGGCCTCATTTTCTTCGGAATCGGAAATGGCGGGGCTGCCATTGGGTTATCAAATCTATGGTCAAACGGCGGCTTCTTCACTGGAGGCTGGAAAGGGTTTTTCTTTGCGCTTTCCCTAGTCGTAGCTTCCTACCAAGGAGTTGAGCTCATCGGCATCACGGCCGGTGAAGCAAAAGATCCTACGAAGACGGTTACAAAAGCGATTCAGTCAATCATATGGCGCATTTTAATTTTTTATATCGGCGCCATTTTCGTCATCGTGACGGTCTTTCCTTGGAATCAACTGGATGAGATAGGCAGTCCATTCGTTTCAACCTTTGCAAAGATAGGTATCACGGCAGCGGCAGGAATCATTAACTTTGTCGTGATCACGGCAGCGATGTCTGGCTGCAACAGCGGGATTTTCAGTGCAGGGAGAATGCTTTACACGCTAGCCCAAAACGGACAAGCACCAAAAATCTTTGCAAAAGTATCGAAAAGTGGCGTACCGGCCTATTGTACGATCGCCGTCCTATTAGGTTTGGGCATCGGCGTTATCCTGAACTACCTTGCACCGCCTCAAGTATTCCTTTATGTGTACAGTGCAAGTGTTTTACCTGGGATGATCCCATGGTTTGTCCTGCTCATCAGTGAGCTGAAATTCAGAAAGGTAAATGCCGCTGAAATGGAGAAACATCCTTTCAAAATGCCATTGGCCCCTTTCAGCAACTATGCGACGATCGCCTTTTTACTGATGGTTCTTGTTGGTATGTGGATCAATCCGAGCACCCGGATTTCCCTGCTTGTCGGGATCATTTTCCTCGCCTTGGTCGCAGCAAGCTATTACTTGCTGAAAATGGATAAACGAACGCCTTTACAGGATGACGATATTTAGGATAAGTCAATAAAAGCCCACTCTTCTAAAAGGGAGTGGGCTTGTTTGATGTCTGCCTGAAGCATGGGTATGTAATTCAGGTGTAAACCACCAAAGGAATGGAAGCAATATGCTGGGAACAAAAGTTACTCAAGAAAATCCAGATAATAATGTACATAATTTGTTATTGAGCTTATAGATCGAAAGTATTATAATGAAATTACAAATTCATTGATATTGGGTAACCGCAAGTTGCCTTTATATCCTGATTTTTATATTTATTTTACGTGATGAGATGGATAACTGGTAGGTAAAGCTGCTTAGTCATTAGCCCGTCATAAAATAGGCTGTGTATGAACTTGTACACAATTTATTTTATGATGGGCTTTTTTGTTTCCCTCCTTTCTTTTCTTGATTGATATTCATATATTTGATTTTTTTTCCAAATCGTTTGGCCATAATGATAAAGACGCTAAAAATAAAAATGGAGTGATAGGAATGCTGACGCACGAAGAAGTTATGAAAGCACTTAAACACGTCGAAGATCCCGAATTGCATAAAAGTATCGTGGATTTAAATATGGTAAGAAATGTTGAAATAAACGGTGCAAATGTCGAACTCGAAGTGGTATTAACGATTTCCGGATGTCCTTTAAAGGCAAGGATAAAAGAGGATGTCGAAAATTCCCTTAAAGGGATAGGCGCCTCAGAAGTGTCATTGACTTTTGGGACCATGACACCGGAAGAGCGTGCTGCATTGACGAAAACCTTGAAACAAAATGCTTCAACAGAGACGGGGATGCCCAACATGCTGCGGCCGGATTCAGGAGTTCAATTCATTGCGGTGACGAGCGGGAAAGGGGGAGTGGGGAAATCGACGGTGACCGTGAACCTTGCCACTGCCTTGGTTCGTATGGGTAAAAAAGTAGGCATTTTAGATGCTGATATATATGGATTCAGTATTCCAGCCATGATGGAAGTGAAACAAAAACCAACCATGCTTGATAAAACGGCCATTCCAGTTAGTAGTAATGGTGTTAAAATTATGTCGATGGGATTCTTTACAGATAATAACAATCCGGTCATGTGGAGAGGGCCGATGCTCAATAAATGGATTCAAAATTTCCTTGCGAATACACACTGGGGTGAATTGGATTATCTTCTTTTGGATTTACCTCCGGGCACGGGAGATGTAGCGATTGATGTAGCCGCGATGATTCCTCAGGCTAGGGAAATCATCGTCACGACTCCGCATAATGTCGCCTCTTATGTTGCTTCCAGAGCAGGAGCCATGGCTAAACATACAAAACATGAAGTACTGGGTATCGTGGAGAATATGTCTTATTATGAAGAGCAAGACGGTTCTAGAAATTACCTTTTCGGAAAGGGCGGCGGTGATATGCTGGCCCGCCAGATTGATTCTGAAGTCATTGCCAGAATACCTTTTGCGAAGCGAGAGGAAAATAATCATTCCAATGTATATGATGAAGATTCGCTTACGGGAGAAATGTTTACGTCTCTAGCTGAAGACCTCATTCATAGAGAACAAGTCTTAAGGCACTGATTCTGCTTCAGTAAATATGGCAGTATGGTCAATGTATCACGCCACTGAAAAAGTATGGAATTCTTTAAGAAGAATATAATTTTAAGGATGATTTATGATATGAAACCAACGGTGGGGAAAAGGGAGATCCTGAAATTTGCGAACGGGCATATTGAACGTGCCGAGGATGTAATTGTCACAGAATATCCTGTTACGGTAAAAATCAATGAACAAGAATTCGTTACGATGGTCTGTACACCGGAATATATTGAAGATATGGTCATCGGCTACTTGGCATCTGAAGGGATCATCAAAAAATATGAAGAGATTAAAGATATTTGGTTTCAAGAAAAAGAAGGGTTTGTACATGTGAAAATCGATAAGCTGAATCCTTATTTTCAAAGCTTCCAGAACAAGCGCTACATTACATCTTGCTGCGGGATGAGCAGGCAAGGGTTCGTTTTTGTCAATGATGCTTTGACCGCCAAGAAAATGAATGATATCCGGGTGAAGATCTCCCCGGATGATTGCCTGCGTTTGATGAGGAACCTACAAGATTCAGCTACTATTTTTCAGGATACAGGAGGGGTCCATAACGCCTCCTTATGTGATGTGGATGATTTCATGCTTAGCCGAATGGATATAGGAAGGCATAATGCGTTGGATAAAATATATGGCTACTGCTTGAAAAATGACATCCCGATTGGAAATAAGATTATTGTATTCAGCGGGAGGATTTCTTCGGAAATTTTATTGAAGGTCGCAAAAATCGGTTGTGAAATAGTTCTGTCAAAATCCGCTCCAACCGAATTGGCGTTAGAGTTGGCAGAAGGCCTAGGAATTACGACAGTAGGCTTTATTCGAAATCGATCATTTAATATATATACATGTCCAGAACGAATTCTATAAATGGGGTAAAGAATATTATGGTTTTCAATCTTATGGAAGAGAGCTGAGGATTGTGGAAGAAGTTATCTTGGATAAATTACAACGCCCGTTGAAAGATTTGCGTCTATCTGTCACGGATCGTTGTAATTTTCGCTGTCGCTATTGCATGCCAGAAGAAATCTTTGGGCCTGATTATCCTTTTTTAGCTTCGGATAAAATTCTGTCTTTTGATGAAATGGAGCGATTGACCCGTATATTTGTTTCTTTAGGTGTAACGAAAATACGTATTACAGGAGGAGAACCACTATTACGCAAGGATCTTCCAGAATTGATTCAACGTCTGAAATCGATTGCTGGAGTAGAGGATATTGGCATTACGACGAACGGATCTCTTCTTAAAAAGTTTGCCCCCCTCTTATTTGCTGCTGGGTTAAGAAGGGTGACAGTCAGCCTTGATTCCTTGGATGATGAACGTTTCACCCAGTTAAATGGAAACAGGAGCAAGGTCGAAAGAGTGTTGGAAGGCATTCAGGCAGCTTCTGACGCAGGGTTGAACGTGAAAGTGAATATGGTCGTCCAAAAAGGGAAAAACGATCAAGATATCGTACCAATGGCAAGATATTTTAAAGAAAATAAACATACACTTCGCTTTATCGAGTATATGGATGTAGGAAATTCAAATGGTTGGAGAATGGCGGAGGTAATGACCAAAAAAGACATTTTGGATCGAATTGGAGAAGTTATGCCACTTGAACGAATCGAGCCGAATTATGTAGGGGAAGTGGCAACAAGGTATCGCTATTTGGACGGTGATCAAGAAATCGGAATCATCTCTTCTGTCACCGATTCATTTTGTTCCACCTGTTCAAGGGCTCGGGTTTCTGCTGAAGGAAAATTATATACATGTTTGTTTGCATCAAATGGTTATGATCTTCGTCATTTGCTCCGCTCTGAAGAATCGGATGAGGTGATTACCGATAATATCACGGATATTTGGCATCATCGCGGTGATCGCTATTCTGACGAACGAGCAAGTGGAAAAAGTGCAAAAAGAAGTTCAAAGGTAGAGATGTCTCATATTGGCGGATAAAAGCATCTTCCGCTTTAAATAGCTTCTTAACATACGAAGGAGGCAAATGATGAGCAATTTTTCACATTGGAATGAAGAAGGAAGACCTAAGATGGTCGATGTTTCCCAAAAAGAAATTACATCACGTACAGCTATTGCTCAAAGTACGATTGCGTTATCAAATGAACTATTCGATGCAATTGAAAACAAATTAATAAAAAAAGGCGATCCGCTCCAAGTAGCACAGATTGCCGGAATCATGGCTGCTAAAAAAACAGCCGATATCATACCGATGTGCCATCCAATCATGCTGCAAGGAAGTAACTTTACCTTCCATTATCAAAAAAGTGACAAAGGCTATGATCTGATCATCCGAGCTACGGTGATTTGCAATGAGAAAACAGGAGTCGAGATGGAAGCATTAACTGCCGTATCCGTTGCTGCTCTTACCTTTTATGATATGTGTAAAGCTGTCGATAAAACCATGGTCATTAAGGAAACATTTTTAGTCCAAAAAACGGGTGGGAAAAGCGGGGACTTCTTTCATGAATGGTGATTGCGATACGAATTTTCCATTATACTAAGCTATTAATATTGAAAATACTTCAACATCACCAGACTCCGGCGTTGATGAAAGGGTACTGCCGATATGGGTTGGACCTTTGAGAGATAAAATAAAGGATATTCGTGGGAAAGAAGGCGAGTTCGTTGATTGATCGTTATTCACGGCAACAGCTGTTCAAGCAGATAGGACCGAAGGGTCAGGAAGAAATCAGAAATAAGCATGTACTGATTGTTGGAGCTGGGGCATTGGGCAGTGCCAGTGCTGAAGCCTTAGTGCGAGCAGGGATCGGAAAGTTGACAATTATTGATCGAGATTATGTTGAATGGAGTAATTTGCAGCGCCAGCAGTTATATAACGAAAGGGATGCAAAAGGCCAAATTCCAAAAGCGGTAGCTGCCGGACAGCATCTGAGGCAAATCAATTCTGAAGTGGAAATCGAAGCGCTTGTATTGGATGCAAGACCGGAAAATTTGGAAGACTTGTTACGCGGTGTTGATGTCATGATCGATGGTACTGACAATTTTGACATTCGGTTCATTTTAAATGATCTTTCACATAAGTTAAACATTCCATGGATTTATGGTTCATGTGTAGGAAGCTACGGAGCCACGTATACGATCATTCCAGACAGCACACCATGTTTGCAATGCATCCTGAAGAAGGTGCCGAGTGGCGGTGCTACATGTGATACAGCAGGGATCATTAGCCCGGCTGTGCAAATTGTTTCGGCTTATCAAATAGCCGAAGCGTTAAAAATTCTTGTCGGTGATTTTTCATCGCTTAGAAACACGTTTTTGACATTTGATGTTTGGAGCAACCATCATTACTCCATTAAATCGGAAAAAATCCAAAATGAAGGCTGTCCAACCTGCGGAACAGCTAGGACGTTTCCGTATTTATCGTATGAAAATCAGACGAAAACAGAAGTATTATGCGGCCGGAATACCGTTCAAATCAGACCTGCCAGAAGCATTGAATATTGCTTCGATCATATGGAAAAACGATTAAAAGCTCAAGGAAAGGTTTCTAGAAATCCTTATTTATTGTCTTGCCAGCTTCAAAATCATCGCCTGGTTATATTTGGAGATGGACGTGTTTTTGTTCATGGAACGAATGATATCCAGCTCGCCAAAAATCTATATTATCGTCTGTTGGGCTAATGGAAGGAGTGAAAGGTATGGTAGAAAAACGAACCCCGATTCCTATAGGAGAATGTGTACGTAAAGTAACGCAATACGCCAAGCATGGCGTGAAGGAATTGATTTCGCTTGAAAAGGCCTATGGCCGGTTTCTTGCAGAAGATCTGATAGCCGATCATAATGTGCCTTCATTCGATCGCTCGCCATATGATGGATTTGCCGTTCGATACGAAGATACAAGAACTGCCACAACCCATCATCCCGTGTCATTGAAAGTGGTGGGCGAGATAGGTGCGGGTATGGTTTTTGATGGACAAGTCAGACCATTTGAAGCTGTCAGGATCATGACCGGTGCTCAAATTCCCGAGGGCTGCAGTGCGGTAATCATGCTTGAATTAGTGAAGGAATTCACGGAATCTAATCAGAAGTTCATTGAAATTAAACGTTCCCTCAACAAAGGAGATAACATCTCTTTTGAAGGAGAAGATACAACAAAAGGGACCATCTTGGCAAAAAGAGGTACCTATATCAATCCTGGCATTTCGGCACAATTGGCAACGTTCGGATACAGCAGGGTACCTGTTGCCCAAAAGCCTGTTGTAGGGGTCATAGCCACTGGAAGTGAACTGCTTGAAGTAAGTGAACAGCTTAAACCCGGAAAAATCAGGAATAGCAACGCCTATATGATGCTTTCGCAAATTGAAAGAGCCGGAGGGGACGTCAAGTATCTCGGAAAATTGAGCGATGATTTCGATAGCTGCTTCATGGCTGTCAAAAACGCCCTGGCCGATGTTGATATGCTTATTACTACCGGAGGTGTATCGGTGGGGGACTATGATCATCTACCGGCGATTTACGAAAAATTGGGAGCTACGGTCCTCTTTAATAAAGTGGCGATGCGGCCTGGAAGTGTAACGACGGTAGCGCAATTGAATGGGAAGCTATTATTCGGATTATCGGGCAATCCGTCTGCTTGTTACGTTGGATTCGAATTATTCGTTCGCCCTGTGATCCGGATTCACTTATTCAATGATCGGCCACACCTCAAAAAAGAAGCGGCATCATTAGGAGAGGACTTTACAAAGCCCAACCCGTTTACCCGATTGATAAGGGGAACGCTTGCCTATGATAAAGGCAGGCTATTGGCTTCGCCTTCGGGTTTCAATAAATCTGGTGCCGTATCCTCTTTAGCGGGAGCGGATGTATTCATCGTCCTTCCAGGAGGCACGAGAGGGTATCAAAAGGGAATGGCTGTCGATGTTTTATTATTGGAAGACGTACAAGGCAGTGCATGGCCTTGGGATGACATTGTCCCATTATACAGGTCGTAGAACATTCATGAGGTGGTAAAAAAATTGGAACGAACGATGTTTAAAATAGTCCGTGACCCCATATCCGCAGAAGAGGTAACGAACCTGGTTTCCAGAAGGGAAGCAGGAGCCATTACGGTTTTCATTGGAACCGTCAGGGAATTGACGAAAGGGAGGAAAACTTTGTCCCTTGAATATCAAGCGTACGATTCAATGGCTGTAAAAATGTTGAGTCAAATCGGGGATGAAATCAAAAATAAATGGCCGGATGCCTTGATTGCCATCACTCATAGAATAGGCAAGTTGGAAATAACGGATATAGCCGTTGTTATCGCTGTTTCTTCCCCACACCGGAAAACAGCGTACGAAGCGAATGAATATTGCATAGAACGAATTAAACAAATCGTCCCCATTTGGAAAAAGGAATTTTGGGAAGACGGGACGAAGTGGATTGGAAATCAATTAGAGACCGCTGAATATCCGGAAGGAAAGCCGAGTAAGGAGGGATAAGAAATGATTACAGTTTTATTTTTTGCTGGAATAAGGGAAGTAATCGGATTAGATCGAATAATAATAAAAAAAGATCGGATAACAGTTTTGCAACTAAAGCAATATTTTGAAAGCAAGTATCCGCTTTTATCTTTCGAGCCATTCATGACAGCCATTAACGAAAGCTTCGTAACAGATGAGGAAATGATAAAAGATCAAGATACAGTTGCCTTTATCCCCCCAGTAAGCGGTGGATGAGAACCTATCAAAAACCAGGCATCGGTAAAGGGTTGGTGCAAATCGGATTTTATGAAACATGAATAGTCTGGAATTCTTATTGAGCTTACTTATGTAAAGTATTATAATGAAATATGAAGAAACGTATAAGGAAATCATTGATATGAGGTAACGACAACTTGCCGTCATATCCTGTTTTTCTTTTAATATTGTGGTGAGATGGATTACAAGTAGATAAAACTGCTTAGTTATTAGCCCGCCATAAAATAGAATGTGCATGACTTGTGCACACTCTATTTTATGGCGGGCTTTTTTTGATTTTTTTAGAATAGGAGATTTTAAAATGGCAGAAACAGTCCGAGTGAAAATTAATGGACAGCAACATGAAGTGAAACAGGGGACCCGAATTCTAGATTATCTTTTGGAGCTGGAAATAGATCATCCACATATTTGTTATTCAGAAGTATTAGGCCCCATTCAAACGTGTGATACGTGTATGTGCGAAATTGACGGGAAAATCATGAGAGCCTGTTCCACGGAAATCGAGGCTGGAATGAATATATTAACTTCTTCAGAATTGGCCAAGGCTTCACAAATGGAAGCAATGGATCGCATTTTGGAGAACCATTTACTTTATTGTACGGTTTGTGATAACAACAACGGAAATTGCCGTGTTCATAACACAGCCGAGTTATTGGAAATTGAACATCAAACCCGCCCATACCGGGAAAAAGGATATGAGGTGGATATGTCACATCCATTTTACCGATACGATCCGGATCAATGTATCCTTTGTGGTCGTTGCGTGGAAGTTTGCCAAGACCTGCAGGTCAATGAAACCCTATCGATTGACTGGGAACGTGAGATTCCACGTGTCGTGTGGGATGACGGCAAATCGATCAATGAATCTTCTTGTGTATCTTGCGGACAGTGTGCCACCGTTTGTCCGTGTAACGCATTAATGGAAAAATCGATGTTGGGCGAAGCTGGGCTCATGACAGCCATTCCAAAAGATTTATTAGACCCTATGGTTGACTTAATTAAAGAGGTCGAACCGGATTATAAAACCATTTTTGCCCTATCGGAAGTGGAAGCGGCAATGCGTGATACACGTACAAAAAAAACAAAAACAGTTTGTACCTTTTGTGGCGTAGGATGTTCATTCGAGGTTTGGACAAAAGGACGGGAAATTTTAAAAGTGGAACCAACTGAAAATAGTCCTGTCAACAGCGTTTCAAGCTGTGTGAAAGGAAAATTCGGATGGGACTTCGTAAACAGTGAACAACGGCTTACAACGCCTTTGATCCGAAAAGGCGATGCATTTGTCCCTGCTACATGGGATGAAGCCTTAACATTGATTGCAGGAAAAATGGGCGCACTTAAACAAACCTACGGAGGGCAAGCGCTTGGCTTTGTAAGCTCTTCTAAAACAACAAATGAAGACGCCTATCTTATGCAAAAGTTAGCCCGTCAAGTATTTGAATCAAACAACATTGACAACTGTTCAAGATACTGTCAGTCTCCTGCCACGGATGGATTGCTTTCCACAGTAGGATATGGAGGCGATTCCGGTACGATCAAAGATATCGCCAGTGCAGGCCTTGTCATCATCATTGGTGCCAACCCGACTGAAGGTCATCCGGTGTTGGCAACTCGGGTAAAACGTGCCAAGAAATTACACGGACAAAAATTAATCGTTTCGGACCTTCGAAAACACGAAATGGCCGAGCGCTCCGATTTGTTTCTGCATCCAAAACAAGGAACGGATTATGTATGGATAACGGCCATTGCCAAGTACATCATCGATCAAGGCTGGCATGATGAAGCATTCATTGAAAAACATGTAAATCAATATAGTGAGTATGCTGGGCTTTTAGAAACATACACACTTGAATATGCAGAAGAAATAACAGGACTTCCAAAAGAACAGCTTATTGAAACAGCCAAAATGATTCATAAAGCGGATGGAACGTGTATTTTATGGGGAATGGGTGTCACACAAAACGTTTCGGGATCTCATACATCAGCAGCCATCGCTAACCTTTTATTGGTAACAGGGAACTTTGGCCGCCATGGTGCAGGGGCCTATCCTCTTCGTGGCCATAATAATGTGCAAGGTTCATGTGACATGGGTACCCTGCCACAGTGGCTTCCAGGAAATCAACGTCTATCGGATGACATGGCGCGAGAAAAGTTTGAACTATCATATGGAGTGAGTATTTCTGATAAGCCAGGGCTAACAAACATTGAAATGTTAGAAGCAGTGGAGAATGGTGAATTAAAAGCGATGTATCTAATGGGAGAGGATATGGCCTGGGTGGATTCAAATTCCAATCATGTACATGAAACGCTTGGCAAGTTGGAATTCTTTGTCGTCCAAGATATCTTCTTAACGAAAACGGCTCAATTTGCAGATGTCGTTTTACCGGCAGCTCCTTCGTTGGAGAAAGATGGTACATTCACGAATACGGAGAGACGCATTCAACGTCTGTACCGTGTGCTTGATCCATTAGGCGACTCCAAACCGGATTGGTGGATCATTCAGCAAGTTGCAAAATATATGGGTGCCAATTGGAACTATGATCATCCAAGCGAAATCATGGATGAGATTGCAAGCCTGTCTCCGCTATTCGAAGGAGTATCGTATGAACGGCTTGAAGGATGGAAAAGTTTAATGTGGCCAGTGAAAAAAGATGGTACGGATGAGCCTCTTCTTTATACGGACCATTATAACTTCCCGGATGGAAGAGCTCGTTTTTCTCTTGTCGAATATGTGCCGCCTATTGAATTTGCACAGGAATTTGATCTTACGTTGAATAACGGGAGACTTTTGGAACATTTCCATGAAGGAAATATGACTAACAAATCCAAGGGGCTTCAGTATAAATTGCCTGAAGTATTCGTAGAGGTTTCACCGGAACTTTCCAAAGAACGCGGTATTAAGGACGGTTCTTTAGTACGTCTGGTGTCACCATATGGTGCCATCAAACTTCGGGCAGTGGTGACGGATCGAGTGCAAGGAAAAGAGTTATATGTACCGATGCATTCAGTAAGCCATGAAAATGCCATTAATCTATTAACTGGAAGCATTGGCGATGTTCGAACACAAACACCAGCGTATAAACAGACAAAAGTGAAAATGGAATTAATTAATGTCAAGGGGAGCAAACCGCTTCCTTTATACAACCCTCGGTATGCTAAGCGAAACCCACAGCTCGGTGTACAGGTTGAACGTAAATGGAATCGTGAAGATTATGACCCGATTGCAGACCTGAATATAACAGCAGATAGAAAGTGATAGGAGGTAACATGTAATGGCAAAACCAATTACGAAAATAGAAGAACCAGTGTTTACTGAAAAAGAAAAGCAAAGCCAGGAGCTTGATAACGTTTTGCAGGATATATCGCGAAATTCAGATGGGATTAAAGAAACCATCAAACTGCTCCAGGAACTCCATGATAGTGGAATTCTTGGGGCAATCAATAATTTGGTTGAGGCAAAAGAAGATGTAGCTAAAATTGCAGTAGGGCAAATGTTGCGTCCGCCTGTAACTAATGCGCTCAATAATGCGATGGCTGCCGCTGGAGTATTGACAGAATTGGACCCTGAGACAACACAAAAATTAGTGGGGGGCTTATCGAAAGGGCTTCAAAGAGCAGAGGAAGGAATCCAGTCAAACAAAAAAGTCGGTGTTTTTGATTTAGTGAAGCTGCTAAGAGACCCCGATGTGAATCGAGTTATGAGGTTTACTATTGATTTATTGAAGGGGCTGGGTGAAGGCCTGAAAAAATAACTAAATGAGTGCAAAAGGCTTGTTCAATTTCTCTTTTGCCTTATTAGGAATGTCTGCATTCCTGCCGGTAAATAGTATGATTTCTGAAGACGAAGTACAGAATGAATGTAAAATGGTCGATCCTTATTCGTGCGAACGCACAGGATGCAAGAAGCCGGGCATCCCTAGCTTTTCGATAGCTAAAAACGTTCTTC
>NZ_PHNG01000732.1:0-8070 GCF_002803435.1 Bacillus sp. mrc49 | reverse complement strand
AAATCATGAAAATCCCCAGTGATTGTCCGTCACGTGCAAACTGGATCAATTGCGCCTCCTGATCTGGCATCTCATCCTTCACCAAATCGAAATTGTCGACCGTGATATAAATAATCGGCAGTTTCTCCTCCGCTAACGCGTTATAAAGCTTGATGTTACTAAGCTCCTTTTGCGAAAAAAGCTGCTTGCGCCTTTCGATTTCCGCTTTCATGAGTAGCATGAATTTTTCAATTTTCCTAAGCTCATCGAATCGGAAGTAGTCCCCTGTATGGGGCAGCTGGCGCAATGGAAGTAATGCGCTATTGCCAAAATCGAACAAGTAATAATGCAGTTCTTCAGGAGAGAATTGATCTGCAAAGCTAAAGAGCAGGGTCAAAGCCGTAGTTGATTTACCGTATCCGGAAGAACCGAATATCCCGATATTTCCATCCTCCATCCAGTTATAGATGTAATTTGTCTGGCTTTGCAATTCCGGTTCATCCTTCATTCCGAGATGGATTTGATTGCTCGTCAGGCTGCTTTCACCGCTTCTCGATAGGCGAGCTTTAAGGGGCGGAAGCCATGGGCTTGCCAGCTTCTCGATCTTCATTTCTGCTTGTGTCGCCACGATATGATCGGCAACGGCTTCGATTTCACTGATTTTTTCTTTCCTTCGACTAGCAGCCTGTTCCGAAACACTCGAGATTTGAACTAGGCCAAGGTCGGTGACCAGTGCCACCTCGTCCTCCAATCCCGCCGTATCCTCCAAATAAGGGGCACCGCTCCATGCTGACTGAAACAGTTCGTACACCTCGTTATTGCCTACCTGCAAATATCCCCGCCCCGTGACCGTGATATTTGCGGCATCGCCATTTTTAAGGATTTCCTTACTATCATTGGCATCCTGTACCTTTAGGGAAATCTTGAAGCGGGCATTACTCCATATCTGGTTATCTATGACACCGCCGGGCTTTTGCGTGGCAAGAATCAGATGAACGCCCAAGCTCCGACCAATTCTGGCAGTGCTGACTAATTCACGGATGAAATCCGGCTCCTCATTCTTAAGCTCGGCAAACTCATCTGATATTAAAAATAAATGCGGCAGCGGTTCTTCCGCTTTTCCTTCTTTGTACAAATCCGTGTAGTCGTTGATGTGATTGACTTCATATCGATCGAACAGTCGCTGGCGTTTTTTCAATTCGCTATTGATGGAGGCAAGGGCCCTTGCGCTGAAGTTCTTGCTTCCCTCAATATTCGTAATCACTCCAAGCAGATGGGGAATCTGCCTGAATGGCTGTGCCATTCCCCCGCCTTTATAATCAATGAGCAAAAAGGCCACTTCATGTGGATGATAATGAACGGCTAACGATAGGATGTAGGTTTGCAGCAGTTCACTTTTCCCCGACCCCGTCGTCCCAGCCACCAATCCATGAGGTCCATGCGCCTTTTCATGCAGATTCAATTCAACTCTATCCGTTCTTCCTTTCAAACCAATCGGTACGGCCAAGGATTTGGAGGATTGGTTGCTAAGCCAGTTCTTGCCGATTGGCAGGTCCTCCACTTCTCGTGCCCTCAACAGTTCCAAAAAGGACACCGTTTCTGGGATTGAATTGTTCATGCCCTTTTGATGATCTAGTGAGCGCAGCGTCCGTGCAAAACGCTCATTACCTTCTCTAGCATGGACATCAAGTGTAAAAGGAGTATGGACAGCCTTCGATTGCTGGATGAGAATCTCACCTTGGCGATCGTTTATATACTTCACGAGTGTATGAACATTTTCCGTCAAACTTTCTTTTGCACCGGCAGCAAAAATCGTCGAGATGCCCAAATCATCCGCTCTGCCTTCCAAGTATTCCAATATGACATGCTCAGCAATTAACTGGCGATCCGTAACGATGAAGACAATATGAGGAGTGAACCTCGCTTTTCCTTTGTTCTCATCCAAATCCCGCTCCCTCAAAAGTTGATAAATCGAAGTCAATAGCTGATCGCGTGATTGTTCATTGTATATGAATCCCCTTGCATAGGCGTGAGGCAGTTGAAAATGGGGAAGCCATTTCATCCATTCCCATTCCTGATAGTCGGTTTCTGGAAAGATGGCGACAAACCGGACATCATGATAACTATGGAAAAATGCAAGCTGCCCAATCAATTGTTGCAACTCCCGTTTAACGATCGACTCCTTTCCGACAAGCCCCATCGATCCATGAGATAAATCTATCGATAGCGGAAGAGCCTCCAGGTTTTTGTATACATCGACAAGTTCCTGTGACCGCTCAAGTAATTCATCAATTTCTCGATTGGACATATCGTTACTGTTGACCGACACCTCATAGCTCGACGATATCGTCGCCGTCCCGATCTTAAAGTGGAGTGCGTCTTCACTTTCCAAGGTTCGCTCCCATATACGGTCACTGATACTTTCGGTTAGCTGCTTCATCCTTTCGAAGGATGGATAATGATAGAAAAGCACATTCCTTTGCTTTTCAGAAAGCTCTTGCAGTTCCTCCCGTTTTTGATCAAGATATCTTGTGTAGACACGTTGGCGTTTTTCTTCCCTGAATTTTTGTTTCTTTTTATCTTTAAAGTATTGTGCTGTCGAGGTTACTAAAGTCGTGGTGAACATCACAATCGATATGATGATGAATATCCCCCGTGGCTGAACGATCGTAATGACACCCATGACAATCAACATCATCAGCGGCGGCATCAGGATGAGCCATAACCCTCTATTATTATCCTCCGACTCCTGGCTCGGAAATGAGATTGTCACTTTCTCGTCAGGCAAATCATAGATCATCCTTGGAGTCCGGCGAAATTGGGGATAGCTTTTCTTCATTTCCGAAATCGGCTTCTTCATTTCAGGTAAGGATGTTGCATAGGTCTCGGCACTATGAACCATTAATAAGTCGCCTTCAATCAACCTCAGTGTCATATCAGGCAAAAAAATGAGATCGCCATTTTGAATGGGTGCTTTTGCTGCCAGCCTTTCACCATTCAGGAAAACCTTGCTTTTTTCATCAGGCATTAGAAACCATTGCCCTCTAAGAAAAACCATGGATAAGCCATTCCACGAAAGGGGTCCTTCCTTACGGAAAGTGGCTTCCGCCTTGTGTGATACAGTGATTTCTTTCAAGTTGCCGATATAATAGAGGTTTTCTTCCGATTGTCCTGATATATAAAAAATATCGACCGTTTCATCTCCCTCACGAAAAGTGAAGACCTTTAACGGCTTTACATCACCAAGCTTCTTTTCTCCTCCGTATACCTCATATTCATCAAGCCCCTCCCGTTTTCTCAGCTCGATAGATCCCTGTTCGAAAGGTAACGACTGGATGCGGATTGCATCCTTTTTTGCTGGCCCAATCGTAATGGGGCCGTTATGCTGATCCTTGATCGTATAGGATTGGTAGGTTCCCTCTGAATAAATCCATAATAAACTCATATAATCTCACCTCCGCAAAAGGCAATATGCTCACTCTTTGCTTTTCTCTTTTTCATCAGATGTTTTTATTGAATCCTTGCTTTCTTTCTTTTCAACTTCCTCTTTTACTGCTGCCTTAGCTTCTGCTTCCGCATCGGATTTCTCCAGGTTCTGTCCTTCCTGTTCATCCAATTGCCTTTCCAATTCCTCTTTTTCCTTTTTATATTGGGTCAGCTCCGTATCGACTTCTTTAAGTTGCGTTTCCTTTTCTTCCCCAGATAGCTGATCATCCAGCTTAATCTGTTCTTTCTGGTTGATCAGCCCGTACATGATCAATTCGCGGTCCTCCATGATTCTCGCCAAATCGATCGCGTCCTCGTTCTCCCCCCTGCCTATATAAATCCAATACAGGAGATACTGACTATCGGTCTGCAAGGTGATGGCATTTTCGACATTCTTCCTCGCGGCACCCTCTAACGGTTCATAAGTGACATAAGACCTTGCCAGTTCATATTGAACGACATACGGCATTTTCCTTGGATCGTAATTTTCCAATCGGTCAATGACTTCACTATATTTTTGCGTTAGGAAACTTTCACCGCTTTCTACGTATGCAGTGTGTCTTGGCTGGGAGATGAAAAGCGTATAAATCGTAAAGAACAGCAATGGCACAAGGGCGATCATCGTTCCCATAAGAGTATACCGTGCCGTTTTCCACTTCTTTTCGGGGATATGCACAAATGCTTTTTCTTCCTTCTCCAACGCATCTATTCGAGATTGAATGATCGTGGAAAGTTCATCCCAGGTCCCGGCAGCCAATATGCTTTGTGCTTCATTCGATAGCTTCAGTGTTTGATGGTAAAGCAGGTACTCTTCGAATGAATGCTGCCCATCCACAAGCGCCGAAATCGTTGCCTTCGTTTCTTGAAATAACATATCCTGATCCTGCTCATAGGGAGGCAGACTGTCCCTTACACCGTAATGGAGGAAATACGGGGTCATACTTGAATCGAAAACGATATTTTCCGGACAGACGGCAAGCATCAACCGAGTCAATTGATGATTTCTGATCTTCTTCACGACTTGATAAGAAGATAACCATCGGCGTAACACATTTTTCTCTCTTGCTCTCGAAAAAACAAAAAAAGAGGCTGGTGGATTTACTCTGATCTGCACCTCATCCTCTGTCACTTCTATATGTCTCTGGAGAGCATCATCAGCTTCATGGATAAGCTGCAATTCCAGCCGATCTTGCATCGATAGGTTCGCCCGTTGAAAAACGAACATATAACCACTATCATCCTTCACCATATGTGCTGCGATTTTTTTCTCCAGATATGAGGAATTCAACTCATCCATTATATGTACTCCTTTACCCCTGCTAAAGGGCTTTAGACTTTTATCCTAGTATGAGGCCGCACTGAACCACTAAAGGATCTCAAGGCGATCCCCAGTCGTAATCCCGCTATCGAGCAGGGTGTCATAACCTGAACATACGAACTCTTTATTCTGGACCCGCACCCAATAGCCCTCCTTGGGTGTAAGGGCAATATTCTTAAGCTGCCATACTATTTCGATAACCTTCTTGATGGATCGGTAATCCGACACTTGCAAGTCGAATACTTCACCCGTATACCTATTTAAATCGATCGTCAATTGAATATATATAGAGCCCACCTCATTTCAAGCAAAAAAACACCACGATCTTCATAAAGAGTCGCGGCGCTTTTTCTAAATAATTCTTTATCATTTATGACCTGAAGATTATCCGCGAATTTGACTAGCAATCTGGTTATCTGTGTCTTCAAGGATCTGAGCTGATTTATGCAATTGTTGAGAAACTTCATTCAACAATCGGGCCATATCCATGAATGAAGGCTTCAATTCCTCGTATTGCCCGACGAAAGCCTCACTGGAAGAACCTTCCCAAATGCCAGTTAAATGATCTCTCATTCTATCTAAACGACCAATGATATCCGTAACCTGCTGGCTCTCATTATCATATTGTCTAGCTACATCTTTCAGTTCTGAAGGTGTTACGCGAATTTGTGACATAATAAAAATCCTCCTTTTATCTTATAGTTACATTTTAATGGAACCATACAAATTCTGCCATATAAATAAGAACGAAGTCGAAAAATGGTAAAAAATGATTACAAAAATTAACCTAAATCTGGAATCGCTAAAGTCTATGTACCTGTTTTCTTGAAGCGCTAAACTTTTTTTCCATGAAAATTTCAAGAGTTTTACTTTTCATCGAAAAAGAAAGTTCCTTTTACCCACTATTTCAGAAGCCTTGCTCAAATATATGATTCTAGTCATAACCATAGTGACTTTAGACTGGAATTAATCAAACGTTTGATTAATATTCGAAAAAACACCAGCCTTATCTCAACTCTGATTCAAAAAGGACATCCGACAAAGCGGAAGTCCTTTTTTTGAAATATTTGGCCCTGATTCAGCTTTTTTCGTCCTTGCGTTGGATTTATTGGGATTAATTCGACCTTAATCCGATTAATCCGTCCTTACTCTGATTAATTCGACCTTAATCCAATTTATTCAGCCTTACTCTAGATTTATTCGCCCTTACTCCAGATTTATTCGGCTTAACTCCGAATGACCCGTTCCAAAAAGTGTTTCACAAATCGATCGGCATCGACTTCCGTGCAGACGCGGATATTCGATTCGCGATCAGGCTGACCGATTGTCCTGCCTGTCTCTTCGCCTTCGGTCACCACTTTGACGTTCATCCGTACTGTACTTACGAAACCTGAATCGATCGCAACCCCTACTGCAAGTGGGTCATGAAGTGCGCAACCGCCCAAGCCCGGATGGGAGGAATCATAAGCCTTCATATAATAATCGGTCATTTCCGCAAGAAATTGGGCAGATTCCTTACCAGTCGCACGCCATTCACCAAGCTTCGATTTCGGTAAACACGTTTGCAAGGTCACATCAAGCCCCACCAATGTTACTGGCAAACCTGATGAGAATACAAGATCGGCAGCATCGGGATCTGATAGGATGTTCGCTTCAGCAAAGGGGGTTACATTGCCCGGTACTCGTACTGCACCGCCCATTATAATCACCTCTTTGACGAGGGACATGATTTTCGGGGCTTTTTTGATCGCCAAAGCGATATTGGTCAGCGGGCCAACTGCAATGACCGTAATGTCATGGGGGCGGCTTTTCACTTGATCGATGATGAAATCCACTGCATTTCCTTGTGAGGCTTGGAGGGCTGATACCTCCTTACGTGTATTTCCCAGTCCGTCCTCGCCATGGACATGCTTCGGGTATTTCTTCTTTTCCCCGCGGTTCAATGTTTGATTGGCTCCGCTAAACACCGGTATATGCCGATCTAATTTTTCCAAAACAGTAAGCGTATTACGAGTCGCATCCTCAACGGCCACATTGCCGAAGCAAGTCGTGAAACCGAGCACCTCCAATTCTGGGGAATGTAATGCGTATGCCATCGCCAGGGCATCATCAATTCCTGTATCAACATCGAATATGATTGGTTTCATTTTTTCCACACCTTCCTGATTCATTATGTACCCTGATTATTTCTTATGTAGCAAACAAACCTTATTCACAACTTTACCATTCCATAATATGCAGTGCCAGACAAAGGTGGACACGCCTATCATTTGACAATCGGTGATGGTCTTTGATGGTCTTGACTCATTATTATTGGAACAGCTAAAATTGTACATAATGACTGCATTCTTTAATCCGATACATGAAAAATGATGAACTTATGATAGTCAAGGTGGAAAAAACAATATGAAAATGTATAAGTTAATCAAAGAAGAATCCTTTGCGTACAAAAAAGGAACAAAATTCTTTTTGATTTCGCATTCCGAATTCATCGGTGTCAAAAGCTATGTGCTACTGGCTGAGGATTTACAAGGGAAGATTGAAGTAACGGAAGAAGAATTGACAGGCAAGTTCGTTTCCATCCATTGAGCCCCCTTCATTCACTTAACAGTCTGTAGCTTGTGATAACTAAAAAAATAGGGAATCTCTAATGAGATTCCCTATTTTTTACTTACTTTAAGTCTTCGATCGAATCGATATCTACATAATCAGGTACGACCAGACCATTTTTCGTTCCTTTTAAGTTTGGTCCAAGGTTGACCAAATCGGCTTTGTACTTATCATAGTACTCCATATGTGTACTTGGAAGCCAACCAGCCACCATGGCATCGGCACTTCCGTTTGCCACACCGGCAAACATTGGTCCCACCTCAACTTGGCTTAATGTTACGTCATACCCGTTTTTCTCCAGTACCTTGCCAATTACATTCGTGCTGGCAATTTCAGTATCCCAGGCAACATAAACCAATTTGATTTTTTTACCGTTTCCTGGCGCTGCACCCTTGGTCCATTTGGATACCTTGTCCTGATGTTCTTTTATCCACTTATCTGCTGCCTCTGAAGGAGTCATTCCTTCTGCAACATTAACCATTACATTTTCCATATCTTTCGTTTCCCAGTAGAATTGATCAAGAATTTTATAGGCCCCTGGCGCATCCTGTTCAAGACCTTTTCTGGCGATCGAATTGATATTTTCAGCTCCGCCGTATGCTTCATCCGGATCTTCGAGATATTTCAAGTCATATTTCGAGAACATCCAATGCGGTGTCCAGCCTGTAACGACGATT
>NZ_PHNG01000731.1:0-4572 GCF_002803435.1 Bacillus sp. mrc49 | reverse complement strand
ATCGAACGAGTGTCAAAATTACGGCAACAGGGGACTATCAGACTTCCGGAGGAGAGATATTCATCAAGGCAGGAGAAGAGATGAAATTGAACGTGGAATCAGGAAAACTTGCCGTGTATAAAGATTCGAATAAAGTAGGAACATTGGCTTCATTAAAAATCACTCCGGTCAAGGGTGATGCCCTGTTATCCCTAAATGGCCGTCCGTATCATGGCTCTTTCTTATTTACAGTGGCGGGAGGTTACATTCGACCTATCAATCATGTGCATATCGAGGATTATGTAAAGGGTGTGGTCCCGAAGGAAATGCCTGCCCTATGGCATCCCGAAGCATTGAAGGCTCAAGCAGTCGCCGCCCGTACATATGCTGCTCACCATCAATCGAAATTGATCGATGATACGATTTCCTATCAAGTGTATGGAGGAGCGGAAGGGGACAGCCGTACGGATTCAGCCATCGAACAGACAGCAGGCCTGGTTCTCAAGCATGATGGTGAAATAATCGAGGCGTTCTTTTCCTCAAGCAACGGGGGTGTGACCGAATTGAATTCCAATGTTTGGTCAGTCGGAAATCCTCTAGGCTATTTATCTATCCAACAAGATTCCTATGATCCGAAAACCAAATGGGCGATAAAGCTTGATAAGCAACAAATCGACCTGTCAAACAAAGACTTATCCAAGCCGGATGAGTGGTGGACGAGTGTACAGGAAAAAGATAAAACGGTTGTACCTCATCTTAAGGCTTGGCTGAAAAGGAATGGCTATGCGAACCATGATATTAAAATAACGAAGGTTCCCGTTTTAAGCTTCGCTGGTAAAAAAACGGGCGGACGAGCTACGAAGGGGTCCATTAAACTGAATTTCTTTGTAAGGGGTC
Organism: Bacillus sp. mrc49; assembly: GCF_002803435.1. Taxonomy (NCBI): domain Bacteria; kingdom Bacillati; phylum Bacillota; class Bacilli; order Caryophanales; family Bacillaceae; genus Bacillus; species Bacillus sp. mrc49. The sequence goes on along the minus strand of NZ_PHNG01000731.1, from coordinate 3,696 downwards.
TTGTTGATAAAAGCGGAAAACTTTCCGAGCGACAAATCGAGCTTACTGATGTACCGGCTTCAAAAATCAGGGGCATGGTCGGTAGCGATGTGATGAAAAGCTATTTGGTGGACGATTCGGCTTCCGATTCTTCCAGAATTGATGTTGAAGGGTCAGGCTACGGACATGGAGTCGGTTTAAGTCAGTTTGGCGCAAAGACAAGAGCGGAGGCAGGTCAAACATATCAGGAGATCCTGGCATTTTATTATCCTAACACGACTATCGCCAGGGAATATGGCGAAGCATCAGGGTTAATAGAAGAGGTTCACATCAACAATGCGGCATCCATAGATATGAAAGCGGATCTTGATTATGTGAATGATAAAGTCACGATCACCTACTCACTTAAAGAAGATGCAGCGGTATCACTCCTGATTAAAGATGGTCAAGGCAAAACGGTGGCTACACCAATCAGTGACCAATCATTGAATAAAGGAAGTCACACGGCGGTCTGGAAAGTGAATGATGTGCACAATGGTACGTATGCAGCGGTAGTTTCTGCAAGGGGAGAAAGCGGGAATGAAGCAAGGGGGACACTGGGAATCAACTTAAGTAAGGCGTCAGCACCCATGATTACCGATATTGAAACAATGGGAGACTACAGTACAGAAAAAGTGAATATAGCATTTACGATAAATGAAGACTCGAAAGTGGCAGTAGAAATCAAGAACAGCAAAGGCAAAGTGGTGGGGGGCCTTGCCGAAAGACAGTTCACCCAAGGCAGCCGATCAGTTAACTGGGATTTTGGCAATATATCCAACGGATTGTTCACGGTGTCGATATCCGCCAAGGATGAGGGAGGCAACCGGAAAACCGTCTCTACACAAGTTCAGATCAGGAAGACGACGGGCATCGTGACAGCAAGAGAATTACGTATAAAAGAAAAGGCAAATCCAGCGGCTAACACCATCGGGACGCTTTATGAGGATCAGGCTCTAACGATATTGGCTCAACAAGGGCAGTGGTATAAGGTGAAAAAGGGAAGCCAAGTCGGGTTTGTGCCAAAAAAACATGTAAAGAAATGAAGGGGGGGGAAAGGCGCTGCATTTGGTGTCATCCAAGAATGGAGTAGATGCCGGCGCTTTGCCTTCCAGAAGCGGTTGGGGAGCCTCCTCGGCGCTTGCGCTGTCTTTACCGCATTTCCCGCAAAAGTCTCGCGCCTTCCGTTTCATTTCACTCTGCGTGAAAACGCAGATATAGCTTCCCATGCCGGCATTTTGGCGACCATCATAAGCGAGGGATGTATTCATTCCTCGTTTTTTTCTTTATGCAAACCGGGTGTAAAGGGGATACCTGCAGCTTTTGTGATGATTTTTGAAATATCGGTATTTTCAAGGACGCCGTCTATGGCTTCACTGCCTGGGCCTGCCGCAAACACGGGAATCATATTGGCCGTATGGCCTCCAGTTGAACTGGAAGCCCGGATGCTCCTTTCAGCGACACCGGCTTTATGGTGCCTGGCGATGGTGCTGCCGATTTCCCAATCGATCCGATGCTGCGGGTAGACGAGCGTCCGGTTCTTTCTAACATTATCGATGAATTGAAGCACTTCCTGATCTGTAAGGGATATATGGGCATATTTCTTGAATACGGAAGCGACACTTTCCGGATTGATTTCGTTATTTCCATTGAATGTAATCTGTTTGGACATATATTCAGTCGATACCCGGATCTTTTTCAATGCCGCGATATCCATCGTTTCCGAAGCTGAAATTCCCATGGTTTCATGGTCAGCCAGCACAACGATCAATGTATCATTTCTGTTTTTGGCCCAATTCACAACCTCCTTCACTGTCTGATCGAATTCGATCGTTTCCTTCCATATTCCTGTGAAATCGGCTGCATGCTCCATCGAGTCAATCCGTGCGCCCTCTGACATCAAGAAGAAGCCCTTATCACCTTGGGATAAAATTTGGATCGCTTTGGCGGTCATTTCGGGCAGTGATGGTTCTTGGGAATTCATTACTTCCTTATCAAGCTTGAAATTCATATAAGTGGGGTGAAATAGCCCCAATAGTTTTTTTGTTTTATCCATGGAACTGAGTTCTTCTTTAGTCGTCGCAATCCCATATCCCGCATTTTTGAATTTCTTGATTAAGTCCTCGCCGTTCTGCTTATCTGCGCCAAAATAGCTGGCACCTCCGCCGAGTATGACATCAATTCGGTTGTCGAAGAGCTGCCTCGCGATATGGGCGCCGCCTGTCCAACGGTTCGGTACACTTGCACCAAAGGCCGCTGGGGTGGCATCGACGACCATATTGGTCGAGATGATCCCGACTTTTTTGCCATCGTTCTGAAATGCATCCAATACACTATCCACCTCATTGCCATTCACATCGACGCCGATTGACTCATTGTTGGTTTTAACGCCAGTCGCAATCGCAGACCCGCCTGCAGCGGAGTCGGTCACGTGATTATTGGCGGAATAAGTGCGCATCAAGGCTACGTGCTCCAGTTTTTCCAAATGTAATGCACCTGTTTTACCGTACTCCAATTGCCGGGCAATTTCTATTGCACCTAACCCCATGCCATCGCCGATTAGCAAGATGACATTTTTCGGTGTGTTTTTCGTTTCAGCCTGAATGGGGTGGGAGATGCCGATTAGGCAGGAAAGAATGAGTAACCCAAAGCGCTCGGGCTGGAAAAGTTTTTGAAGTAATGATTTTTTAGATATTTCCATTATCTGTAACCCTCCGTTTGATAGGTGTCTCCCTATTATTTGTAAAAGTCCATAAAAAATCCCCTCCTGATATTCAGGAGGGGATGGGCGTTATGCTTCCACATGTGCTTGTTGCGAAGTGCGCCTTGCCTTGAACCAGATCGCTGTTAGCGAAAGAAGGGTAAACACGAGAAGGAAAGCGCCAAGAACGCTTACACTTGACCAAAATAAATCATGATTGTTTAAGGTTATGATTGATTTAAAGCCATTGATTGAATGCGTAAGCGGAAGAAAATGACTCATTCTTTCCAGGTTTTCAGGAAGCATTTGCACAGGCAAGCTTGAACCAGTTGTGGATAGTTGTAAAACCAGGAATACAAATGCAATGAATCTGCCTATATTGCCTGCCAGTACGACTAGGAAAAACACGATCGCCAGGAAGGTTAAGCTGACGAATATCGAGAATAAAACCAGCATGATGCCATTTGTAAACGTTGATTTCAAATAAAAAGACGCGAAAATGGAGGCGATTAGCGCCTGTGCCGCGGCAAACGCCGCCATCGTTCCTAATTTATTGGCATACCATCTGAAGGCCGAGATTTCTGTAATGGCCGGCTTTTGTAAGTCGAAAAGACATGCCATGACCAAAACACCTACAAATAGCGCTAATGAAAGGATATATGGCGCATTAGCATAGCGATATTTAGGGAATGCATGGATGGCTTTCCCGCTCAATTGGACGGGTGCGGCGAACATGTCGATATTCGGTTGGTCCGCGTGGATGTTACTCAATTTACCGGCGCCGCCTGAAAGTCCAGCCGCCAGCTCCTTGCTGCCATCTTTGATGGCACCTAAACCGCCATCCACTCGATGGACACCATCAGCTAAAGGGCCCCAACCAGTTTTTACGGTGTTCGTACCGTCACTTACCTGGATCATCCCCTCATTTAGCTTGTTTGCACCGGCTGTTAACTGATTCCAGCCAGCCATTACGGTTT
>NZ_PHNG01000730.1:0-16790 GCF_002803435.1 Bacillus sp. mrc49 | reverse complement strand
TGCAATGAAACGGTCTTAGGTATAAACCAGCCTAAACTGTGGGCACTCGGAATTCCATATTCTTGTTCACGCAGAGATAATCGAAACGTAAAGCGAGTGCCGAAGCAGCGATTAAAGTCGGAAATTCTTAAAGAATGATTGTGGAATGTTTTCTATCAACCCTTTCTTCCTTTTTAGAAGAATGAAGCAGGAAATGGTGGTGTGCCTACCGAAAGAGGGGGATGTAAGTACTTTCATTCAATGGAGGAATGTCGGATGGAGAGTTTAGCGAGGGCACTGTCCTTAAGAGCAAACAAAGAATATGAACAATCGAGTCAGGTATTGCAGGAGTTGGCGAAGCGAGATCCCGGCGATGCAATCATCCGGTATCATTGTGCCTGGAGCTTGGATATCCTGGGACTTGAGGAGGAAGCGGTTCCGCACTATGAAGCGGCCATCGGACTGGGATTGCCTGATGAGGAAGCAAAGGGTGCCTACCTAGGATTGGGAAGTACATATCGCACCATCGGGAAATATGCGCAAGCAAAACGGACATTGGAGGCGGGCCTGGAGAAATTTCCTGGCGACAGGGCTCTAGTGGTATTCAGGGCGATGGCCCATTATAATTTGGGTCAGCATGATCTGGCCATGGAATCTTTATTGAAAGTGATAGCGGAAACCTCGAATGATCGCGAAGTTCAATCATATGCAAGGGCGATTGAATTTTATAGCGATAAACTGGATATCGTTTTCACGGGAAAATGATCAGCCATCCCCAAATTATCCACATAGGGTATAAAAAACAAGATGTGAATGACGTTTCGCACAAATTTTATATGGATTAATCAACAAAATGGCACGTTTAGTCAAGGTATCGGGCAACTAGATGTGGATAACCCGGGATTGTGGATAACATTTCTGTTTCATTCCGTCCTTTTCCACAGGTAATCCACATATTCACCATTTTTGCTAAAAAAACAGCAGGGAAGGTTAAGCATTCAGGAATTTGTTCTTGTAATGGCTTAAGGCCAAAAGCGGATAGATATAGCGATAGCTGTGATAGTGGATATATAAAAAATCCGCCATTGCCTGCCCGACAGGATAATCATCGGTCCAGCTGCCGGCTTGACCGGAGCGGATCAGATAGGCGATGCCCTTCTCTATTTCCGCTGTCGGTTCTTCGGATACCGATATCAACGCATCCACCGCCCAGGCTGTATGGGTCAGGGTACTGGCACCTAGCGGAATATACCGTTCCTTGATGTCACTGTAGCAGGACTCACCCCAGCCGCCATCTTTATTTTGGATTTTCTTCAACCAAGCGGCTGCTTTTCGGATGGAATGATGTTCACTGGATTGCCCTGCTGCCTTCAGGCCAGTGAGGGCAGACCATGTGCCATATAGATAGCAGATTCCCCAGCGCCCATACCACGAGCCATCACGCTTCTGGTCTTGCATCAGCCAGTCGATCGCTCTTTTGCTGACTTCCTCAGGCTTCTTCATGTTTGTATAATTCCCTAGGAATTCAAGCGTCCTTCCGGTCAAATCAGCGGTCGAAGGGTCTGTCAGGAGATACTTGGAACCTTCCAGAGGCAGTAGCTGGAGCCATTTATGGTCGTTGTTCCGCTCGAAGGCAGGAAATCCGCCATCGTCATTTTGCATGGAAACGGTGAAGGAGACGCCGCGCTGCCAACTATCCCGTTTATCCGTCGCTTCACGGATTTGGTTAGAGAGCGCCCGCAGCGTGGCTGTCGTATCATCGACATCCGGGTTCATCGTATTCAAATCGGAAAACCCCCAGCCACCGGGGATTGCGTCAGGATTATGAATCAACCAATCTCCATACATATAATGCTGGCGTGACAGCAAATATTGATTGGCGGCGTGAACGGCCTCGTCTTCAAATGAGATGCCTGCTTCTTGAAGTGCGTAGCTGATCAATGAGGTATTCCAAACATGAGCAGTCGTAAATTGGATATGCGTCTGACCATCAACGGAACAGGCCATCCCCTTCAATCCTTCCACTGCCTTGACGATCACCGGATCATCTTTCGAATATCCAATGGAAAGGAGTGCAAAGATCATGAAGAAGGTGGAACCGAAATAATTATAAAGCGTTCCGTCCGGTTCAACTCTATCGAGCATATACCGCTTCGTTGAATCCAAGGCCAAGGAATGCAAGTAATCGGGAAACCCGATCAATGTTTTGATGCCGGATTGAATGGTGGAGAAGAATGAGCGATATTCTTCCGTCCGATATTCCTCCCATACGTGCTCCTCGGATCGTTCCTCCCTCGACAGGAACAAATCTTTTAAACTGGGAGCGTTGGAGCTTTTGATCTGAAACCGTTCATGACCAAGTAATAAGATGGGGATCATATTGACGCGTCCATATACGGAAAGATCATAGATGTTGACGAAAAAGGTTGGCGGCAGTAAGACCGCTTCAAGAGGAATCGGGAAAAAGCGCGGCCAGTTATATTGCCCGGTGACCGTGAGCATCATTTTGGTCAATGCTTTGGCCTGCTTGATCCCGCCCTTGGAAAGAATGAATTGTTTCGCTTTTCTCATATGGGGATCATGTTTAGTTCGAATGCCGCTATAGAGCAGACCATAGTAAGCTTCGATCGTTACCGTAACATTCCCATCCAGTTCGTCCGGGAAGAGCTTCCATGATCCGTTTTCGGTTTGCCTGCTTTCGATTCGTCTTACTAGAGCTTCTATAAGAGGAGGATCTTCCATATCAAGGATTTTTAACATGATGATCATATAGGCATCTGCAGTTATCCCGGTATCAAATGGATAATTCCACGAACCATCAGCGGATTGGTCCTGCTTCAAGCATTGAATAAGGCGGTCTATTTCCACTTGTACTTTTTGGTTCAAAGATGTTCCCCCTTAAACACTTTTTAATTAATATATATATTCGGAAGTCGCCGGTGCATTCGGAAAATCGAACCGTTTATAGCATTTCAGGATGGGGAACAGAAAACGCCTTGGCGAAATAATCAGCCAAAGCGTTTTTTTATGAACCAAGATCGATCATTTAGCGGGTAACGAGGATTGGTGCATATAGCGGTATATCGGAAGCTCCTTCCCCTTTACAGCAGGGATGAAATTGAATGTCACATAACTGTCTATCCCTTCAGGCTCGAGAGCAAGGGAGATGAAATTGGCATCAGCCTGGGCCATATCGAATACATAGCTCCCTTTTGGAAAATCATGTTTCTTCTTTGTTATGTCGGTGGTGACTGCCCTTGTCGCATGTCCGCTTTCCAGTTCCGGAGATACTTTTATATCCCTGACTTTATAGCCTTCAACTGATATTTTCATCGGTTTTTTTAATTTTTTCACGTCTACACCCAATAGCTGAAGTTTGTTGGCGATATCTTTGTATTCAGGCGGAAGGATGTAGGCTGTCGGGCGATTCCTGACAAGGGTAGGATAGGCATCGGTAGAATCGAGCCAATCGATTGGGATATTGACCAATTTTGCCTTCGCTAGATCGATTACTGCCAGCCGCTGATTCTTGACTACCTTATTCTCGCTGGCAATGACAATCTTGTCCTTATCATTAGCCTTTCTGCCTTTTTCGACGACTTCATGTTCTGCCTGTTTGACCACTTTTTTTACGGTACGTGCCTGATCGGCGGCCGTTTTAATGAATGCTGCCTGCGCGGTGGCCTGGGCAAAAACCCGCCGTTTAAAATCGGTCCGGGCAATATTGATGCCCCTTGTTTCAATCAGATAGGTCATCGTATTTTTCAAACCGAGGGCGTTTCTGCCGATGCGGGCCTCGGTGCTCCCTTCAGTAGCGGTAAGGACGCCGGCATCGGAAGTATCGAGTGTATAGTAATCATGATAGGAGAGCTTTTCCTTTTTCAACGTTTTAAAAACATTCGGTAAAAGCAGCTCATCCGAAGCTTTTCGAAGCGGCTCCGGTATATTCAGATTTTTGGCTGAGGAGATGAGTAGATCATAGGAAGAGATCGATCCATTTGCGCCTGCCTTTTTAAGGGGAGCCGGATTGACGGTATATTCATGTACATCAAGAATGACTTCAGGCTCATAATCATCGATTGCCTGATGGATTTTCTGTACTTCAGGATATTCCACTTTTAAATAATCGCGATTCGCATCCATATCATTGGCCGTATATCGTTTGAAATAATATGAGCCATCTGGATTGACGCGCGGAACGATGGCTACATTGACTTTTTCGAGGACATCGCCAAGCGTACCATCTGCCAGCCATTGGGCAAGGACTAATGTTGATTCACCAGCTGCGGGTTCATTCCCATGAATTTGGCCTTGGATCCAAATCAATGGTTTGTGGCTATCCTTCCGCGGATTTTTTGAATCCTTACTGAAAAGCAGCATCGGGATATCGCGTCCCTCTGTGGATTTTCCTATCGTCTTGACATGGATGTTTTTATTTTTACGGGAGAGGGATTTGATATAGCTCATCATTTCTTCTTGGCTGGTAAAGGCGATCTTGTCTTGCTTATAGGCAGGGGTCTTGAAAGATACGGCAGGTTCAGGGAAAAGATGGGAGAGATCATCAGGTTGAATATAGCTTGGGCCATTTCCGTAATAAGGGGTGAATTCTTCTGCCTTGGCGACTGGACTCTGGCCAGGCAATCCAGTGACAAGACCTAGTGTGACCGCTGATAAGATGGTTGGAATGATTTTTTTCACGAAGCTCCTCCTTGTTTATCTTTTTCCATAAATTATCATATTTTTCACTAGGTATACAGTATAAAAGAAAGATATGGTAAAAAACAGGGAGAATCTACTAGAAAGATAAGGATATTGCGTGGCTTCTGGCCCGGTAGGGTTACTCAGTCTCCAGGCCCTTTCCCCCCCCTTATGGATTCGGTAAATGGCAAGGCCCGCAGGTGAAGATTGATCTTATTCATCCAACTAAAAAATGAAGAAAATGCGAATCAGCCTTTGGCTTGACCCGCATTCATTTTAAAGCTTCTTGCAATTGGTCCAATAGATCATGTGAATCCTTTCCACGCATGATCTGGCCGTTCACTTTTGCATAAGATGTTTCCTTACATAACTTGCATTCACTTAAGCATTCATATTCTTTATATTGAATCCGTGGATTGGCTAGAAACTTACCATATTCAGCAATCGTTTGTTCGTTAGTGAAGCGGTCAAGGTTATTTTGGCAAAATTCAATCTGGATTTTTTCTTTTTTGGTGAACATTTTGGAAAGGAAGGTTTTCATCATATCGCTTCTTTCGTTAGAAGAGTAAATATTTGTTAGTTTGATTTTATCATTTCCAGGAGATAAATGCATGGATGGATTATCCAACTTCATTACAATATGACTAGCTTTAATTAATAAAAGTAATTCCTTTGTATATATTGACACATATCTAAGAAGTGTTAGAATAAGGGGGACCTTGATAATGATAATGAATCTCATTATCAAAAAAATAACATTTGTAGTAGGAATAAGAACATAAGACAGATAAATAGTCTTAATTCATATATTCTTAATTAAAAATAGTATCGCTGTATTTACTGAGATAGGAAGAGTAGGGAATGTAGATGAAGATAAAATATTTAGTTATTGCGTTAGTCATTTTATCCTTTACTTCATTGTTCATTGGCGTAAAGGATATTACCCCCCTCGATTTATTGGACTTAACCGATGATAAAGTGCAGATCATGCTGCAAAGCCGTCTCCCCAGAATGGTTACGATCATCATTGCCGGAGTGGTGATGAGCATAAGCGGACTGATCATGCAGCAATTGAGCCGCAATAAGTTTGTATCTCCCACCACTGCAGGGACGATGGATTCTGCAAGGCTTGGCCTCCTGCTTGCCCTTATCATCTTTCCATCAGCCGCCCTTATCGAGAAAATGGCATTCGCTTTCATATTCGCTTTGGCAGGTACCTTCTTGTTCATGAAGATTCTTGATCAAGTTAAATATAAGGATACGATCTTCATTCCATTGGTTGGGTTGATGTTTGGCAATATCGTCGGTTCCATCTCGACCTTCTTTGCTTACAAATATGATTTGATCCAAAGCCTCAATACCTGGATGAATGGCGATTTTTCGATGATCATGTCGGGAAGGTACGAGCTTATATATATTAGTATCCCGTTAGTCATTCTCGCCTACTTCTTTGCCAATAAATTCACTGTGGCAGGCATGGGCGAGGAGTTCGCCATCAACCTGGGGCTCAATTATAAATTCGTCGTCAACTTCGGATTGGTTATCGTGGCCTTATCCTCGACAGTCGTTTTGCTGACGGTGGGGACCATACCTTTCATAGGATTGATCGTACCGAATATTGTATCCCTTTACCTTGGTGATAATTTGAAAAACAGCCTTTCTCATACAGCGTTGCTAGGGGCCGTGTTCCTATTGTTCTGCGATATTCTGGGCAGGATCATCATTTATCCATTTGAAATCCCGATCGGTCTCGTGGTGGGTGTGATAGGAAGCGTCGTATTCATCTATCTGATAATGAGGAGAAAGGCATATGAATAATAAAAGTAAGATCATCATCTTAGCCGTTCTTGCAGCGGTCCTGACGGCAGGTTATATCTTTTGGGATCTTGGTCCGAACTGGGATTATGCACTTCCGAGAAGGGTCATGAAAATTCTCGCCATCATTGTGGTAGGCTGCGCAATAGCCTTTTCAACCGTGATTTTCCAGACGGTCACGAATAATAAAATCCTGACACCAAGCATTTTGGGATTGGACTCCATGTATATGCTGATCCAGACCGGAGTGATTTTCCTCTTTGGTTCTACGCACATCCTGATCATGAATAAAACGCTTAATTTCCTGATTACGCTGACTGCGATGCTCATTTTTTCCAGTTTGCTGTTCAAATTCATGTTCAAGAAAGACCGCAATATTTACTTCTTGTTGCTAATCGGCATCATCTTCGGGACACTATTTGGCAGCATGTCTTCATTCATGCAAGTTTTAATAGACCCGAATGAGTTTCAGATCATCCAAAATAAAATGTTTGCCAGCTTCAATAATGTAAATACAGACCTATTAACCTTAGCCATCATCCTCATGATAGCGGCAATGATCTATTTCATGAGATTTTTGAAGTATTTGGATGTCATGTCCCTCGGGAGGGACCAAGCCGTAAACCTGGGTGTCGATTATGATTTTGTCACGAAACGGGTCTTGATCGTCGTGACGATCCTGATATCCATTTCTACTGCCCTGATCGGCCCCATCACATTCCTCGGGTTACTTGTTGCCAATGTGGCTTACCAATTCATTAAATCCTATCGCCATAAACACATCATCCCGGGGGCGATGCTGATCAGTGTGATTGCCTTGGTCGGCGGTCAATTCATTGTAGAGAGGATCTTCACATTCTCTACTACCCTAAGTGTGATCATTAACTTCATTGGCGGAGTTTATTTCATCTATCTTCTATTAAAGGAGAATAAATCATGGTAGAAGTGAGAAATTTATTCAAAAAATATCATAATAAGACGGTGGTCGAGGACGTTTCCCTTGAAATCAAGAAAGGGAAAATCACTTCCTTCATCGGTCCCAATGGGGCGGGGAAAAGTACCGTCCTGTCGATGATCAGCCGGCTCATCACCCGTGATTCAGGGGAAGTCCTGATTGATGGGAAGGATATGGGGACATTCACTAGCAAGGAGCTTGCAAAGAAAATCGCCATTTTAAAGCAGGCGAACCATATCAATATCCGATTGACGATTCGTGAACTCGTCGCATTTGGCCGGTTCCCATATTCACAAGGTAAACTGACGAAAGAGGATTGGAAGTATGTCGATGAAGCGATTGAATATATGGAGCTTGCCGACATGCAGGAGAAATACCTCGACCAGCTTAGCGGCGGGCAGCAGCAACGGGCATTCATTGCCATGGTCATTGCCCAGAATACGGAGTATGTGCTTCTTGACGAACCTTTGAACAATCTGGATATGAAGCATTCCGTTCAAATCATGAAGGTATTGAGACGATTGGCGGATGAACTTGGGAAGACGGTCATCATCGTCATCCATGACATTAATTTTGCCTCCTGCTATTCCGACTATATCGTGGCATTGAAGGACGGCAAGGTCGTCCATAATGGGCCTATCGAGCAAGTCATTAATTCCGATGTATTGAAGGAAATCTATGATATGGATATTGAAATCCAAAATATCAACAACAATAAAATTTGTGTGTACTTCACATAAGCACCAAACCATTCGGTTTTTAATTACTTCAGTAATCGTAGCCGTTCCACAAGCAATTCGCACATTCAGTTGGCTGTAAAGAGTTGGCGGGCGCCCAAGATTATAGCCGCCTCCTGTTTTCAGGGAGAAGTGTCGAAGGTGATTGTGTGATGGTGAGGATGCGTAAAGTGATTTTAAATAAAAAATATTTTTCGAGGTGACCAAAATGTTAAAGAAAATATCTGTATTGCTCTTAATTGCAATGCTGGCTGTAGTGGCTGTGGCTTGTGGATCAGATAAAGATAAAGAAGAAACAGGTACGAAAAAAGAAAGTGCCAAAAGCGAAGAAATGACCGTTAAGCACCAATTAGGCGAAACGAAAGTGAAAACGAATCCTAAAAAAGTTGTGGTATTCGATATGGGTGCCCTTGATACTCTTGATAAATTTGGTGTGAAAGTGGCTGCCGTCCCTCATGATGGACTTCCTAAATACCTTTCTAGTTATAAAGATACAACAGAGAATGCAGGCGGGTTAAAAGAACCTGACTTCGAAAAAATCAACGAGCTGGCTCCGGACCTAATCCTGATATCTGGCCGTCAATCCGAAGCATATGAAGAATTAAGCAAAATTGCGCCAACAGTCTTTGTAGGTGTCGATACGACAAAGTATATGGAATCCTTTAAAGAAAATGTAACGCTTTTAGGTGAAATCTTCGGTAAAAAAGACGAAGCAGCTAAAGAATTGGCAACTGTTGAAGAACACATTAATGCATTGAAAGAAAAAGTTCCAGCTGATAAGAAAGGCTTAATCGTTCTTGCAAACGGCGGTAAAATAAGTGCATACGGTCCTGATTCAAGGTTCGGAATCATCCATGATGTATTCGGAGTGCCTGCTGTCGATGATAAATTGGAAGTGTCTACACATGGTCAAAGCGTTTCTTTCGAATACATTGCGGAAAAGAATCCAGATTATCTATTCGTTGTCGATAGAGATGCGGTTGTCGGTGATGGCGCAGCAGCAAAAGAAACAGTGGAAAACGATATCGTGAAAAATACTAAAGCATTTAAAGAAGGTAACATCATTTATCTTGACCCCAACTACTGGTACCTATCCGGAGGCGGACTTGAATCCGTTGATGAGATGGTGAATGAAATTTCTGAAGGCATCAAGTAAGGGAAATATAAGCAATGCCTGTCCTCGATTGAGGGCAGGTTTTTTTGGTTTTTATAATAAATTTTAATGAAATTAGATATATGTAACGAAGAGAATCAGGAATCATTGAAAATGTAAAAGTGGATTATAAAAAGGTCCGGGCATGTGTGTAAGTTACGTAACCGACAGTCGATATGGACTGGGTGCCAATGGGCTAAAAACGCCCAAGTTAGCCGCAAAAAAAATAGTTTCTTCCTATTATAATGGAAACCTGCCCAAAAGGATCGATGTTTGTACGTGAATATGTTCCATCGCAAACGCTTATTGGCAATCGGTTTGGAAATTCAACCCTGGGATGGATTGAAAAAATGCCTTCGTGACATTTTCGTGTCATTTTCGGTTTGTTAAAAAGTAAGGATAAGCAAATTGGATAATTGGATTTATCCTGGAATGATGTCGAAAAAAGGCGTCCGGGAGAACAAACATGCCATTATTATTTTGTTAGATTATGGAAGTAGCGGAGGGCGCTGAAATGTACGAAAATAGGGGGCGTTAATCGTTTTAAAGGAATGAAAAAGCAAGTGCCGCTGAATGGCCAAGCGAATTTTCACTTGTCGAAATACCTGGAAAGAAAGCGCGGACAATCCAATTGCTTGCAAAAGAAACGAAGATTTATATCTTTACATATTTTGTAATGTACTGGTGTTTTTATTAAGAGTCGTTTATAATGGTAAAAGCCTGAAGGAAGTGAACGTAAATTGTGACAGTCATCCATCGTCTTTGAAAAAGTTACGGTTATATTTATTGGAATAAGATCAAGGAATCTTATATATTTGTTATAGTTGTGTTGAACATTCAAGACGGATCCTGTTATTTTTTCGAAGGCTTGTTCATAAGCTAAAGAAGTGTTACATGAGGATAAGCAAATGAGTGACAAAAAGTGGTTTGTCATAATCTTGACTATCTGAGCGAAAGAATGCTATTATAAGTTCTGCGATTTTCCGTCTAATCCTTATGCAAAAGTTTATATAAATAAACCACTAGATTAATAGAGGTGAAAGCATGAATAATTTTCTTAAAAAAAGCCGGCATTTATTTGCAAATAACATACTAGGCTTTTTCTTTATTGCAGTAGTACTGTTTTGGATAAAAACTTATATTGGATATCGAGTCGAATTTAACTTAGGCCTTGAGAACGGCCTCCAGCAGTTCCTGCTGTTCATAAACCCGATTAGTTCAGCCATTTTATTCTTTGGCTTGGCACTATTGGCGAAAGGCAAAAAGTCGTTTAAATGGATTATCAGGCTGAACTTATTGATGTCTTTATGGTTGTTCTTCAATATCGTTTATTACCGTTCATTTACCGATTTCATCACATTGCCAACCTTGACACAAGTGCAGAATGCCGGGGATTTAGGACCGAGTATTTTGGAATTATTTAAAGGACATGATGTATTTTATTTCCTTGATACGGTCCTGTTGATCGTGTTGTACCGATTCAGAAACTTTAAAATAGAAGAAATCAGAGTCAAACGCCGTACGATTGGATTGGTTTACTTGGCGGGACTTGCGATCTTTGCCATTAATTTAGGACTTGCCGAAAAAGATCGTCCGCAATTGCTATCAAGGACTTTCGACCGCAACTATATCGTCAAGTACTTGGGAATGTTCAACTATACGGTTTACGATGCTGTTCAAAATACAAAAACGTATGCGCAGCGAGCAACTGCAAATAGTACGGATATCGCAGAAGTGGTCAACTATACGAAGGCAACAAGCGCTGAACCGAATCCTAAGTATTTCGGAAAAGCTGAAGGCAAGAACGTCATTTACTTGCATTTGGAATCCATGCAGAATTTCATGATCGATTATAAATTGAATGGAGAAGAAGTAACGCCATTCTTAAACTCACTTGCACATGATAATTCAGATTTCATGTATTTTGATAACTTCTTCCATCAAGTGGGCCAGGGTAAAACAGCAGATGCCGAATTCATGCTCGAAAATTCCCTATTCGGTTTACCGCAGGGGGCAGCATTCACAAACAGATCGCAAAACACGTATCAAGCTGCACCAGCGATTTTAGGGCAAAAAGGGTATACCTCTGCCGTTTTCCATGGTAATTATAAATCCTTCTGGAACCGGGATAAGATGTATAAGTCTCTAGGCTTCAATCAGTTTTTCGATGCTAACCATTATAATATGGAAAACAAAGAAGAAGTGCTTAGTTATGGTTTGATGGATAAACCGTTCTTCAAAGAATCTATTCCGATGTTAGAAACGCTAAAACAGCCTTTCTATACAAAATTCATAACTGTATCTCATCACTTCCCATATGCGATGGATCAGGAAAAAGCAACAATCGGTAAACAAACGACCGGCGATGCTTCGGTCGATAATTACTTCCAAACAGCACGCTATGCCGATGAAGCATTAAGGGAGTTCTTCGATTATCTGAAAAAATCAGGCCTATATGACAACTCGGTAATCGTTATGTATGGTGATCATTATGGTATTTCCGAAAACCATAAAGAAGCCATGTCAAAAGTGCTTGGCAAGGATGTTGGCGCATTTGAAAATGCCCAATTGCAACGTGTACCATTATTGATTCATGCACCGGGTGTTAAAGGTGGGGAAATGCATCAGTACGGAGGACAGATTGACCTCCTTCCGACCTTATTGCATCTGTTAGGTGTTGAATCCAAGGATTATGTACAATTCGGTTCGGATTTATTGTCAAAAGATCATAATGAAGTAGTGCCTTTCAGGAATGGTGATTTTGTAACACCAGATGTCACCTCCATTAAAGGGAAATACTACGATACGAAAACAGGCGAATTGGTCGAGGAAAATGATGACATCCTCAATTATAAAAAGAGAGCTGAAACGATGCTCAATTTATCCGACCAAGTCGTGAACGGGGACTTACTCCGTTTCTACACGCCGAATGGCTTTAAACCAATAGACCCTACTGATTATGATTACACGTATGAAGAAGATGGTTCAAAGGAAGCTGAAACAGGCAAATAAAGCAAAACAAACGAAACAGGCAGGAAGCAATGGCTTCCTGCCTGTTTTTTTGTTTGCGATCATGCTTTATTGGTCATCAAGGCGATATATTTTCTAATTTCTACAGGCTTTCCTGCATACTTTTCGGCCCGTTCTTCATCCTTTTTGATTTTATCTTTTGCGTGTACCAGGATTTCTTCTCCCCTTGCTTGAGGAATGACAACGACCCCATCTGCGTCCCCGACGATGATGTCCCCCGGGAATACGGCAACTCCGCCACAGGAAATGGGGACATTCGTTTCTCCAACGCCTGCCTTGCCACTTGAGGCAATGGTGCTCCCTTTGCAGAACACGGGGAATTTCAGGTCTGTGATCGCCTTAAGATCACGAATGACCCCGTCGACTACGAGCGCGCCGATTTCCATCGTCTGCATCATGCCGACGACAAAATCTCCCGCTATCGCCCGGTATGTATCGCCTTTACTATCTACGACGATTATATCTCCAGGCCTTGCCTCAGCGATCGCTTTTAAGACCGCTGAATTATCACCGACAGGCACCTGTACCGTCAAAGCCCGTCCAGCAAAACGATAATCCCCATCCAACGGTTTGATAGCCGAATCCAGATTACTCATGCCCCCCATCGCATCCGAAATGGCCGTAGTGGGTAAATCCCTGAACTTTTGAATTAGCGCATCCATGAATAAGACTCCTCCTTGAAAATGCATGATATAGCTTCATTATACACAATTTTAATAATTTTCCATTTATTATTTAAGCTTATTCAAAAGGGGTTTCACAGCAGGGGATAATAACGTATATCGACAAAATAGGATAATGTAATCAAGCAGTAAATGATGCATTTTGCCCTAAAAGTTATATATTTTTAAATTTTATGGATCATTATTGGATAATAGTACCTATTATGTAACATTTAGTGTTATAATTTTTTTAATCTCAGTTGAGAAATTTGTAGAAAAAGGGGAGGAATATGAAAAGAATAAGAATTCCGCTGTATCTTTTTGTTTCAATATTGGTTATAGAAATTTTAACATTGTTTGCTGTTCCTAAGGCGTTTGCAGCCACTTTCGCATCCGTACAAACTTGGGTAAGTGCCCCCTCCGATATTGAAGATTCCTTTGTTAGTAGCCAGTCACCAGAGACTAACTACTCCACTAGTTCATACTTAGTTGTTGGCAAACATCAAAACTTTGCAACCACGCGCTCCTTCATAAAATTCCAGCTTCCAGATCTTCCACAAGGAGCTACCATCACATCAGCCAAGATAAGCCTCTATCAATATTACAACTCCACCAATCAAGTCATCGTAGACATTAGACCGGTAAACAATTCTTGGAAGGCCAAAACAATTAACTGGAACAATAAACCTTCAGTTGGCAGTAGCATCTCCAACAAAAGGGTTGATAAACCTTCATGGAATGATTTTTTTATCACGAATTTGGTGAAAGGTTGGTATAGCGGGGAAGCCAATCATGGTGTTGTTATTCAATTTCGAGATGAAACACAACCGACTAAGATTTTTTATTCGAACGACCATCCCACTTTAAAACCAAAATTAACAATTACGTATTCTATTTCGGATGAATCAAAAAAAGAGTATCGAGCGTTTTGGGTGGATATGTTTCATGATGGGGCAAAGACTCCAGCTCAAGTTGATCAATTAATTAAAGATGTTCAAATAAGTAACGCTAATACAATCTTTCTCCAGGTTAGGCGTCGAGGAGATGCATATTATTCAAAGTCGCTTGAACCAAAAACGGAGGATCCATTTTTGCTAAGTAACTATGATCCACTAGAAGACTTGATTAAGAAAGCACACTCTGCTCATCCAAAAATCCAAGTGCATGCATGGTTTGCCATAATGCCGATTTGGAACAAAACCATGGCACCAAAAGATTCTGCCCATATTTTCAACGCTCATGGCAACTCTCAACCTATTAAAAATAACTGGTTAAGTAAAACCAATACAGGAAAATATGTCAGCGGATCTGACTATGTCATAGATCCAGGTCATCCTGATGCAGTGAATTACACAAGAGATGTCATTAAACATGTTGTAAATCATTATGATGTTGATGGGATCCAAATGGACCTTGTGCGGTATATGGGGGAAGAATGGGGTTATAACGAAGTTAGTGTACAAAGGTATAATCAAGTGCACGGGAAAACAGGTACTCCACTGCCGGGTGACCCTGCGTGGAAACAATGGAGAAGAGACCAAATTGACAACATGATTAGAAAAATTTATACCTCGGTACAGAGTGCTAAGCCTTCAGTTACCGTTTCTGCAGCTACGATTGCTTGGGGTGGAGAATTCCCTTCTTAAAAATTATTAAATTGGTGGGATGCTCAATGAATTGCAATAATATATACAAAGCCGCTGCACAAGGCAATATCGTTAAGTTAAAAACAATTATTTCCTCGGGTTGTGATATTAATAAAGGTGATGAGGAAGACTATACGGCACTTCATTGGGCGGTTCAAGAGGGTAAATTAGATGTAGTAAAATTGCTGTTGGAAAACGGAGCAAATATTAATTGTCAAGATGTAGAAAACTATACCCCTATTGAAATTGCATGTACTAAAGGGCATGTGGGAATCTTGAAACTTCTTATTGATAAGGGAAGCAACTTGAGTTTAGATCGAGGTGGATATACCCCTTTACACGCGTCCGCTGCATCAGGGAAATTGGAGATTACTAAAATATTGATTCAAAGTGGTCTATCCATTAATAAGCAAGATCAAAATGGGACAGGGTATACACCATTGCACTGGGCTACTCAAGAAGGCTACTTAAGGTGTATAGAATTATTGGTTCAAAGCGGTGCAAATGTTAATGTGAAAGATGCAAATGGATTTTCTGCACTATATATAGCTTCTAGCGAAGGCTACACAGATATTGTTAGTTTTTTAATTAACAATAATGCAGATATTGATATTATAGCTGAAGGGTCTGTAACACCACTAATGATAGCTTGTATATACAATCATCCTGAAGTAGTAAAGGTATTAATAGAAAACAAAGCAAGTATAGAGATTAAAGATAACGAAGGAAGAACCCCGCTTTTTAACGCGGTAGTGCATGGGAATACAGACATTGTAAAGACCTTACTAAAATGTGGTGCTAATAGGGATGTAGTTGATTATTCAGGTGAAAATTTGCTAAATCTTTTACGGAAACTTTAATTAAATGATAGATCAAATATATAAAATCAGGTAGAAAACGTTGTGGCATTAAGAGGGAATTACCCTTATACATTAATCCTACAAGGAGAAAAGGATGAAATATCCAAGAAGTGGGTTAAGGATTAGATGTGAAAAAGGAGTTCATCCTGAGGTACGAACTGTGTGTTTGAATTTTGGGAGATGGCTTCGAAAAAACATGAATTTTCCAATTCGAGTTGTTGTATATGTGAAAAGTGATTATCAAATTGAAAATCGTACAACAAAAGAGTATGTAACAGCTACCTTTTTTGCACCCTATGATAAAGATGTAGAACCTTATATACGTATTGCAACTGGAGATTATGATGAACTTATTCAAGATCGAGGAAAAGTCGATGCTCTTTATACTATGCTAGATACTTTTGCGCATGAAATTATTCTTTATCAGCAATGGATAAATGATAAAGAAATGGATGAAGATGAGGCTGAGGAAAAAGGCTTTAAGCTTGTGGATAGGTATGCTTAAAGTATAGAAACCATACTTGATTTTTAAATTATTAGAGGAGATCGTTTAAAGAGTACTAGTTGGTTATGCTGAGTGCATTTAGTATTTTTATTTATCTTTTGATTGCCTAGATTTTCTTGGCAAGCTACCTTAATTTATTGTTCGATCTTAAGAAGAACAAAAATGAATAGGTGATTTAATGTCTAGTATAGTGATTATTACAGTGTTAGCGGTAATACTAATAATTCAAGTGATTAGGGATAATAATTATATCTGGTTACTGTGTTTAGTACCTTTTGCGTGTTCAATAGTCCTTTCCCTAACAGATATTTTAGATTTTATCCCCAATTTGGTTGTGAGCATTATATTTTATATAATTGTTATCCTGACCTTCTTTTTATGTGTATATTATAGCTTAAAAAAAGACAATGATAATCCTGACGATTCCTCTGATTGAAAGATGACAGGTGTACATGGACGTTCGTAAGAGTTCACTTTTACGAACGTTTTTTCTAAAATTGTTAATTTAGTAGAAACGTTGAGACTTAAAGAGGGAATTACATTTATCAATTAATCCTACAAGGAGAAAAGTATGAAGTATCCAAGAAGTGGGTTAAGGATTAGATGTAAAAAAGGAGTTCACCCTGAGGTACGAACTGTGTGTTTGAATTTTGGGAGATGGCTTCGAAAAAACATGGATTTTCCAATTCGAGTCGTTGTATATCTGAAAAGTGATTATCAAATTGAAAATCGTAAAACAAAAGAGTATGT
>NZ_PHNG01000729.1:0-1314 GCF_002803435.1 Bacillus sp. mrc49 | reverse complement strand
GACCGGAATCAATTCAATCCCTTCCCAAACCATCATATGCGCAGAAGAGGCCACACTCGTTTTATCACCGACGGTCAACGGATTTTTCGTCATCACCTTTTCGATGAGTGTCAACTCCTCCTGACCGATGATATCTTTTGAAGTGACCATTCCTTGGACCTTCATATTGTCATCAACAACAGGGAAACGGCTATGCCCTGACTCCTGATTGAGTTCGTGCCATGTCTGAACCCTGTCACCGATCGTCAAAAAAGTCGTCTCCTGAACCGGTGTCAAGATATCCTCCACAAGCAAGATTTCCTTTTTGATCAACTGGTCATAAATCGCCCGGTTGATCATCGTTGCGACAGTGAAGGTATCATAGCTCGTGGAAATGACGGGCATTTCCAATTCATCAGCTAACCTTTTAACCGGCTCTTCCGTATCGAAGCCTCCGGTAATGAGCACCGCCGCTCCCGCTTTTAGCGCATGCTCATGGGCCTGTGTACGGTTTCCGACGATCAGCAGATTTCCTGCGCCTGTATATCTCATCATCGCATCCAGCTTCATTGCCCCAATGACGAATTTATTCAAGGTTTTATGAAGTCCCGTTTTGCCGCCCAGAACTTGTCCGTCCACAATATTAACCACCTCGGCAAAAGTGAGCTTTTCAATATTCTCTTTTTTCTTTTTCTCGATACGAATCGTGCCTACTCGCTCAATCGAGCTCACAAAGCCCTGATTCTCTGCCTCTTTAATGGCCCGATACGCCGTTCCTTCACTAACATTCAATGCTTTCGCAATTTGGCGGACGGAAATCTTCTCGCCAACTGGAAGCCCATCGATATGCTTTAATATTTGTTCATGCTTTGTAGCCAAGCGCTTCACCCTTTTCACGGTATTCCTATTCCCCATTATAAGGTCAAAGAGCCCAGTTTATCAAACAACTACTAATATTGGCGCAGCCTTTTGTATTCTACCTCCCGTTTCCGCTTGTGCTTTTTAGGTGAATATAGAATGCCCGTCAAGTTCCCGGCCACAGCCAGCAATGCGAACAACAGCCAAGATCCGGCAAACAAGCCCTCCAGCCCGCCGCTTTCCAACGACAACCGCGGCACGGCATAATAGAGCATCACTCCGCATAAAAGCAAACACAACAACAACCTCTGCTTCATCCAATCCCCCCTTCTTTGCCATCTATTCATTTTATGCCTGCGAAGGAAAAAAAGACTGACCTGCATGAACGAGATTAACTTGTCTATATGTCCATATATCGCGCACCCTATAAAATGAAGCGCAATAACGTGGATTTAATGTTACACGAGACTTTACGAG
>NZ_PHNG01000728.1:0-1677 GCF_002803435.1 Bacillus sp. mrc49 | reverse complement strand
TTCACAGAGAAGGGTTCTGTATCCGTCCAAATCAAGAAAGTGCTGACGAACGTGAACTACACGGGTGTCGATTATTGGCTAGAGATTTCGGTTACGGATACGGGAATTGGCATTCCAAAAGAAACACATGCCCTGATCTTTGAAGCATTCCAACAAGGAGAAGGAGCTACGAGCAGAAAATATGGCGGTACAGGTCTAGGGTTGTCCATCAGCACTGAATTTGCAAAACTTTTAGGTGGCAGAATCCAGCTTGATAGTGAAGAAGGAAAAGGAAGTACGTTCGCTCTTCTCATTCCGAGTATTACCGAAGAAAGTATCTCCCGTGAAACATTTTTACAAGCATCCGCAGAAGTAGCAGCAACTCTTGAACAGTCTAATTCAGCAATAGCGGCAGTTCCGGAAGTGGAACATACCAAGTCAAATGAAGAATTGGCCGATGAAAATAATGTTTTCTATGGCAAGACGGTTCTAATCACCGATGATGATCACCGTAATATTTTTGCATTAAGAAGAGCTCTTGAAAGTAAAGGGATGAAGATCCTGATTGCGAATAATGGCCTTGAATGCCTGGATGTACTAGACAAAAATAAAGGGATAGACCTCATTTTGATGGATATCATGATGCCTGAGATGGATGGTTACGAAACGATGAAGCGGATTCGTGACATAAAAGAATTTGCGGATCTTCCGATTATCTCCCTGACTGCAAAGGCGATGAAAGATGACCGGAAAAAATGCCTGGAATCAGGTGCGTCAGACTATATTAGCAAACCATTGAAATTGGAACAGCTGTTTTCCGTGATGCATGTTTGGATGACAAAGTAAGTGATTTACGGTAAGTGTGCAAAATCAAGTCCATGAACTATAAGACCTAGGATGATAAGTATATTTTGATTCTTTTTCTCTCGCTTTTACCGATAATTTGCATATATTTTAAGTTGTATTTTGCAAATATAACTTAAAAAACCGAGCTACCTTCACACGAGAAGATGGAAGGATTCAGCTAAATGAGACAAGGAAAAAACACGCCCTGAGTCGTATTTATACAATATGATTCTTAGGAGGGTGTTTAGCCAAAACCGAGCGGTAAGAGCAGAAAATGGATTATTATTGATGGCACAAAATGCAAATAGGAAAGTCAACTCAAAAAAAGCCCTGAATGTTCTACCTAGCGTAGAACATTCAGGGCTTTTTATTCCGGGAAATTGTATTAGAGTATTTGCGTTTGCGGCATAACCGTTAGATATGCGTCTAACAATAGGGGGCACTTCATTTACTGTGGGAGGCTTTTCTTTGTACTGGAAGGTTCAATTCATGCATCCTATTTCAACGAAAGATATTTTTATGGCTCCGGGTGATGGGTGCAAAAATGCAGATTGATGTTGCCAGAAGCTACCGCTCGGCTCTCTGGATCATTTATTGAACAGGGGCTCACGTAAAACTGAATTCTCATAAATTATGGATAAATTATAGATTATATGGAAAAAGCTTATCACTTTCTCTGTGGTGATTGACTATTGACTTGCTGAAACATATCGTTAATGTGAAGAAAAATAGAAGAAGGAGATTGTACATGAAAACGGCTATAGGCAAGATATAAGGATTATAGCGATTGAAATATGTACAAGAGGTGAAGTCGTCCTAGCACCGGATGGTTCCGATACCGATAGATTGACT
>NZ_PHNG01000727.1:0-1385 GCF_002803435.1 Bacillus sp. mrc49 | reverse complement strand
GATTTATAGGAGGAGCGCAGAAACTTCTGTGCTTTTTTGTCATTCTATTTTTGAATGGATATCGATAATTTATTGGTATTTTGATTATGGCACACACAGGATTATGATGGAAGGAAGGTAGCAATCAACAGGAATCAGCCTAAGAAATGGAGAGGAAGTCAAGTGAGTGTCCTGTTTTTGATCGTATTGAATGTCATTGTGCCGGTCTTTTTCCTGATAGGGGCTGGAGCCATTCTTCATCGTAAATTCAAGCTCGATATGAATACATTATCTAAATTGAATCACTTCCTGCTCATGCCGGCCATCAGCTTTGTCAATATTTATCAAAGCGATATCGGCGGGGGGATGGTTGTCCAAATATTTAGCTTCCTAGCCCTGCAAGCGGTAAGCCTCATCTTGGTAAGTACCGTGGTTGCCAAGCTTGCCAGGTTTGATCAAAGTCTCTCTGCCACGTTTAAAAATAGTGTGGTTCTGAATAATTCAGCCAACTTCGGACTGCCCGTCAGCCAGATGGTTTTTCATGGGAATCCACTTGGCCTGTCGATCCAGGTCATCGTGATCATATTTCAAAACCTGTTGAGCTATACGTACGGTTTGATGAATTCCGTTTCCGTCCATACAAAAAGTGCAAAGGGGGCCATTCGGGAATTTTTGAAAAACCCAATCATTTATGCTCTCTTACTCGGGTTTCTTTTACAGGCTGCGTCCTTTGATATCCCTTTGTTTTTATGGACCCCGATCGATAATATCGCCAGTGCATTCATCGCCATTGCCCTGATCACCTTGGGTGCACAGAGTGCCTACTTGAAAATAACGCATTTCCCGCTTCCGCTTATCCTTAGCTTGATTGGACGGTTGATCCTTTCTCCATCCATCGCTTTCCTTATCATTCTCATGCTGGGCTTGGAGGGGACTGTCGCCCAAGGGTTATTTATCGCAAGCTCATTTCCGACCTCAAGAAACAGCGCATTATTCGCCTTGGAATATGACAACCACCCGGAGTATGCGGCACAGGCCGTCCTGATGTCCACCGTATTCAGCTGCATAACGGTAACATTGGTCGTGTATCTATCGAAAATATTATTCTAGCAAGGCCTGCTTTTATAAGGGGGCCTTTTCCCCTTGTCCGCCCATAAAACTTTATGAACAATATGGGTGTTATGCAAGTTATGTTGTTTAGGTGGATAATGAAAGAAAGGGCTTGGATTTTTGTAGAATATAGAAAACGCTTTCAAAAAGGGGGATTCATATGTTTTCTCGCAAAAAGGTTTCGGCAATTATATTGGCAGGTTCATTGGCATTAAGTTTAGGGGCATGCAGCAGCAGTAGCTCGGATACATCCGGAGAAAAGAAGGAAAGTACAGGTTATCCGAAAAAGGCGATAT
>NZ_PHNG01000726.1:0-4072 GCF_002803435.1 Bacillus sp. mrc49 | reverse complement strand
CATTTTATTCATACATACGCCTAGATATCTAAAAAGTTTCATAAATACTGTTTTTACCATCATTCGACAAAGTGAACTGACATTTTCCGAAACGGAAAACATGATATTCCCCCGGAAATATTCCGCTTTCCCAGCATTTAATCAAATGATTGATTAAATGCTGACTTTCATTTTTCTACAAAATAACAGGTAGCCTGCAGGAAAACGCGAAGATCATGGCGAGGTTGATCTTGGGCCGGTTCTTCCCAAAACAAAAGGGGAGCAAGCCTGATGGCTCGCTCCCTTTCATGCATGTTCATGCTCTTGTTCTTTTGCCTCGATCAAGTTTTCCATGCGGATTTGGTCACGCGTCAATACTGGCTTTAAATATTTGCCCGTGTATGATTCGGAAACCTCACATATTTTCTCAGGTGTACCATAGGTGACAATCGTTCCGCCCTTGTCCCCGCCTTCCGGTCCCAGGTCAATGATATGGTCCGCCGTTTTGATGACATCAAGGTTATGCTCAATCACTAAAACGGTATCACCGTTGTCAACCAGGCGCTGCAGCACCTCAAGCAGCCTTGCAATGTCATGGACATGGAGCCCGGTAGTCGGTTCATCCAGGATATAGAAGGAGCGTCCGGTCGAACGGCGATGCAATTCAGAAGCAAGCTTCACCCTTTGCGCTTCACCGCCTGATAATGTCGTGGCTGGCTGTCCAAGCTTAATATATCCCAAGCCCACATCAAATATCGTTTGGAGCTTCCGTTTGATTTTCGGGATATTTTCAAAGAAGCTGACGCCTTCCTCCACTGTCATATCGAGGATGTCAGAAATGTTTTTCCCTTTATATTTCACTTCAAGCGTTTCCCGGTTATACCGTTTTCCATGACAGACTTCACATGGAACATAGACATCCGGAAGGAAATGCATTTCGATTTTGATGATGCCATCGCCGCGGCAGGCTTCACAGCGGCCGCCCTTCACATTGAAGCTGAAACGGCCTTTTTTATACCCGCGGATTTTCGCTTCGTTCGTCGTCGCAAAAACGTCACGAACATCATCAAATACGCCTGTATACGTGGCTGGATTTGAACGCGGGGTCCTTCCAATCGGGGACTGGTCGATATCGATGACCTTATCCAAATGCTCAATCCCCTTGATTTCACGAAAGTCCCCTGGTCTGGCTTTTGCACGATTCAGCTTTTGGGCCAATGACTTATGAAGTATCTCATTCACTAATGTACTCTTACCCGAACCCGAAACTCCAGTCACGGCGGTAAAGACTCCAAGCGGGAACTTCACATTCACATTCTTCAGGTTATTTTCCTTGGCACCTTTTATTTCGATGACACGGCCGTCGTTTTTACGGCGCTCCAATGGCAATGGGATGAATTTCTTCCCTGCCAAATATTGACCCGTCAACGAGTCAGGATTGTTCATGACTTCCTCCGGAGTGCCGGCGGCCACGATTTCCCCTCCATGGGCCCCTGCCCCAGGTCCGACATCAATCAAATAATCGGCAGCAAGCATCGTATCTTCATCGTGCTCGACTACGATCAAGGTGTTTCCGATTTCACGCATATTTTTCAACGTTTCGATCAAGCGGTCGTTATCCCGCTGATGGAGTCCGATAGAAGGCTCATCCAGAATGTACAGCACTCCCGTCAATCGGGAACCGATCTGCGTTGCCAATCTGATACGCTGCGCTTCACCGCCTGATAATGTCCCGGCAGCCCTGCTCAACGTCAAATATTCCAAACCAACATTAGCCAAAAACCCGAGCCGCTCGCGAATTTCCCGTAAAATCAGCCTGGCGATCGCGGCCTCTTTTTCCGTCAAATCAAGCTCATCGAAAAATATCAAGGCATCTTCAACCGATAAAGCGGTCGTTTCACTTATATGGACCCCTTGGATGAGTACGGCCAGGCTTTCCTTTTTCAAACGATGGCCCTTACAGGTTGGACAGTGGTGCTCTGACATGTATTTTTGCATTTGCTCACGGATATAATCCGAGCTCGTCTCCTTGAAACGCCTCTCGATGTTTCTTAAGATGCCCTCAAAGGTAATATATCCTTCTTGCACTCTTCCAAAATCATTCTTATAGCGGAAATAAATCTTGTCTTTGCCTGAGCCATTTAAAATCTTATCCATATTATCCTCAGGCAATTCTTTAACGGGCACATCCATATCGATTCCATAGTGGTTGGCTACCGCCTCAAGCAGCTGAGGATAATATTGTGAGCTTGTCGGTTCCCATGGGGCAATGGCATGTTGGTGCAAGGTTAAATCCTTATCCGGGATGACCAGGTCCCGGTCCACTTCAAGCCTTGCCCCTAAACCATCACAATCAGGGCAGGCGCCAAACGGGCTATTGAAGGAGAACATCCTTGGTTCCAATTCCTCAATCGAAAACCCGCAGTATGGACAAGCATGATTCTCACTGAACAGCAGTTCTTCCTCACCCATGACGTCAATGATGACCTTGCCTTCACCAAGCTTCAAAGCACTTTCCAACGAATCGGCAAGCCTGGCCCTAACACCCTCTTTAATGACGATCCGGTCGATGATCACTTCAATCGAATGCTTTTTATTTTTTTCCAGTACGATTTCATCACTTAAATCATGCATTTCCCCATTCACACGAATGCGGACATATCCTTGTTTCTTGACTTCCTCCAAGACCTTCGCATGTGTCCCTTTCCTGCCAGAGACTAGCGGGGCCAATACTTGAAGCTTGGTGCGTTCAGGGTAATCAAGGATGCGGTCCACCATTTGCTCAATCGTTTGGGAGCTGATTTCTATGTTGTGGATCGGACAGGTAGGCCTGCCGACACGTGCATATAACAGCCTTAAATAATCATAGATTTCCGTAACGGTCCCTACGGTTGATCGGGGATTGCGACTGGTCGTTTTCTGGTCTATGGAAATGGCAGGTGATAAACCTTCAATCGCATCGACATCCGGTTTATCCACCTGACCTAAAAATTGACGCGCATAAGCGGACAATGATTCCACATAACGTCTTTGCCCTTCTGCATAAATCGTATCAAAGGCCAAGGAAGACTTTCCAGATCCAGATAATCCAGTAAGGACGACAAGTTTGTCCCTCGGTATCGTGATATCAATATTCTTTAAATTGTTGGCCCTTGCGCCTTTGATCACAATCTTATCCATTGCCATGTTTCGTCACCCTTCCGCTTTTAACTCTAGTAATAAATCACGCAGCTCGGCAGCCCGCTCGAAGTCCAGCGCCTTTGCTGCTTCCTTCATTTCTTTTTCCATGCTTTCCATCACTTTTAGGCGCTCTTTTTTCGGGAGCTTCGCAAAGCTTGGCGCAAGATCTTCTTTGTACTCTTCCCCTTCTTCCGCCACATGTGTAGCCCTGATGGAGTCACGGATATCCTTTTGAATGGTTTGCGGCAGGATCCCATGCGCTTCATTATACTGCTCCTGAATTTCACGGCGCCGCTTCGTTTCATTGATGGCAAGCTCCATCGAATTCGTGATGCGGTCTGCATACATGATGACATGCCCATTGGCATTCCGTGCAGCACGGCCCATCGTTTGGATGAGCGAACGCTCCGAGCGGAGGAAACCTTCTTTATCGGCATCGAGGATGGTCACTAACGACACTTCCGGTATATCCAATCCTTCCCGCAAGAGGTTGATTCCGACGAGTACATCATATTTGCCCATTCGCAGCTCGCGGATGATTTCTATTCTTTCTAAGGTTTTCACTTCCGAATGAAGGTATTGAACCTTGATGCCGATTTCCTTTAAATAATCCGTCAAGTCTTCGGACATCTTTTTCGTCAGGGTCGTAATCAGGACCCGTTCATTCTTTTTGACCCGATCCTGGATTTCTCCGATCATGTCATCTATCTGCCCTTCAATTGGACGAACCTCGATTGTTGGGTCAAGCAAGCCGGTAGGACGAATGATCTGCTGGACCATTTCAGGTGTATGCTCGAGTTCATATGGTCCCGGTGTCGCTGAAACGAATACCGATTGATGGACCTTTTTCTCGAATTCCTCAAATCTTAGCGGCCGGTTATCCTTCGCGGACGGCAGACGGAAGCCATGATCG
>NZ_PHNG01000725.1:0-51083 GCF_002803435.1 Bacillus sp. mrc49 | reverse complement strand
ATGTGATAGATCCAGATAAACCATGTTTTCTCCATTAATACCAAGCTTCATGTTCATACATACGTCGAAGATTTCACGAGTCGCGATATCACGAGGTACCAAGTTACCGTAAGCAGGGTATTTTTCTTCAAGGAAATACCAAGGTTTTCCGTCTTTATATGTCCAGATACGTCCACCTTCACCACGAGCGGATTCACTCATTAGACGAAGTTTGTCATCTCCAGGGATTGCTGTCGGGTGAATTTGAATGAACTCACCGTTGGCATAATTAACACCTTGTTGATAGACGATCGATGCTGCTGAACCTGTATTGATCATCGAGTTAGTGGATTTACCGAATATGATTCCAGGGCCCCCGCTTGCCATGATGACTGCATCGCCAGGGAATGATTTGATTTCCATTGTAGTCAAGTTCTGAGCTACGATACCGCGTGCTGTTTCTTCATCATCGATAACAGCTCCAAGGAATTCCCAGCCTTCATATTTCGTAACAAGTCCTTCCACTTCATAACGGCGAACCTGCTCGTCCAATGCGTAAAGCAATTGTTGACCAGTCGTTGCACCCGCGAATGCTGTACGGCTATGTTGTGTACCGCCGAAACGACGGAAATCAAGAAGACCTTCCGGAGTACGGTTGAACATAACGCCCATACGGTCAAACATATGGATGATCGATGGTGCCGCTTCACACATCGCTTTAACCGGGGGTTGGTTAGCCAAGAAGTCCCCGCCATAAACTGTATCATCAAAGTGAATGAATGGAGAATCCCCTTCACCTTTTGTATTTACTGCCCCATTGATTCCGCCTTGGGCACAAACTGAGTGAGAGCGTTTAACAGGCACTAAAGAAAATAAATCAACCTGTTGTCCAAGCTCTGCTGCTTTGATCGTCGCCATTAAGCCGGCTAGACCTCCACCTACGATAATGATTTTACCTTTACCCAATTCTGTCACTCCCTTATTTCCATTAGCAAAGCTATGTTTTTTATCCGGATACTATAAATGAACTCTAACTTCTTAAACGAAAGCGAAAACTGCGCTAACGCCGATATAAGAAAGCAGAACGAAAATGATCAAAGTTACGTACGTCATGATTTTTTGTGATTTAGGTGAAACTGTCAGACCCCAGCTCACTGCAAATGACCATAATCCATTCGCAAAGTGGAAAATTGCAGAAATAATACCTACAATATAGAACACGATCATGAATGGGTTAGAGAAAATCTCTGCCATCATGTCAAAATCAACCTCAGCACCCATGGCTGCTTGAACTCTAGTCTCCCAAATATGCCAAACAAGGAAAATCAGCGTTATGATTCCAGTCAGGCGTTGCAACATGAACATCCAGTTACGGAAGAAACTAAATCTCCCCAAGTTGTTTTTTGCTGTAAAGGCAATATAAATTCCGTACACAGCATGGAAAATGATCGGTAGATAGATGACGACCCACTCTACCAAAAGCTTTACGGGCGTATATTCAATTAAATGAACGGCCCCATTAAATGTCTCTTCCCCTTTTGTTGCCATAAAGTTTACCGATAAATGAAAAATTAGGAATAGACCAATCGGAATAACTCCAAGAAGTGAATGAAGTCTACGATTCCCAAACTCGCGATTTTTTGCCACTAAGTGCCCCCCCTTAATTTGTGAAAAATCATGCAAAGATAATCTGGTGGCTACCTTTTATCTCCGCGTGAAAATAAAGTATAGAGTGCAAAAAGCTCTCCTATACTTTCTTACAATTATGTGACATGTCCATTTTACTCCTGACTTCTATGTGCGTCAAGAAAACGGATACAACAAATCTCTTTTTTAAAATAGATATTATTGGCTAAAAATGCATGTTTTTTTATTTGTCAAGGCTATATTACGAGAAATAATGTATGAATCCATTAATATTTCGGTATAATTTATCATTTTTTTCCATTTGCCTTTTAAATAAATAAAAAAACAATATAATTTGCAAAAGAAAAACGTTTATAATAGATTTACAGAAAGAGGCGATAAACTATGAAAAAAAATATTGCTGCAGCGATAGAGGAAGAAATTCAAACTGAAGAGTTCCAAGTTCCGGCTTTCGGATATGAATTAATCAGGGAAGTACTTCTGAACGATATACTCGGAAAAGACTCGAATCAGATCCTCTATTGGGCAGGTAAACAGTTAGCAAGAAAATTCCCACTGAATGGCGATCAAGAGGTTATTGAATTTTTCCAAAGCGCCGGTTGGGGAGATTTGGAAATCATCAAGTATACGAAAAACGAGATGGAGTTATCCTTGTCGGGTGAAATAATCAGCCGCCGCCTGGATTTACATCCTGACTGTCACTTCCAGCTTGAAGCCGGCTTTCTTGCCGAGCAGTTCACACTGCAAAAAAAATTCCTCAGCGAATCAACGGAAGAAGTTAAACGCCGCGCAAAAAAAGTGACATTCACCATTCAATGGGATCCCAGAGATCCAATCTAACGAGCCCATAAAACAGACTTACCCTTTTTACCGGAAGTCTGTTTTTTACTGGACTCCATACAATCAGGCTAGCACATTTGCATGCTGACCAAGTTTAAATGCTTCATGCAGGGATTCTACCGCCTTCACCATCTCCAGCTCATTGACGACAGTCGAAACTTTAATTTCCGATGTGCTGACCATTTTCACTTGGATGCCTGTATTGGCCATCACTTCAAACATCTCGGCAGCCACTCCAGGATTGGATACCATACCCGATCCAACGATTGACACCTTGGCCAGTCCGCCCTCCGTTTCAACCCTGTCAAAGGCCAACTGCTCTTTATTATTTTCCAACACGATCAAAGCCGCTTTTTTATCTTCACTTTTTATGGAGAATGATAAGTTGGTCGTATCCTCTGCAGTCATGCTTTGAATGATGATGTCAACATTGATCTGGTTTTTCGCAAGCGTCATGAAAATGGTTGATAATGCACCAAGTGATTGGGGCAAGCCATAAACCGTCACCCTAGTGATGCTATCTTCGAATGCGATGCCGCGCACGATTAAGTTTTCTTCCATAGTTGCTTCCTCCTCAATGATCGTTCCTGATTCCCTCTCCATGCTTGAACGGACTTCAAGCGGGATTTGATAATTTTTCGCATATTCGACAGCCCTTGGATGGAGCACGCCCGCCCCTAAATTGGCAAGCTCGAGCATCTCATCATAAGAGATGGATTGCAGTTTGCGCGCTTCTTTAATGTAGCGCGGATCCGTTGTGAAAACACCCGTAACATCCGTGTAAATGTCACATCTATCCGCATTGAGCGCTGCAGCGATGGCAACTGCGGTCGTATCGGAACCGCCACGCCCCAATGTAGTGATTTCCCCATTAACATCGTTTCCCTGAAAACCGGCCACGACGACGATCTGCCTTTCTTGCAGTCTAGCTTGGATTCTCGAAGCATCAATATCCAATATCCGGGCATTCCCATGTACGGATTCCGTCTGCATCCCTGCCTGCCAGCCAGTATACGAGATCGCTTCATGCCCCTTCTCAAGCAAGGCCATCGTCAGCAGGGAAATCGTAACCTGTTCCCCCGTCGTCAATAGCATATCCATTTCCCTCTTGCTGGGGGCGCTGGATATATCATGGGCCATGGAAACCAATTGATCGGTCGTTTTACCCATTGCTGAAACAACGACGACTACCTCATTGCCCTTCTCCGCTTCCTCGATTACCCGATTGGCAACATTTTTAAGTTTTTCAACGCTGCCGACGGATGTCCCGCCGAATTTTTGTACGATTAATGCCATCCTCATGCACCCTCTCTTTTTAGGCAATAAAAAAAGCAATGAGAAATATCTCATTGCTGTGATCACATATCCAATCCTGTAAGCACAGTGAGATAGCTCTCCAGGGCATACACCCTGACAATCCGCCATTTATTAAATGTCAGACCAGAAAAACAAGCTATGAGACTTGTCTTCCTTCGGCGTCCTCCCCTTTCAAAACCCATCATGGAAACTCATACTTCTCCAGGTTTTTACTCTTGAATTCCGCACCTCTATCAGCACTTTTAAGTTGTCTAGTTAAAAATTCCTTTTAATCATAGCATAGAGATTTGTGGGGGGCAAGATTATTCTTGCAATTTTCTCACGATTCCCTCAGCTACCCCTTTTGGCATGCCCGCTCCGATAATTTCCTCGACCGAGGCCTCTTTAATTTTCTTCAATGAACCGAAATGTCTCAATAATTGCTTTCTTCGTTTTTCGCCGACTCCCGGAATATCATCCAGCTGGGAGTGCACGGCATTTTTGCCTCGCAGCTGGCGGTGAAACGTAATCGCAAACCGATGCACTTCATCCTGTATTCTTTGCAATAAGTAGAATTCCTGACTCCGGGAATCAAGCGGTACAAGCTCAAGAGGATTGCCGATCATCAATTGAGATGTTCTATGCTTCTCATCTTTAATCAGGCCAGAAAGCGGGATATCCAGGCCCAGTTCATTTTCCAAAATATCGCGGACGGCCTCCACATGTCCCTTACCGCCATCGATGATGATTAAATCCGGAAGCGGAAGACCCTCTTTCAATACCCGTGAATACCTTCTTCGGACGACTTCGCGCATCGATCCATAATCATCAGGCCCCTGGACGGTTTTGATCTTATATTTGCGGTATTCCCTTTTCTCGGGTTTGCCATCAATGAACACGACCAAAGCGGAAACAGGATCGCTTCCTTGGATGTTGGAGTTATCGAAGGCCTCAATTCGATGCGGGGTATAGATCCCCAATTGCACTCCAAGGTTTTCCACCGCATTGATCGTTCTTTCTTCATCACGCTCAATCAATGAAAACTTTTCCTGAAGCGCAATGGAGGCATTTTTATTGGCCAATTTCAACATATCCTTTTTCGAACCCCGCTTTGGATGAATCGTCTTCACGCCAAGCAGGCCTTCAGCCAGTTCAGCATCCACCGACTCGGGAAGCAGGATTTCCTTCGGTTTAAAATGGTTCGTAATCTCGTAAAACTGACCCAGGAATGTGAGCAGTTCCTGTTCCGGTTCATCATAGACGGGAAATAGGGATACGTCCCTTTCTATCAATTTACCTTGTCTTACAAAGAATACTTGAACGCACATCCAACCTTTATCATGGGCAAATCCGAATACATCCCTGTCGATGAAATCGGTCGACATCATTTTCTGCTTTTCCATCGTGATATCGATATGGGCAATTTTGTCACGAAACTCCTTCGCCCTCTCAAAATCCAGCTCTTCGGATGCCTCCAGCATTTTTTCGGTCAGTTCTTTCTTAATCTCGGTATGCCCGCCATTCAAGAAACGGTTGATATCATCGACCATTTTTTTATATTCCTGTTCCTCCACATCATATACGCATGGAGCCAGACATTGACCAAGGTGATAATAAAGGCAAACCCGATCCGGCAGCGTATTGCACTTTCGAAGAGGATAGATGCGGTCGAGCAGTTTTTTCGTTTCGTTAGCCGCAAAAGCATTAGGGTATGGACCGAAGTATTTCCCTTTGTCTTTTTTGACCTTTCGCGTAATGATCAGGCGGGGATGCCGCTCAGCGGTCAGCTTGATGAAGGGATATGTTTTATCATCCTTAAGCATGACATTATATTTTGGATCATGTTTTTTGATTAGATTCAGCTCTAAAATGAGAGCCTCGATATTGGAAGATGTGACGATGTATTCAAAATCCTCAATCTCATTTACGAGCCGAAATGTCTTTCCATCATGGGATCCCGTGAAATAGGAACGGACACGGTTCTTCAACACTTTCGCCTTGCCTACATAAATGATCGTTCCCTGACGATCTTTCATCAAATAACAACCAGGCTGATCGGGAAGAAGGGCAAGTTTATTCTTTATTTGCTGGTTCATGCTTTCAGCCTCCTGTTCTCCCATTTTACAATTATTATATATCAAGATAGCGAAAAAAGCTTCAAGTCCGGAGACCTGAAGCTTTTTTTAGCTGACCCGTTTATTAAGCGTGTTTTGCAATAAGCTCAGCAAGAGCTTCTTTAGGTTGGAAGCCAACCACTTTATCCACCACTTCACCGTCTTTAAGGACGATCAGTGTCGGAATGCTCATTACACCGAATTTTCCAGCTGTTTCTTGGTTTTCATCTACATCCACTTTTACGATTTTCGCTGAATCGCCAATTTCCGTATCAAGCTCTTGAAGAACAGGAGCGATCATTTTACAAGGTCCGCACCATGGAGCCCAGAAATCTACAAGAACGACACCTTCGCTAGTATCCGTTGTGAACGTTTGGTCAGTTGCATTTACAATAGCCATATATATTTCCTCCTCAAATTTACTCAAATAACTAAAGACAGTATACCATTGTTGCTAGAATCGATGCTAACATTTTGCTTCAGTGGTAGGATGTCCAAATAAAGAGGGAATATGCACCCATAATTCGCAGCCTATATCAATAAAATAAGGGACAAGACATATAATGTCCCATCCCTTATTCGAAGCCGTTTACGCTTTTAAGCATTCACTTTAAGTTTTTTGAATTCTTCCGTCAGTAATGGAATGACCTCGAAAAGATCGCCGACAATTCCATAGTCAGCTACATTGAAGATGTTCGCTTCAGGATCTTTATTGATGGCTACGATCACTTTGGAGTTGGACATACCAGCTAAATGCTGAATCGCTCCAGAGATTCCGCAGGCAATATATAGGTCAGGTGTAACGACCTTACCCGTTTGGCCGATTTGCAAAGAATAGTCACAATAATCCGCGTCACATGCACCACGGGAAGCCCCTACCGCTCCGCCAAGAACTTGTGCCAGTTCCTTTAAAGGTTCAAAGCCGTCTTCGCTTTTCACTCCGCGGCCGCCAGCGATGATTACCTTGGCTTCTGAAAGATCGACGCCTTCACTTGCCTTTCTGACAACATCTTTTATGATGGTGCGTAAATCCTTAATATCCACGCTCAATGCAGCTACATCACCGGAGCGGGACTCATCTTTCGCCAATGGCTCAATATTGTTCGGACGGATCGTTGCGAATATCACTCCATCTGTAACAATTTTCTTTTCAAAAGCTTTACCAGAATAAATCGGACGGGTGAAAACGATATTTCCGCCTTCTTCTTCGATGGATGTTACGTCAGAAATCAAACCTGATTCAAGCTTTCCAGCCAATTTAGGGGCAAGGTCTTTTCCAAGTGCCGTATGGCCGAAGAAGATGCCTTCGGGCTTTTCCTGCTCGATGACGGCGAGCAAGGCTTGCGCATAGCCATCTGAAGTGTATTGCTTCAATTGATCGTTTTCGATGGCGACAACCCGGTCTGCACCGAATTGGATCAATTCATTCCCCAAATCTTGAACACTGTCACCAACTAAAACACCTACGATTTCTCCGCCATCTGCAGCAAGTTTAGCCGCACCGATCGCTTCAAATGATACATTTCTTAGTGAACCGTCGCGAACTTCGCCCAATACAAGAAACTTTCTAGCCATTTATAAAAACCTCCTGTGCTCTATTTTATCCATTTGTTGTGTGTAGTTTGTTTTAAAAAGGAACCGTTTCTATTAAATTACTTTAGCTTCGCTGCGTAATAATTGCACAAGTTCGCTAACTTGGTCACCGATCTCGCCGCTCAAGACTTTTCCTGCTTCTTTTTTGGCTGGAAGGTAGATTTCGATCGTTTTTGTTTTCGCTTCAACATCTTCCTCTTCCAGGTCCAAATCATCCAATTCCAATTCTTCAAGCGGTTTTTTCTTCGCTTTCATGATCCCTGGCAAAGAAGGATAACGCGGCTCATTTAAGCCTTGCTGAGCGGTGACCAACAACGGAAGAGATGCTTCGATCGTTTCGGAATCCCCTTCAACATCACGGATAACGCTTACATTTCCATCTGCAATATCCAATTTAGTGATCGTTGTGATATAAGGGATTTCTAAGATTTCGGCAACGCGTGGACCGACTTGACCTGAACCGCCATCGATGGCCACATTCCCTGCAATGATTAAATCGGCCTCTTTGTCTTTTAAGTATTCGCCTATGATTTTGGCAGTCGTGAATTGGTCGCCATTTTCTATATCATCTTCGATATTGATCAATACCGCTTTATCTGCACCCATTGCAAGAGCTGTACGCAATTGCTTCTCAGCCTCTTCGCTTCCGACGGAGATGACCGTTACTTCGCCGCCTTGTGCATCACGCACTTGGATGGCTTCTTCAACAGCATACTCATCATACGGATTAATGATGAATTCTGCTCCATCCTCATTAATTTTCCCATTGGATAATGTAATTTTTTCTTCTGTATCGAATGTTCTTTTCAGCAGCACATAAATGTTCACGGTAATACCTCCCGAATGATTTGAGTTTTGAAGATTATGAATTTTTTTGATATATTAATACTATTCTTCAGGTTCCGGCAAAATCCTGCATAATATTTAAAAATAGTTTTTTGGTACCTACAAAACTATTATTTCCCTTTGAATACAGCTTCCCTTTTTTCGATGAAGGCCTGAATTCCTTCTTTTGCATCAGCCGTCTCAAAAGCTTTGCCAAAGAGGGCCGCTTCCCTATCCACACCTTTATAGTAGGAATCATGCTTGGAATAATTCAATAACTCGATGGCCGCCTTTAAAGCAACCGGGCTTTTCTTGGCGATTTTTTTTGCCAGCTCATTTGCCTTTGGAAGCAGTTCTTCGTCACTGAAGGCATGATTCGCCAGACCCCATTCCACGGCTTGAGTACCTGTAATCGGTTCGCTTGTAAAGAGCATTTCAGCTGCTTTTGCCGTGCCTACATAACGAGGAAGGCGCTGTGTGCCGGCAAAACCAGGGATTAAACCCAACTGCAGCTCAGGCAAACCTAGCTTTGCCCTTTCGGTTACCAAACGAATGTGGCAGGACATTGCCAGTTCCAATCCTCCGCCAAGTGCTGCACCATGGATGGCGGCAATGACCGGTTTCGGGAAGGATTCGATTTTTTCGAATACAGCTTGACCTTTCTTGGTCAAGGATATGAAAGCTTCACCATTTTTCACTTCAGTAAACTCTTTAATGTCAGCTCCCGCCGAGAAAAATCTTCCTTCGCCATGAAGTAGGACAACTCGCACCTCTTCGTTTTGCCCGATTTGATCGAAGGCCTCTGACAGCTCCCCGATGATGGCCGAGGAAAGTGCGTTTGCAGGTGCATGTTCAATCGTTATGGATGCCACATGATTTTCGATAGAAAGCTTAAGGTATTGCATATCCATCCCTCCTGTCATGTTAGTCGAACTTTTTTGAACATTCAATATGTATCTCTTCCCTTAATAAAACGGAAAGCCATTAACCGATTCTTTTAGAGGATGGTTAGCCATCCTCCATTCAAACCGTTAACTTCTAAGGCCGCATCCTCCGAGCAGGAGGCGATGAACGTCTGGTGCAAGGTCCGAAAGAGAAT
The DNA here is from genome assembly GCF_002803435.1 of Bacillus sp. mrc49. NCBI lineage: Bacteria > Bacillati > Bacillota > Bacilli > Caryophanales > Bacillaceae > Bacillus > Bacillus sp. mrc49. The sequence continues at coordinate 41,690 of NZ_PHNG01000725.1, read as the reverse complement.
ACTTTTGCTCATTCATGACCCATGTCGTCACCGTTTCGTCTATCGTTCCGAATATCATCTGCCTTGCAAGTAAATTATTTAAATCGGGCAGGAATTCGCCTTTCTCTTTTCCTTCAATGATGATCTGATCGATTAAATTTAAATACCCTCTCAACACATCATTGATTCTTAGGCGCAATTCTTTATTCGACTGCCTTAATTCCAACTGGGTGACAATTGCTAAATTCACGTCTTCTGAAAGGATTTGAAAATGTTTCTGGATAAGCACATGCATCTTTTCCGACGCTGTGGATTTTCCTTTGAGCTCTTCTTCGATTTGTTCCACAAAATAGCCCATCTTTTCATGAAATAATGATATTAAAATATCTTCTTTATTTTTGAAATAAAGATATATGGTGCCATCCGCTACGCCTGCCTGCTTGGCGATTTTGGATACTTGAGCTTGATAATAGCCGTTTTGGGCAATGACGATGACGGCTGCGTCAATAATTTGATTATACTTTGGTCTGTTGCGTTTCACTGGCTGTCCCCTTTCAGAAAATGAATGAATCATCATTCATATTTCTATCATAAAATGACGACCCTTGCCTGTCAAGCAAAAACTTCAAAGAGTACTGCCACTCCATTATCTCCATTGTACAGCCTCGATCTGGAGGTTGTCCAGCTTCTCTCCAAAAATCGGAGCCATGCCACTGCTCCGTTTAGACGATGCTGCTTTACGCTTCTTTTCTTTCGTCGGATAGCTTCTTCTTTTCTTCCTCGATCAGGACTCTTCTCAAGATCTTTCCTATTGTCGTTTTGGGCAGTTCTTCCCTGAATTCATAGCTGCGCGGCACCTTATAGGAAGCCAGGCTCTTTCTGGCAAACTCATTCAATTCTGCTTCAGTCGCACTGGCATTTTTTTTCAGGACAACATAAGCTTTGACGGTTTCACCGCGATATGGATCAGGTATTCCTGCCACTACAACCTCTTGAATCGCCTCATGCTCATATAGGACCTCTTCCACCTCACGCGGGTATATATTGAATCCCCCTGCAATGATGGTATCTTTTTTCCGCTCGACCACATAAAAGAACCCCTGTTCATCCATGTATCCCAAATCGCCTGTAAGCAGCCAGCCATTTTTAAAAGTGCTTTCCGTTTCTTCCGGTCGATTCCAGTATCCCTGCATCACTTGAGGTCCTTTTATGGCTATTTCCCCAATTTCATTCGGCGCAAGCTCTTCACCCGTTTCCAGGGACAAGATCACCGAGTCCGTATCTGGCCATGGCAATCCAATGCTGCCTTTTACCCTGGGCTGATCCCAAATGAAATTAGCATGGGTCACCGGAGAAGTTTCCGAAAGTCCATAGCCTTCAACGAGCTTTCCGCCCGTTATTTTTTCGAATTGCTCTTGAACCTCCAAGGGCAATGCTGCAGAACCGCTTATACAGGCATTGATGGAAGACAGGTCATACTTGCCGATATCCGGATGGTTCAGTAGACCGATATACATCGTTGGCGCACCGGGAAACATCGTCGGTTTCTGTTTTTGGATGGTTTTCAGCGTCGCTTCGATATCGAACTTCGGCATGATGATCATCGTATTCCCTTCCATGACGGAAAGAACCAATACCGTCGTCATCCCATACACGTGGAAGAATGGTAAAATGGCCAGGACCCTTTCTTCCCCGCGCCTATTTTTATAAAGCCACGCATTGCACATCTTCGTATTCGCCAATAAGTTCTTATGAGTAAGCATGACCCCTTTCGGAAAGCCCGTTGTCCCTCCCGTATATTGCAAAAGGGCAAGGTCTTCATTCACATCGATCGGCTCGAGCACTTCCTCGGGGATTTCCCGTTTCATGATTTCGGTGAACAAATGATGATTGCCTGCATGCTCCACTTTGACGACGATTCCATATTGCTTTTTTTGGATGAATGGATAAATGAGATTTTTCGGAAAAGGTAAATATTCCTTGATAGCGGTTACAATGATATGTTCGATATTCGTTCTAGAAGCGATTGCCGTGACACGGGGAAATAAAATATCCATCACTAAAATCATTTTCGCCCCGGAATCTTTCATTTGATACTCAAGTTCACGTTCCGTATACGTTGGATTCGTTTGAACGACTACTCCGCCGGCCATCAATATCCCAAAAAAGCTGATGACACCTTGAGGGCAGTTAGGTAGCATGACGGCGACCCGTTCTCCCTTTTGAAGGCCGATGCTTTTTAAATAGGCTGCAAACTTTAAAGCCGACTCATAAACTTCGCGGTACGATAATTCCTTTCCCTGGAAATGAATGGATGCTTTACCGGGGAATTCTTCGGCTGACTCTTTCAAAAATGAATAAAGAGGCTTATCTTCGTACGATAGTACGGCTGGTATCTGTTCCGGATAAAGAGCTTGCCATGGCTTATGGCTCATGTACACCCCTCCTTCTGAATATTCACAATACTCATTCTCATTATAATACAACCGGGATTTTCTTACAATTGCTGAAATCAGGAAATATAAGCATAAAGGCTGATGGCAGAATCTTAGTTGCATTCAATAAGCCACAAAACTTAGAAACCACCCCAAACTGAGGGCAATCAGGATTCCACATTCGTTTTCAATATAAGTGTATGAAACGGAAGGCGCGACACTCCTGCGGGAATTGCGCGCCTACGTAAGACACCGCAGGCTGAAAGCCGAGGAGACTCAAGGACCGCCTCTGGATAAGGGATCACCTGCAGTGCAATGGAACGGTCCAAGTACAGACCTCCAAAATTGTGGCCATTTAAGTGCTAAGCTTGAAATTCCTCATTCTATTTGACTGCAAAATAAAAAGCGACGCATATGGCCGCTTCTTTCAAGTGAAGAATAACATATAAACGATTCCAAGCAGAAAAAAGATTCCGCAACAAACAATCAGGATTTTTGCAAGTTTCTCCACAGTTTTCTCCCTCTCATGATGGACATCAAGAAATTCCGGCACCGATGACTAAAGATAAAGCGATGGAAATGATCATCGATAGGAATCCAACTGCCCGGTTATCTTTTTGTATTTCTTCATCTATTTTAAAGCCAGGTGTCATAAATTCAAAAATGAAATAACCGATCAGCAAAAGGACAAATCCGTACACACCCCAGCCAATCATGGTAAGGAGCGAGTTCTGATGGAGGATGGACTGCTGGAATACATAGGCGATCCCAAATATTTTGCCGCCTGTTGCCAACGCCACGGATAGGTTTCCCTGTTTGATTTCCTCCCAGTTCTTGTACTTTGTGACAAGTTCAAAAATGGCTAAAAAAACAATCATGCACAAAATTACGACACTGTAACGAGCAGCTATATATACATATTCATTTTCCCACATATTCTCCATGGTCCAACTCCCAAAATGGTAACTGGCCAACCGGCTAGGCAGAGAGCCGGCATGACCACCCTTTATTTAAATTCCACCACCGTAATGCCCGTTCCGCCTTCTCCAGCTTCGCCGAACCGGATCCTTTTGACAGCGCGATGATTTTTCAAGTATTCCTGAACTCCGGACCGGAGAGCCCCCGTCCCTTTACCATGAATGATCGAGACACTTGAATATCCGGCCAATAGCGCATCATCCACATACTTTTCGACTCTTGAGATGGCATTTTCAAAGCGTTCCCCACGTAAATCAAGTTCCACGCTAACGTGGTAATCCCGCCCTTTTATCGTGGTGAGGGGCTTGGTTTCCTTCACTTTTGTAGCCTTGATGAATTCCAGGTCGGACTCCTTCACCTTCATTTTCATGATGCCGATCTGAACTTGCCACTCATTACCGGAAACCTTTTCGATCAGATGACCCTTTTGGCCGAAGCTTACAACCTTAACTTCATCTCCCGGTTTCAGACTTTTCTCCAAAGGCCTTGCCACTTTATTCGATGTTTTCTTCAGTTTAGGCGTTGCTTCTTCAAGTCGTTTTTTCGCGTCGATCAGTTCGTGCTCTTTCACATCGGCATTTTTTTCAAGCCGCAATTTACGTAAATCCGCGATGATCGCTTCGGCTTCTTTTTTTGCCTGTTCAACGATTGCAGCCGCCTCTTTTGTTGCCTTTTCGGCAAGCGCATCGCGTTCTTCTTCATATTCACCCATTTGCTTTTGCAAATCTTTATGAAGGATTTCCGCCTGTTCCAGGTGGTTCTTGGCTTCCAGCTCCTCCTCTTCCGCCTTCTTGCGGCTATCTTCAAGAGAAGCTATCATATTTTCAACTTTATTCGTATCCTCGCCGATATGACTGCGGGCATTGCTTATCACGCTTTCATCCAAGCCTAGACGCTTGGAAATTTCAAAAGCATTACTTCGTCCCGGTACACCGATCAAGAGTTTATAAGTGGGGCTTAACGTTTCCACATCGAATTCAACGCTTGCATTGATGACCCCTTCCCGATCATATCCGTATGCTTTTAATTCCGGATAATGTGTCGTTGCCATCACACGTGCTCCGCGCTTATATACCTCATCCAAAATCGATATCGCTAAAGCGGCTCCCTCCTGAGGGTCGGTTCCCGCACCAAGCTCATCGAATAAGACAAGGCTGTCGTAATCGACTTTTTTTAGGATGTCGACGATATTGACCATATGGGACGAGAACGTACTAAGGCTTTGTTCGATCGACTGTTCATCGCCAATATCGGCATAAACGGAGGAAAACACAGCCGTTTCAGAGCCATCGAGCGCAGGGATTTGCAGTCCTGATTGGGCCATTAACGTACAAAGGCCAATCGTTTTCAAGGTTACCGTTTTTCCCCCTGTATTCGGGCCGGTAATGACGATCGTCGTGAAATCATCACCAAGGAAAATGTCGTTGGCGACGACGGCATCACTTGGAATGAGCGGATGCTTCGCCTTGAATAATTTCACGCGTCCTTCATTATTAAGATTCGGCTTCGACCCCTTTATCGCTTTGGCATATTTCGCCTTGGCAACCAGGAAGTCGATATGTGCCAGCACCTTGACATTATGAAGCAATTCAGGCGTGTACCCACCGACTTTCTCCGATAATTCCACCAATATCCGTTCGATTTCCTGCATTTCATTCACTCTTGTTTCCTGAAGGACATTATTCAATTGCACGATTGCTTGCGGCTCAATGAACAAGGTCTGCCCAGATGATGATTGATCATGGATGATCCCGCCATACACACTGCGGTATTCCTGTTTAACCGGGATGACAAAACGGTCATTCCGGATCGTGATGATGGCATCCGATAACATTTTTGTTGCGTTCGAGGAACGAATCATGCTTTCCAGCTTCTCACGGACACGACTTTCGTTCGTGCGGATCTGGTTTCTTAAGGTGCGGAGCTTATCGCTCGCAGAATCCATCACTTCGCCATGTTCACTGATTGCAAACGTAATTTCCTGCTGCAGATCAATCAACGGGTGAAGCGAATCGATATATTCGGCTAAAAGCGGGACATCTATTTCCTGCTCGGCCAATTCTTCGAAGAAACGAGTCAGGATCCTGCCGGCACGAATCGTACTGGCGAGCTCCATCAGTTCCATCGGTGAAAGCATACCGCCAATCTGGGCCCTTTTGGCATGTGGCCGGATATCAAAAATCCCGCCCAATGGCAAGTTGCCTTTCAACCGGACGATTTTGGCAGACTCATCCGTTTCGTCCTGCCACCTCGTCACCTCTTCAAAGTCGGTTGAAGGCATCAGTTGCTCAGCCTTCTCTTTTCCTATTGAAGAAGAAGCGTGAGAGATTAATTGTTCTTTGATTTTATGAAATTCCAATGTCTTTAAAGCTTTATTATGCATGGAGTTAAAGCTCCTCCTTATTTATGGGCAAAATAGTTAATCATTTCTCTTCAAAAACGCTAATAATCCATCCGGATCCTTTGCATTCAGGACCGTAGATTCTTTGACCCAGCCTTTTTTGGCCGATGAAACTCCTACTGGCATATGCTCCAGCATATCGATGCTGTGTGCATCGGTATTGATTACGATCGTAACGCCAGCTTCCTGTGCCTTGCGCAGGTGGGGAGGCGCCAAATCCAGGCGGTTCGGATTCGCATTCAGCTCCAAGGCAGTATTCGTATCACGTGCCAGCTCGATCAGCATATCCATATCGACATCATATCCGGTCCGTTTCCCGATGATCCTTCCCGTTGGATGGGCGATGATATCGACATGTGGATTGTTAAGGGCCGTTTTCAAGCGCTCCATGATCGTTTCTCGCGGCTGTGAAAAACTGGAATGGATCGATGCGATTACCAAATCCAGCTCCGCAAGCAGGTCATCGTCATAATCAAGCGTCCCATCAGGGAGAATATCCATTTCAATCCCTGAAAGCACGGTAAAATCATCGTATTTTTCATTTAACTCTTGAATGATCTTTTTTTGTTCGCGGACCCGTTCTACGGTCAGTCCGTTCGCCACTTTCAAATATTGCGAATGATCGGTTATGGCCATATATCGATAGCCTTTTGCACGGCACGCTTCAATCATTTCTTCTATCGTATAAGCCCCATCACTCCAAGTGGTATGCATATGGAGATCACCTTGTATGGCCTCTAAAGAAATGAGCGATTCACTTGAATCATATTGCTCCACTTCGGTTCCGTCTTCACGCAATTCCGGTGGGATGTATGGCAAATCAAAGTGATGATAAAATTGTTCTTCTGTTTCGAACGTCAGGATCTCTCCAGTTTCCGCCACTTCCACACCATATTCGCTGATTTTTTCGCCTCGTTCTTTAGCAAGCTGGCGCATCCTCACATTATGATCCTTCGAACCTGTAAAATGATGCAGTGTCGTGATGAATTCCTTATCCTTCACGATCCTGAAATCGACAGAAATATCATATTCATAATCAAGCACGACCGATACTTTTGTATCACCTGCCGCTATCACATGCTTGATCCCTGATATAGCAAGAAGCTGATTCTTCACTTCTTCGGGATGATCTGTCGATATGATGAAATCGAGGTCCTTGATCGTTTCCCTCATGCGGCGGATGCTGCCAGCCCTCGATGACCGAATGATATGCTCCATGTTGGCTAGAGCCGTTTCAATATCAGCTGCAATTGGCCTCATGAAGGCAAGCGGAAGCCGATCAGGCCTTGAACCTGCTTCGGCAATCGCTGCCAGGATCTTTTCCTCCGTTTTTTTTCCGAAGCCGGCCAGGGCCGCAACCCTGCCTTCTTCACAGGCGGTTTTTAGATCATTCACATCATTGACATGCAGCTCTTTATGAAGTTTGGCAATTTTCTTCCCGCCCAACCCTTGAAGTTGAAGCAGTGGTATCAATCCTTTTGGCACCTGCTCCTGAAGTTCTTCAAGCACGGTCGATTTCCCCTCATTGATATACTCCTCGATGACCGATGCCGTACCTTTCCCGATGCCATTTAAAGCCGTGAAGTCCTCGATGGCCGCAAGACTCCGGTCATCCGTTTCCAACGCTCCTGCCGCCTTGCGGAAAGCCGAAACCTTGAAGGGATTCTCACCTTTCAATTCCATGTATATTGCGATTTTTTCCAATAGTTTAATGATATCTTTTTTGTTGATCGTCAATTTATTTCACCGCCGAAAAATTAGTAGGGTATCCGTTGTTTTCTTTCTTAAAGATACCTTTCTTGAAGGTAAAGTACAAGCAGGCCGCTCCTTGCCATGATTCCGGGCAAGATCACGCTATTACAGAAAAGGGGCCTCCCCCATTCAAAATCCAGGACTTTGAGAAAGGGAGGCAGGCCCTCGGTAACTGTCATTATGATTGATCTGGTTTTTGGAACCAAAGTTCTTTCACTTGTTCGGAAAGGAACGGTGTATGTTTCACGATCGATTCTGCCAGAAAAGATCCCGCTAATGGCTTCTGGATCGAATCCATTGGCAGCATGGCAGCTATATATAATATAATAAACATGATAAGATAGATTTCGATAAAGCCCAATATCCCGCCACCCCAGCGATTCAGCTGTTTCAATATCGGTAGGTGGGTAATGAAATTGAGCATCGAGCCAAGCATTTGCCAAAGGATCTTGGCCGCAAAGAAAATGATGGCAAAGGCAATCGCATTGTAATAAGCCGTTTCGAGCCCGACTGTTTCAAAAAACATATTAAGCGCCGAGGAATCACTCATCGTCGGAAACGGGATCCACAATTTCAGATTGGGAGCAAGATCTCCATAAAACACATATGCGACGATAAAGGCCACTATGAACCCTGTCATATGAACAGTCTGTAAAATGAAGCCACGCTTTAAACCGATTAATAAACCGATTAAAAGAATGGCCAGAATTGCTAAATCAAGCATGTACTCAGTCCTTCTCTCTCTTTAATTCCAGTTGAAGCTGGTCTAGTTCATCTTTTAACTTAATATATTCGTGGATGGTATTTACGGCCGTTAGTACCGCTAGCTTGCTTGTATCCAAGTATGGGTTTTTCATACTGATTTCTCTCATTTTTTCGTCAACCATCGAAGCGACCAGGCGCATATGGCTTGCGCTTTCTGTTCCGACGATTGTATATGGTTGTCCGTATATATCAACTGTTGTTTTATTTCGTTTATCGTCTGACAAAATGATGCCCCCAATCTAAACAATCCTAATTCTATCATATCATGAAGTTTTTCGTCATGAAAGAGAGTACCACGTCATTTCTTGTATAAAAACTGCAATAATTTGTCAAATGAAAACGAACTAAGAAACAGCTTGCCTAAATAATAATATGAAGTTAGGAGTTTACCGATTATGTCCCATGTTGTTTTACTCATCAATCCCGCCCAAATAAAAGCGATGCAAGTTCATTATACTTCAACCTTAGCCACCAAACAGCCGCCAGGGAGCATCTTTTCCGCCAAGCCGCCGCTATGCACGGTGACCGCCTATAAATCCGGTAAGGTCCTTTTTCAAGGCAAGAATGCCGAACTGGAAGCCGGTAAATGGCAGCAGGCCGCTACAGCCGCCACGCCAAAGAAAAAAACGGCATCAACCTCTTCGGTCAATGTCCACCGGTATTCACCGCCTGCCAATATCGGAACGATGTCCGTGATAGGTTCCGATGAAGTTGGGACAGGAGACTATTTCGGCCCGATTACGGTCGTAGCCGTTTATGCGAAAAAGGAGCAGCTTCCCCTATTGAGGGAGCTTGGTGTTCAGGATTCGAAAAATCTGAAAGATCCTCAGATCATCCAAATTGCCAAACAGATCAAGAATGTCGTGCCATTCAGCCTGCTTACTTGCGATAACCCCAAATATAATACGCTTCAGGCTCAGGGGATGTCACAAGGAAAAATGAAGGCCCTCCTCCATAACCAAGCGATCAAGCTTCTCATGCAAAAAATTCAGCCGGAGCAAGCGGAAGCTGTCCTTATCGACCAATTCGCCCAACCTGATGTATTTTTTAATTATTTGAAGGGCCAAGAACGGTTTCAGGCAAACGCCACTTATTTATGCACAAAAGCGGAAGGCATCCACCTTGGCGTAGCCGCCGCATCCATCCTGGCACGATACGCCTTCGTCAAACGCTTTGATTTGCTAAGTGAAAAAGTCGGATTCAAAATCCCGAAAGGAGCCGGATTTGCCGTGGACGAAGCCGCCGCACGATTAATTCATGAAAAAGGAATGGACTCATTGCACGAATTCACGAAAACCCACTTCGCCAATACCGAAAAAGCAAAGCGGTTATACCAACAAAAATACCATAAATAAAGGCGAAGCGGCCGTTCTTCCGGGAACAGCCGCTTTTTTTTGCAGTTTACCCGCCAGTTTGGGCACATTACTCGGGAGTTCATAAAAAGACAGCTTCCCGCGTTTCAGGGAGCTGTCTTTTTGTTTTATCCTCTTAGTTCTGCGCCGGCTTTTTCTTTTACGGCTTCTAGTACTTTTTCATGTGCTTTTGTAATGTCTTCGTCGGTCAGTGTACGTTCCGGATCGAAGTATTTCAGTGAGTAGGCAATGGATTTTTTGCCTTGCTCCATTCTTTCACCCTCGTATAAGTCGAAGATGGTTACTTCCTTGAGTAGCTTGCCTCCGGCTTCTTCAATAATGTTTTGAATGTCTCCGGCTTTTGTCGCTTGATCGACAACGAGCGCAATATCGCGTGTCGTGGATGGGTAGCGCGGAATGGTTTCGTAGGCAATTGGCGCCACTTCGGCTTCTGCCAATGCCTTTAAGGAAAGTTCGAAAATATATGTTTCTTTTATATCCAAGTCTTTTTGGACAGTTGGGTGCACTTGGCCGATAAAGCCGATCACATCACCATTCAACAGGACTTCCGCTGTCCGACCTGGATGCATGTCATTGATTTGTGCTTGGCGGTAACTGATTTGATCCGTTAACCCAAGTGTATCGAATAATGCTTCGATCACGCCTTTGGCTACAAAGAAGTCGACCGGTTTCTTTTCGCCTTGCCATGGATGTGCTTCCCATAGGCCTGTGATGGCTCCGGCGATATGTTCTTTTTCATCTGGTAGCTCGTGGTCATCCCGTTTAAAGAATACTGATCCGATTTCATATAGAGCTAGTGAATCAAGTTGGCGGGCATTGTTATATTTTACGACTTCCAGCAATTGAGGCACGATGCTTAGGCGCAGCTGGCTTCTTTCTTCGCTTATCGGCATGGCTAGTCGAATCGATTCTCTTGCTTCCAATGCGAATTGCGCTGCTTTTTCCTCGCTTGTCAGTGAATATGTCACCGCTTGATAAAGGCCTGCTCCTTCAAGTGTACGGCGTGCCTTCCGCCGTTTCATTTGATAGTCCGTCAAATGGCCAGGGGTGGCAGAACCGATCGGCAGTGTAGTCGGAATGTTATCATAGCCATATAAACGTGCTGCTTCTTCGACCAAGTCAGCTTCAATCGTAATGTCCCCACGGCGTGTCGGTACAGTGATCGTGAACGTTTCATTGTCAAGTTCCACGCCGAATTGCAGGCGCTTGAAGATGGATTCCACTTCGGTTACGGTCATGTCTGTTCCAAGAAGCTTGTTGATTTTTTCAAGGGTGATGCTGATGACTGCAGGTTCCATTGTCAATTCGTCCACTTCTGCCGTTCCTTGCAGGACTGTTCCGCCAGCATATTGGGCAATCAATTGTGCCGCACGTTCCCCAGCTTCACGTACACGGGCCGGATCGACGCCTTTTTCAAAACGTGCACTCGCTTCACTGCGCAAGCCATGGTCTTTTGAAGCTTTACGAACGACCGTACCTGCGAAATAGGCACTTTCAAGGATGATGTTCGTCGTATCGTTTTTCACCTCAGAATCGGCTCCGCCCATCACACCAGCTATCGCAACAGGCTCGCTGCCGTTTGTGATCACTAAATGATTCGGTGTCAATGTGCGTTCTGCTTCATCCAGCGTTACGATTTTTTCAGCATCCTTCGCCCTGCGGATGACGATTTCTTTTGAACCGAGTCGGTCATAATCAAAGGCATGCAGCGGCTGGCCGTATTCAAGTAAGATGTAATTCGTGATATCGACGACATTATTATGCGGACGGATACCTGCCGACATTAGTCGTGTTTGCATCCAAAGCGGTGAAGGACCAATTTTTACATCTTTGATGATTTTAGCGATGTATACCGGGTTATCTTCTTTCGCTTCCACTTTGACACTGATGTAATCCGTCGCTTTTTCAGCTGCTTCTTCTTTCTCGATGACCGGCCATTTCACTTCCCGGCCGAGGATAGCCCCCACTTCGTAGGCTACACCGAGCATGCTCAAAGCATCCGAACGGTTTGGAGTCAGCCCGAGTTCCAGCACTTCATCACTTAAACCAAGCTCCTCCAATGCATCTTTCCCCACTTCCACATCATTGGGGAAGACGAAGATGCCTGTAGCATAATCCTTGGAAACGAGCTTGGATTCAAACCCCAATTCTTGGAGGGAGCAAATCATCCCGTGCGATTCTTCTCCGCGCAGCTTCGCTTTCTTGATTTTGAAATTACCTGGAAGGACTGCGCCAACAGTGGCGACTGCGACTTTTTGGCCTTTATCGACATTCGGTGCCCCACAGATGATCTGAACGGGATGTTCTGCCCCGATATCAACTTGGCACTTATTCAATTTATCGGCATTTGGATGCTGTTCACGTTCAATGACGTGGCCGATGACGACGCCTTTTAGCCCTTCACTTTTCTTTTCCACCCCTTCAACCTCAATGCCGCTTTTCGTGATTTTGTCAGCTAGCTCCGCCGGATTGATGCCTGAAAGGTCAACATAATCTTGTAACCATTTATATGAGACAAACATGGTAGGTCCTCCTTTATAAAAATAAAATTTATGCTTCGTGATGGTTGAATTGCTTTAAGAATCGAACATCATTCGTATAGAAATGGCGAATATCGTCCACACCGTACTTCAGCATCGCGATCCGTTCCACGCCCATTCCAAATGCGAACCCAGAGTATTTTTTGGAATCGAACCCAGCCATTTCAAGGACGTTCGGATGAACGATCCCGGCACCAAGCACTTCGATCCAGCCTGTTTTTTTACATACGCTGCACCCTTTACCACCGCAGATTTTACAGGAAATATCCACTTCGACGGATGGCTCCGTGAATGGGAAGAAACTTGGACGAAGACGGATTTCACGATCTTGCCCGAATACCTTTTTGGCAAATACGTCAAGCGTTCCTTTTAGATCGCTCATGCTGATGTTCTCATCGATGACCAAGCCCTCGATTTGCTGGAATTGATGGGAGTGTGTCGCATCATCGTTATCGCGGCGATATACTTTCCCCGGGCAAATGATTTTAACAGGGCCTTGACCTTTATGTTTTTTCATCGTCCTTGCTTGAACAGGTGAAGTGTGCGTCCGCATCAGGATTTCCTCCGTGATGTAGAAGGAGTCCTGCATATCACGTGCCGGATGGCTTTTTGGCAGGTTAAGTGCCTCGAAGTTGTAGTAATCGCTTTCTACTTCCGGACCTTCTGCAACGGTGTATCCCATTCCGATGAATAAATCTTCAATTTCTTCCACAACACGTGTTAACGGATGATGGTTCCCCTTGTTTACGGGACGTCCTGGCAATGTCACGTCAATCGTTTCCGTTGCTAGCTTAGCATTGACAGCTGCCGTTTCAAGAGCCTTTTGTTTTTCCTCGATTTTTGAAGCGATCGCCTCACGGACGTCATTGGCAAGCGCCCCGATTTTCGGGCGTTCCTCTGCTGATAGCTTCCCCATGCCACGCAATACCTCAGTGATCGGGCCTTTTTTCCCTAAATAAGCAACCCGGACTTCATTCAGTTCCTTAAGTTCGGAAGCGGCGGTTAATTTTTGCAACGCTTCTTCCTGCAGTTCTAGTAATCGTTCCTGCATCATGTTTTCCTCCTTTATTTTCCTTTTGTAAAAATGAACACAAAAAAACCCCAATCCCTAAAGGGACGAGGTTTATGTATCGCGGTACCACCCTTATTAGTGCAAAGACAAATAAACTCCTGCACTCACTTCATGAAAATAACGGCTTTTCACCGGAACATTTTTCGGACGATGTGTCTTCCCAATGCCAACTCGAAAGGTGAATTCACTTAAGCAGCGCCATAAAAATGCTTTCAGTCGAGGCATTTTTTCCCTGGATATGGATATCTTAAGTTACTACTCTTTGTCATCGTTGTTTGCATTATAAAATTCTGTTTCATTATATTATAATTCGGCGGCCGTTTCAAATTCATTTTCGCAAATGATACATTAAAATCCCGGCTGCGATCCCTACATTAAGCGATTCGCTTTTTCCATAAATGGGAATATAGAGATTTTGAGTCGTTTTTGCCAATAATTCTTTCGAAACACCTTGGCCTTCATTACCGACAAGCAGGGCGAATCGGGTTGTTTTTTCGACTTCTTCAAATGGTGAAGCGCCTTCCAAAGCCGTGCCATAAACCGGCGTCCCCTTCTGTTTCAGCTCTTCGATGACCTCGGATAGGTTTGCTTTGATGACAGGCATACGGAATAGACTTCCCTGTGTCGAACGGACCACCTTCGGGTTATATAAATCTGCGCATCCTTCGCCAACGATGACTGCATCCATACCAGCTGCATCCGCTGTCCTGATCATCGTACCTATATTCCCCGGATCCTGAACAGCATCAATCAATAATAGTTTATCCAGATTGATGGACTCCATGCTCATTACTTTCTGTTCACACACCGCAGCAATTCCCTGCGGGGCCTCGGTGTCGCATATCGCTTTCATAATATCATGTTTCACATAAATGACTTCCGTGCCTTCCAATTTAAAATGGGCGGGCATTTCCGTTTCTTCATTTACGATGACTTCCATGACGATTTCTTCTTTTAAGGCTTCTTCAACAAGGTGGAATCCCTCGACTAAATATTTGCCTGTCTTATCGCGCTCTTTTTTCGTCAATAGCTTCTTCCATTGCTTGACTTGCGGGTTTTTTACGGATTCGATATATTTCAAGGGTAAAACGCTCCTTTAACTTCACACTGATTTTCCTATTATAACGCAAATCGCATACATATTGCATGCTCGTTTGTGAAATGCTATTAATGTCAGTCATTATGTGTTAGAGGAGGAATAATTGTGAATTTAAACCTACGTAATGCGATCATCCAAAATGTATCTGGAAATTCGCAGGAGCAGCTGGAAGATACGATTGTCGATGCGATACAAAACGGCGAGGAAAAAATGCTGCCTGGCTTGGGAGTATTGTTCGAGGTCATCTGGCAAAATTCATCTGATCAAGAAAAACAGGAAATGATTAATGCCCTTGAATCAGGATTAAAAAAATAACAGCCCTCGGAGGCTGTTATTTTTTTGATTCGCTCACTTCGTCATCGGCACCACTTTATCTGGGTCAGCCATCATTTCTTCAACAGATACTTCTTCATCAAGAAGCAGAATGAATTTTTTTGCTTTCACTTCTTCAAGAATCGCATTCGTCTCGGTTACGGAGTACCCGTATTTCGTGAAAAAGGTACGCAAATCCCCTGAACCTTCTTCTGTGAAGAAATGAATGATTTTCTCTAAAAAAGTATCCTTATCCTGATTGGCGATGATCAATATATCCGTATGGTCGTTTCCTAGCTGCACATCATTTTTTATATCAGCTGCGACTGTCATTTGTATGCCAGTCACGCCTTTTGCTTGTAAATCATGAATTGCAGCAAGTAATTCCGGATTAGAGTCAAAAACACCGTAAACGTTTTTGTCCATGTTTTCTTCCTCCTTATTACTTCACTTGAAATAGAATTCCTCTGTAATTATACCTTGTCGCTTTATCAATAAACAAGCAAATAATGCAATGGGAAATGCTAGTACCTGGCCGAAAAACTCCTTTGCCTAAAGGAGTTTCCATTCAAATTCAAAAACTAACAGCCTTTGGCCGGCTGTTAGTTTGCGCCTTTACAGATGATCGGTATTGATTCTATTTTTGATGTAATCGTCCTCTAACGGATCTTCTTCCTCTTTTACATCACGGTTTACAGATCTTTCTGCATTCCGTTCTTTTTGGGCTCCGGCTGAAAATGGGTCGGCATGGGGGTCGCTAGTCAATATGCCTTCATGGTCCATTTTCTCCTGTTGTTTAAATTTTTCAGTGGAATTAGCCCTGATTTCCCTTTCTTGAGAGCGCTTCGTGTCCAGCTCTTGTTGATTTTCAAAAATATCGGAAGAATTTCCGTGCAGTTCTTTGCTTCTCCCTGGCTGTGCCTCAACTTCCCTTGTTTGATAGGCATTGGCAGTCGTCTCAGGAAAAAGATTCGGGTCCGGGTTGTTCACCACTCCTGTTTTTAGCGGATCTTCTATAAGGGATTCGTCATCATGCATGTCTTTGGAAGCGGCTGCCTGGTCATCTGTAAGGATCAAGAATTTCCCTGACTCCACCTCGTTTATATAAGCAGTCGCTTCGCTATCGGCAAGCCCCAATTCACCCAGCCTGTTCCTAATGTCCCCAGAGCCTTCGTTCAGGAAAAAATGCTTCATCTTATCCAAGAAGGAATCTTCATTGGAATTCGTTACGACGTCCACATCCGGATTTCTTCCTTCATTGCCAAAATCGAAATCTTCCTTTTTATTGGCGATTACGGTTATTTCCCCTTCATGTCTTCTTGTTTCCTTTAAGGATTGTATAGCCTGATATACTTCTGTTTTAGTATCGTACACACCATATAATGCTTTAACCATGCATCTCTTCCTCCTTATTTACTGAAACGTTTCTTATTTGTAGGTATACCCCAAGGGCTGCTTTTTAAACAATGGCTGATTTCGCATACTCTTGCGATTCATCAAGTAATGCTGTGATCAAGTCAAATGAAAAAGGGCTTCGGAATGGGGAACATTCCGAAGCCCTTTTTTCAAGCAGCAGCTTGATTTTTTTACACTTAGAAGCGGTCGCCCCTTCGTTCAGCTGCGTTTTTTTCATTTAAGATCGAGTCATCTGTACTATCAAGCTGAATTTCTTCCTTTTTCAGGGTATCTTTAACCTGTTCGGTTTCTTGAACAGCATGTTTCTTGATGACGATTTCGTCTGTTACGATTGGTTTTTTTGATACTTCCAATTTTTCCTCGACGACAGGAATACGTATCGTTTCCCCAGCTTGAATGCTGCTGCCAGGTTCGAGATTCGCTTCACGTCCTGAAACGGATCGATGCTCGACAGTCACCTCTTCATGCTCAACAGGGACATTGATCGTTTTATGTTGTTCTTTCACTTCTTTATTGATGACAACTTCACCGGTCTGAACTCTTTCTTTATCGATATTCAGCTGCTCTTCACGAAGCTTGAGCGTCTGTTCATCTTCCGGCAATTCACGACCTTGTCCGTTCATTCCATATACATCTTCCTTATTTAAGGCATCGGTTTTTTCGGTATTGTTATAAAGAGGGGGCGTGGTGTTCGCATCCAGCCTTGTTCCAGCCGTGTCCGTTTTTGCGGTCGTGAATTGATCTTTTGCCGTTCCAAGATGTCCTTCCCCTTCTTCAACTAGTACGAGAACCTTTCCGTTTTCCACATCAAAGACATGCTCAGCTGCATCACTATTGGAAAGGCCTGCATTCGCCAATCTTGTCGATAGATCAGCTGTATCGTCCGGCATGAAGAAGCGGGCCACCTTGTCCATGAAAGATTCGTCGTTAGAAACATTCGTCATTGTATGAACATCCGTTTCACGTTGGTGATGGGTAAAATCCAATGTTTCTTCCTTATCAGCCACAACCGTGATATCGTCCCCTTCAAAGCCCTTGGCCTTGAGTGCATTAATCGCTTGGATCACTTCTGCATTCGATTCATATACTCCATAAACTGTTTTATTCATTGTACATTCCTCCTTAGGGTTTGTTGTGCTATATGGTAGCTCATATATAATTTGTACCCGCTTGTCACCTAAGTAAACGAGGAATCCATATTTCATTTATGTTATAACATGACGATTTGTTCTCAGAATAGAACGAGCATTTGACGGAAAACCAGGTTTTTCAATGGTTTGCTCATCATTTAAAACGTAATGTTTAGACATATAATTCCATCCGACCATTCGCAGCCTAGCGTCGGCGTTCGATTTTCCTGCCGTTTTCTTCTATTATAATGCCGCAGCTTCCAAGAGCAGGTCGGCAATATGTACCGCTTTCGTGCAATCCCCCATCTTTTCGCGCTCGATTCCGAGCTGCATTTGCAACAAACAGCCAGGGTTCGCCGTCACAACAATATCCGCCTGCGTCGATTTGGTGTTCTCCATCTTCGAGTCAAGGATTTTCATGGACATCTCTGATTCCACAATATTATAAATTCCGGCAGAGCCGCAGCAGCGATCAGCATCCTTCATTTCCCTGAAATCGATTCCTTCTATCGCTTGAAGTAGAATACGTGGAGCAATGGATGTATTCATCACATTTCGTAAGTGACAGGAATCCTGGAATGTGATGGCTTGAGCTGGCAATTTCAGGCGAGTTTTTTCATGAAAGCGTAAATCGACCAGAATTTCGCTAATGTCCTTCAACTTACCTTTGAAGGCAATTGCCCGTTCATGCCAATCCGGGTCTTCTTGGAGCAAATGGTCATAATCAATGAGAAAAGCTCCACAACCACCGGCATTCGTAATGATATAATCCACCCCGTCCGCCTCAAACGCTTCAATATTACGCTTGGCCAGCTGCTTAGCTCCTTCTTTTTCACCACTGTGCCCATGGAGCGCCCCACAGCAAGCTTGGGATTTTGGAATCACGATTTCACATCCGGCGACCTGAAGGAGCTTTAGTGTTGCCTTGTTCGTTTCCAGAAACATCGTATCCATCAAGCAGCCGGAAAAGAAGGCCACCTTTTTAAGGACTGGGCCAATCGAAGGCAGACCGGTTGGCCTTTTTTTCATTTCCGATTTTGTCGGGACCTTTGGCAGCACCTTTTCCATGGTAGCCAAATGATCGGGCAGCATGCTGAGTACCCCTGTTTTACGGGCGATATATTGCAGGCCGGATTTCTGATAAAAGCCAAGTAAGCTCGTCATGTTCTGCATTCGCTCCTGATGTGGGAATAATCCGCTAAAAACGGCCTTGCGGATCGTTTTCACAGGAAAGCTATGCTCCTTGTTCTGATGGATGATATCTCTTGCTTCTTCCAGAAGATGTCCATATTTCACACCGGAAGGGCAAACGGGCTCACAAGCCCTGCAGCCCAGGCATAGACTTAAAGAGCGTTCCACATCTTCATCGGGCTCTATCAACCCATCCGTCACCGCTTTCATCAGGGCAATTCTCCCCCTCGGCGAATGGGATTCCTTTGATCCGGATTCGATGTATGTCGGACAATGGGGCAGGCAAAAACCACATCGCATGCAATTCAGCAATTCATCTTCATTCATTCTTTCAGCGAATCGATTGGCAATCGCTTCTTTTTCCTGAACGGTCGTCATGACGAAACCACCACTCTTTTCCTGCTTTCCTTGGCAAAGACTTTTCCGGGATTCATGATGTCATTGGGATCGAATGCTTGCTTTATCGCCCTCATGGCGGCAACCCCTTCCTTCTTTAGCTTCCATTCCAGGTAAGGAGCCTTCATCGCACCCACTCCATGTTCACCGGTGATCGTCCCGCCAAGATCGATGGCCGCGGCAAAAATGTCAGCAAATGCGAGCTCCACACGCTCCATTTCATCATGATCACGAGCGTCCGTAATGCAGGTAGGGTGAAGGTTCCCATCCCCGGCATGACCGAAAGTACAAATGTTCACGTCATGCTGCTTTGCGATTTCATTGATCGCTCGAACCATCTTGGCAATTTCCGAACGGGGAACGGTAGCGTCTTCCAAAATGGTCGTCGGCTTCAGACGTGCCAGTGCAGAGAGCGCTGTACGTCTTGCCGTTTTCAGCGCAGCTGCATCAGCCTCCGTCTCGGCAATTTCCACGGAAACCGCCTTTTCCTCGAGACAGATATCAGCCATCCTTTTCATATCACGTTCCACCACTTCCAAAGGACCATCCTGTTCAATCAAAAGAACCGCTTCCACATCGGTCGGCAACCCGATCTTTGCAAAATCCTCAACGACGGCCAATGTCGGCCGGTCAAGAAATTCAAGGGTAACCGGAATGATTTTATTCGAAATGATTTTTGCCACGGACTGGGCTGCGGCATCCAAGTCTTGATACAAGGCCAGCATCGTCTTTGTCGTTTCCGGGGTGGGAATCAGTTTTAAGATCGCTTCCGTAACGATTCCTAGCGTCCCCTCGGAACCGACCATCAGCTTCGTTAAATCGTACCCCGCTACATCCTTCGCAAGCTTGCCTCCTGTGTGAATGATATCCCCATTCGGAAGGACCACCTCAAGCCCGATGACATAATCGCGCGTGACTCCATATTTCAACCCCCGCAAGCCACCGGAGTTTTCATTAATATTGCCTCCGATCGTGGAGATTTTCATCGAACTTGGATCGGGCGGATAAAATAACCCCTTCGCCTCAACCGCTGAAATCAAGTCCAATGTGATGAGACCGGGCTGCACCGTCGCCGTTAAGTTTTCCTCATCTATTTCCAGCAAAGCATTCATTCGATTGAATAATAGAACAAGCCCGCCCTCCATCGGACAGGTGCCGCCGCTCAAATTCGTTCCGGATCCGCGTGGAATGATGGGAATCTTGTACGCGTTGCATACCTTGACGATGTCTGACACTTCAGCTGTACAGCCAGGTTTAATGACCGCATCAGGCATCGCTTGATACCCTGGTGTCGCATCATATGAATAAACCAGGCACTCCACCTTTGAGTCATCGTAGTTTTCCGCTCCAACGATGCCAAGGAGTAACTGCTTGATCTGCTCCGTTATCATGTATGTATTTCCCCCTCATATTTACAATCATATTTGATAGCTTCGATATGATTTAAGTATAAGGAAAAAACAACGCCAACTTCTATGTATGAAAACACAGAATTTCACGTTTCATTTACAAATAATTTGTATGTTTATCCAATACCTTCAACGCTAGATAGAGTGTGACCAAATCTGCTAGGTTCCTTGGATTCAATTCGGTCATGTCTTCGATCCGCTTGAGTCTATAATGGAGTGTATTGATATGTATATGAAGGGCTGCAGATGTGTCCTTCATGGATAGATCACAGGCAAAATACATGGAAAGGGTTTTAAGCAACTCCTCATTGGGAAGCAAATCCTCTATCGTCCGGGTTACATATTCCTGTCTTATTTCCCGAGTGACCTCATCAAGCAGGACTTCAAGTTTCAAATCCTCATCAAAGACGATTCCCTCTGCTGGAAACGCAATCTTCAACGAGCGTTCCGCTTTATAAAAAGCCTTTCTGAAGGCGGAGCCAGACATACTCGGGCTAACCCCTGCACACATTTTATAACCGGTGCTATCTTCGAGCTTTCTTTGCAGTTTACGTAATTTCATTAATTGTTGATCTTTTGATCCAAAAGAATCGGCTGCTGAGAGAAGGACGAACTGATTCCGGCCCCATCGGACGACGATGTCCGATGGATGCTGCTGCCTTACGTAAATCTGAAGCGCCCTCCATACATGAGGTTCGATGACTTTTTCAGTCTTGAATTCACCAAGGATGATGACCCTGTCCACATGAACATCGATGCCAAGCATCTTTGCCTTCTGAAGGAATGGCTCATTGAATGTTTCCAGCTGATGCCATTCAAAGACGAAGAATTCCATCAGGCGTGATCGGGATTCCTCCTGTTCGAGGTGATAGCTTTCCTGAATGAACAATTCCGTCATCTTTTTTAATAGTTCTGCATATGGGGAAACAAGATTGGGTTCCCCAGTGATCCCAATCACGCAAACGGCTTCCTGATTAAAGAAAATCGGCAGGTTGATTCCCGCCTTCACCCCTTTCCAATTTCGTTCATCCTGTTTATTTATGATCAGTTTCTCGCGGTTTTTAAAAGCATGTATCGCCCCTTCATGATAGGAGCCGATCCGGCTGTCATCGGTGCTTGCAATGATCGTGCCTGCATGATCGATGATGATGATTTCCTCATCGATCAATTTCCGTACCTCATGCACCAATTTCTCAGCAACGGCTGACAATTGCATGGTCCTTCCTCCTTCCCCATTGGTCTTGGCGTATTTTTGTGTCTCTCCTGCATAAGGCCATTCTCCTTATGGTATCATCCAGGAAAGGACGCCATTTTGCAAGAAGGTAATCATGCAAACGAGCAGCAATAAGAATAAACTATGTTTGATCGTGAATCTCAATAACTCCGATTCCCTGCCGGCCAGTCCAACGGCGGCACAAGCAATCGCGATCGATTGAGGTGAAATCATCTTCCCTGTCACCCCTCCGGAAGAGTTCGCTGCAAGCGCCAGGACCGGTTCCATTCCCACCTTAAGCGCCGTCACCTTCTGAAGACTGCCAAACAAGAGATTGGCTGATGTATCCGAGCCGGTTATGAACACACCTAGCCAGCCAAGAACCGGTGCGAAGAACGGAAACAAATCCCCCGATTTCGCAAGGGTCATCCCTAAAGTCGTCGACATGCCCGAAGCATTCGTAACGTAGGCAAAGGCGACAACGGAAGAAATCATCAAGATCGGTTTCGCCAACTCGCCCATCGCTTCGGCAAAGGTGGTGAAAAAATCTTTTGCTGGCATATGGACGAGGAACTTCGTAACGATGGCAGCCAATAAAATCGCCGTTCCCGCCGCACCAAGCAGCTCCAATTTAAAGAAAGCGGCTATCGGTTGGCCGTTGCCTCCGATAATTTCATTATGCAGCCCCGGCACTTCCACTTGGAAGGTTACTAGTTTTCCAAGTTCATTGATTCCCCCCAGCAGAAAGTTATGGCCTTCATAATGGCCAGTCAGCGCCAGTTTTACCGGGCTTATCCCCCAAATGGTTATGAAAAGCGTCAATAGCAGGAATGGCGACCACGCATGGACGATCTGCCCTTTCGTGTACACTGGTTCTTTCTTGGACGACTCATTCAGTGGTTCGGCAGATGCAGCCGTTTCCTCGGATGCAAAGCGAAAGATCGTTTTAGGCTTCCAGAATTTAAGAAAGATCGCTAAGGCAAAGAGTGACACTAACGCAGAAAGGATATCCGGCAGCTCAGGGCCGAGGAAATTCGAGCTTACATACTGGGTGATGGCAAAGGAAGAGCCGGAAACCAAAATGGCCGGCAAGACCTCCAGCGATCTTTTCCATCCAGCCATGATCAAAATCAGGTAAAGCGGGATGAAAGCCGAAAGGAATGGCAGCTGACGGCCGACCATTTTCGATATTTCCATCGCCGCAATGCCAGTTGGCCCTTCCATCGCGATGATCGGTATGCCAACGGCGCCGAAAGCAACCGGCGCCGTGTTTGCGATCAAGCAAATACCGGCGGCATATAGCGGGTTAAACCCGAGTCCGACTAAAAGGGCGGCCGAAATTGCCACAGGCGCGCCAAATCCAGCGGCGCCTTCCAAAAAGGCCCCGAAGGAAAAGGCCACCAATAATGCTTGCAGGCGCCGGTCTTCGGTAAGTGAAAGGACCGAAGACCGAATAATATTGAATTGGCCGCTTTTCACCGTCATTTTGTACAAAAATACGGAGGTGATGATGATCCATCCGATTGGCAGCAGTCCGTAGACCGCTCCTTGTGAAGCGGACATCAACGCCTTTCCTGCAGGCATTCCATAGACCCAAACAGCCACTCCAAGAGCTACAAGTAACGTCGTTAATCCAGCCAAGTAGCCCTTCATCCTTCTGATGGCAAGAGCCCAGAAAAAGTAAAGGATGGGGATGAGTGCAACAAGAGAAGATAAAACTAAATGATCAGTGATCGGGGTAAAGTTTTGTGTCCAGGTCATTCATTTCGACTCCATTTACGATAAATTTTTTAAAAAATTCTGAAATCAATCTCTAGATGAAAACCCTTACAAACCAAAAAACCCAAAGTCATCTGATGACTTGATGAGTATTCATTAAAATTAAATGATTAAAAATATAAAATCAAGATTTTTTTATTTTTCATTGGATTTTCCAACCTTCAATGAGGGTGAAAGAACATTTGTGTTATATACTATTACTAGAGAAACTCATAGAAAATAGAGGTGCTACTAACTTGGTATACAAAAAAATAAAGCCGAAAAAAATTTATGAAGTCGTCAGCGATGAACTTTATGAAATGATTCGGTCTGGTACCCTGAAGCCAGGTGAACAATTGGATTCCATCCAGCAGCTTGCGGAAAATTTCCAAGTCGGGCGCCCGGCCATCCGTGAGGCACTGAGTGCATTAAGCTCAATGGGCCTCATCGAAATCAAGCAAGGGGAAGGCACATTCGTTAAAACCTTCGATCCCGCCATCATGAATCATCCCTTGACCTCTGCGCTTTTGATGGATCAAGACAATATCAAGCATTTGCTCGAGGTTCGAAAAATCCTTGAGTCTGGTATGGCAGAAGCTGCTGCAAAGAAACGAACGGAGGAAAACCTTACCGAACTGAAGAAAAGGCTTTCCCATATGAAAAACGTCTCTGACAATGAGGAATTGAGTGATAAAGCCGATATCGCTTTTCATGTTGCCATCGCAAACGCTTCACAAAATGAGTTACTGATTTCCTTGATGAACCACGTGTCAGAATTAATGACGGAAAAAATGCGCGATATCCGCAGGTTTGCCTTATATTCCGAGGAAATGACGGTCAATCAGCTATATCAGCAGCATGCCCGGATTTATGAGGCCATCGCTGACCAAGATGAAGCCGGAGCCCGTAATGCCATGCTATTTCACCTGCAAAGCGTCGAGGAATCATTGGATGGTGTCATCAAAAAAAATCAACAAGATAACCGCTGATTTAGTATGAATTTTCAAAAACACTGTATACAAACTAAGATATTATTGATATATTATTTTGAAAATGATGTCTTCATGTAAAAACATTGGAAATTGGTATTCACCATTTCCTTTTTCTATTTTTCAGTCATCAGATGACCTGTTAACCTAATCGAAAAAAGGAGGAGTTCATATTGAAAGTGACTCTCTTTGCTACATGCTTAGTTGATCTGTTTCAATCCAATGTCGGTAAAGCAACGGTGGAGCTGCTAGAGAGATTGGGCTGTGAGATTGACTTTCCGGAATCCCAGATATGCTGCGGACAGCCGGCATATAATAGCGGGTATACGAAGGATTCGAAGGAGGCGATGAAAAAAATGATCAAAACCTTTGCGGACGCTGAATACATCGTCACTCCTTCCGGTTCCTGTGCGGCGATGTTCAAGGAATACCCGGTTCTTTTTCAAGGCGATGCTGAATGGGAAGAGAAAGCTGTCTCGTTAGCGGCGAGAACCTATGAATTGACCCAATTCATCGTCGATGTCCTGAAGGTCACCGATGTCGGGGCAACCTTTAAGGGAAAGGCGACTTATCATACATCATGCCATATGACAAGGCTGCTTAAAGTGAAGGAGTCTCCTTCGATACTATTAAGCCATGTGAAAGGCCTTGAAATGACCCCTCTCCCGGATGCCCAAAACTGCTGCGGATTCGGCGGCACGTTTTCGGTTAAGATGGGTGATATTTCCGGTCAAATGGTGGAGGAGAAGGTGTGCAATATTCAAGACACTGGCGCCGATTTTTTAATTGGCGGCGATGCCGGATGTTTGATGAATATCGGCGGACGCATCCAGAGGAAAGGGGAACCGATTCAAGTGCTTCATATTGCGGAGGTGCTGAATAGCATATAAAGAAAGCGAGGAGGGAAAAACGATGGCAATGAAAACGAGCTCGGCCAAATTCAAAGAACGGGTGGATGAAGGCATACATAATGATTTTATGCGCATGGCCGTATCGAGTGCCCAAGAACGGTTGCATGGACGAAGGCTGACGGCGGTTGATGAATTAGGCAATTGGGAGGATTGGCGCTCGCTTGGGCAAGAAATCCGGCAGCATGTCCTCTCCAACCTTGACTTCTATTTGCACCAGCTGGCAGATAATGTTTCGAAACGGGGCGGTCACGTTTTTTTCGCGGAGACCGCAGAACAAGCAAGCGGTTACATTAAGGATGTGATTGTGGATAAGAAGGCCAAGAAAATCGTGAAATCCAAATCGATGGTCACGGAGGAGATCAACTTGAATGCTGCCCTTGAAGCAATTGGCCTCGATGTCGTGGAAACGGATCTTGGCGAATACATTTTACAGGTGGATGATCATGATCCCCCTTCCCATATCGTCGCACCTGCCCTTCATAAAAATAAAGAACAAATTAGGGATGTTTTCAAAGAGAAGCTTGCCTATACCCAAACCGAAAAACCGGAAGAACTAACCGCCCATGTCAGAGGCATCCTCCGAAAGGATTTCCTAAGCGCCGATGTGGGGATTACGGGCTGTAATTTTGCAATAGCGGAAACGGGCTCGATCGGTTTGGTGACGAATGAAGGGAATGCCGATTTGGTCACCGCCCTTCCAAAAACGCAAATTACCGTGATGGGAATGGAACGGCTCGTCCCCACTTTCGATGAATTCGAGGTCCTTGTCAGCCTCTTGACAAGAAGCGCCGTCGGTCAAAGATTGACCAGCTACATCACTGCTCTCACCGGCCCGCGAGATGAAGGCGATGTCGACGGCCCCGAGGAATTCCATCTGGTGATCGTCGATAACGGACGTTCCTCCATATTAGGAACCGAGTTTCAATCCGTCCTTCAATGCATCCGCTGTGCTGCCTGTATTAATGTATGCCCGGTCTATCGCCAGGTTGGCGGCCATTCCTACGGTTCCATTTATCCGGGTCCAATCGGGGCCGTGCTTTCACCGTTGCTTGGGGGGTATGATGATTTCAAGGAGCTCCCGTATGCGTCGACTCTCTGTGCAGCCTGTACAGATGCCTGTCCGGTCAAGATTCCGCTTCACGATTTACTCAGGAAGCATCGTGAAGTCATTGTGGAAAGGGAAAAAATGGCGCCATTTTCGGAAAAGATGGCGATGAAGGCATTCGGTATCGGGGCCGCCTCCCCCATGCTTTATAAGTTCGGTTCCAAAATGGTCCCTTCTGCCATGTCTCCTTTCAAAACGGGAGACAGCATCTCAAAAGGGCCGGGGCCGCTGAAGAATTGGACGGAAAGCCGTGAGTTTCCTGCGCCAGGTAAAGAGAGCTTTCGGGACTGGTTCAAACATCGTGAGAAGGGAGGAAACCCATCATGAAGGGTACCATCCATAATGAAGGGACGTTCTTGGCCAATATTGCTAAAAATCTAGGAAGGCCTCTTATATCCGAAGGGATTTCACCCCCCGTTTGGAAGAACGCCCCTCAAAGGGAGGTTTTGAAACATGCGACACCAAATGATCTTGTCGAGGTATTGCAGGAACAATGCAAACGGGTCCATACCGATTTTCACCTGACCGATACAACGCAAGTGAAGCATCGGTTGAATCAGGTGATCGAGCAGCTTGGTAACGGCCCCTTGATCATCCCGAACGATGATCGGTTTTTAGAGTATGAATTGGATGAATTATTATTGGAAAAAGACACGTTTGTATGGAATCATCAAGCAGGCAGAAAAAACATCGAAAAAGCCGAGCGTGCAAACATCGCAATCACTTTCAGTGAAATGACTCTGGCAGAATCAGCGACCGTTGTCTTATTCAGCAGCAAGGATCATGGCCGGTCCATCAGCTTCCTTCCCTCCTGCCATATTTCGATCATCCCGAAAAGCACGATCGTTGCGCGAATGACCCAAGCTGCAGCGGCCATCCGTTCTAAAGTCGCCCGCGGCGAAGTCGTTCCTTCCTGCATTAATTTCATAACCGGACCGAGCAATTCGGCCGATATTGAAATGGACCTTGTCGTTGGCGTCCACGGGCCCATCAAGGCGGTCTATATCGTCATCGAAGATAAATAGATGTTAGTAATAGAAAAGGGAGTGGACTTTTTTCACGTCCACTCCCTTACTATTTTTCCCGATATTATTCGTAAATGATTCGATCTACGGCTTCACGGTCCAAGCGTTTGATCACTTCGACAATGAGCTTGACGGCATTCTCGTAATCATCCCGGTGCAGCATGGCTGCATGCGAATGAATGTAGCGGGTTGCAATCGTGATCGCCAGTGCAGGCACTCCATTCGCCGTCAAATGGATGGAGCCGGCATCGGTCCCTCCGCCTGGAATCGATTCATATTGATAAGGAATATTCATTTCATCCGCCGTGTCGGTGACGAAATCGCGCAAGCCCTTATGTGCCACCATCGATGCATCATATATGACGATTTGCGGCCCGTCCCCCATTTTACTCATCGCTTCTTTATCGGATATCCCCGGTGTATCACCAGCAATGCCGACATCGACGGCAAAACCGATATCCGGCTGGATCTTGAATGTCGATGTTTTCGAGCCGCGCAGTCCCACTTCTTCCTGCACCGCGCCGATCCCGTAGACGACATTGGGATGTTCGCTATCCTTCAGCTGCTTCAGCACATCTATGGCGATGGCACAGCCAATGCGATTATCCCAAGCTTTGGCAAGCAGCATCTTTTCATTATTCATGACCGTGAACTCGAAATAAGGCACGACCATATCCCCTGGCTTGACGCCCCATTCTTTAACTTCTTCCTTGCTTGATGCCCCTATATCAATGAACATATCCTTAATATCGATTGGCTTTTTCCTCGCCTCGGCTGACAGGATATGCGGCGGTTTGGAACCGATGATGCCGGTTACATCGCCTTTACCCGTCACGATCGTCACGCGTTGGGCAAGCATCACCTGCGACCACCAGCCTCCTACAGGCTGAAAGCGCAAAAATCCTTTTTCATCGATTTGGGTGATCATGAAGCCGACTTCGTCCATATGGCCAGTGACGACGATCTTCGGACCGTTTGCGTCCCCCGTCTTCCTGGCAATCAAGCTTCCCAACCCATCACTGGAAATTTCATCGGCATAAGGTGTTATGTATTCAGCCATCACGTTTCTTACTTCACTTTCATTGCCTGCAATGCCTTTGGCATCCGTTAAGTCCCGCAGCATTCGTAACGTTTCATCCAATTGAGCCATCCTTTAACCTCCCTATTCCTTACATCACAAGGATAATTATACAAAAAATCGATTGCATAAACAATCAGTAGCCTTGCTTTTGGCGTTCATAGTTCACTTCATTCTTGCTCACGTATGCCTGTTCCACATCCGCTGCGGAAAATCCGAGCATCTCCCCTAAAGAT
The DNA here is from genome assembly GCF_002803435.1 of Bacillus sp. mrc49. NCBI lineage: Bacteria > Bacillati > Bacillota > Bacilli > Caryophanales > Bacillaceae > Bacillus > Bacillus sp. mrc49. Next base: position 13,127 of record NZ_PHNG01000725.1, on the reverse strand, counting down.
AGATACTCCGCAAATACCTTTTGATACGATGTTTCGGTCAACTTTGTACGGAATTCACTGATATAGCCATAAATCGCAATGAATTGAGCCGTCAGATCGGCCTCGTGCTTTTTGGAGTCCGATCGGATTTCCGGTACGAAACCAAGTTCGATCCCGAGTGACAGAATGAAATGAATGCCATCCACGTATTCAGCCAATATCGTCTCTTTCTCGGCAGGACCTTTAAGGCTCCAGAATTTAAAGCATCTCGTTTCATTGGCCAGCTCCCCAAGCTCCACCAGAAGGGCGAGGACCTTCCGTTCAATCAAGTTTTCAGCACCCAAATCATGCTTCGCTTGAATATGTTCATCCAAACCCGCCTGCATGTCCAATAATTTTCCTATGTTCATTTTCATCACTACTTTCTGTCATCATCCATTAAATTATAACAAATAAATGAAACTTATTAAAAACCCATACGTAAATGAAGGGAATCACTCTGTTTAGGGAGGTAGCTCCATGGTATTGATCATGCGGTTCGTTCTTTTGGCTCTTATCATCTTCTTCATATACACAGTCATCAAATACCTATCGAACCCGAAAAGAAAATTAGAGCTGGCACATGAACAGAAAAAGTATTTTCTTCTCGACGATACAGCCAATATCCGCAAGAATTTTTTGTTGACGTATAACGGGGTCATGTTTGAAGGGGAAAAGTATCTGGGAACGACGGAACGCTCCTTCGAGATCATATCGATCTTCATATGGCCTAAAACGGTCGCCGGATTGAAAGGCTTGAAGAGAAATGACTTCTTGAAAATCGAGACAGCGATAAAAAAACAATATCCAGATGCGGTTATCGATTGGAAAAGTCCGGTTAAGGAATTTTTGAAAAAAGAATGACAGGTGCGCATGAAGAGCCTTGAGGGAAATGCACTCAAGGCTCTTCATCTATTCATGTGATCGGAAGAATTCCTTCCAGGGAACGACGGTTTGCTTCTCCCTCAATAAATAGAGCAAGACGGTTAGGGATAATAAAATGATGACGATCAGCGTCGGGCTGAAATCTGCAATATAGTGGCCAAATACCGTGTAGACGAAGGCAACGGGGATATTAGTCATGAAGGATAGGTAAAAATAATTTTTCAACCCTTTATTCGATTCCAATAAGCATAGCGACAATAAATAGAAATGGATGAACGGGATGAGCCGCAGCACGGCAATCTGCCGGCTGTTCAGCTTCCGGTTTCCGAATAGCTTATTTTTAAGCCGCAGCAGCTTATCCTTGGTTTTCGGAAATTTGCCTATCACGAAATAAAAGACCATGCTCGATAACGTCAAGCCGATTATCGAATAAATGGTTCCGAAAGCTGCCCCGAATAACACCCCGCCTGATATACAGACGACAATGACGGGAATGAATAAAAATTGCCGTAACAAATGAAACGTGATAAAAATCAATGGTGCGAACACACTGCCGGATTGAACGTAGCTCATCACAAGTGTCAGTTTATCATTCATGTTCTCCCTCCAGCTACTCTTTGCTGCTTCCTTCAAGCATATACATTAAATGGGCTTCATATGACTATTGAATGAATATCTTGATGATTAAGCCTATCTGGACGGCCATCAACAGGGGCAGGCCCCATTTAAATGCAGCATGCTTCGTCTTATGGCGAAAATGCCTCATCCCCAAAAATGATCCTGTCCCTCCGCCGATGAACGCCCAAAACCATAGTGTCTTTTCACTGATCCGGTATTCATGGGCACGCGCTTTCCTTTTGTCGATTCCCATTATCGCAAATCCGATGATGTTTGTGATGACCATATACGCCACGATGATCCATACTCCCTGCATCCCGATTTCCTCCTTTTCTATGTAAAAAGCCACCCTCTAGAAAAGAGAGTGGCTGATATCAGTCAGACTTATTTGTCTAATTGTTGTTTAGCAGCAGTTGCTAATTGAGCAAAAGCTTGTTCGTCAGCAACAGCAAGATCAGCAAGCATTTTGCGGTTCACTTCGATACCAGCTAGCTTTAGACCATGCATTAAACGGCTATAAGAAAGACCGTTGATGCGTGCAGCTGCGTTGATACGAGTGATCCAAAGTTTGCGGAAATCACGTTTTTTCTGACGACGGTCACGGAAAGCGTAGTTTCCTGACTTCATTACTTGTTGGTTAGCTACTTTGAAAAGAATATGTTTCGCGCCATAGTAACCTTTAGCTAATTTTATTACCTTTTTACGACGTTTGCGAGTAACAGTACCGCCTTTTACACGTGGCATGTTATTTCCCTCCTATTTAACTCGATAAATCGAACTTATTTAATGTTGTCTAGCATATGACGAATACGTTTGAAGTCACCTTTGCTTACAAGGCTAGCTTTGCGAAGCTTACGCTTTTGCTTAGTAGATTTGTTAGCAAATAAATGGCTTGTGTAAGCGTTAGAACGCTTAAGTTTGCCGGATCCAGTCTTTTTGAAACGTTTAGCAGACCCGCGGTGAGTTTTCATTTTAGGCATAAGGTATTCCTCCTCATTACAAATTACTTTACAATTACTTTTCAGCTTTTGGTGCTAAGATGATGAACATGCTGCGTCCATCCATTTTTGGATGTTGCTCGATTGTAGCCACTTCTTTACATGCTTCAGAAAAACGAACGAGTACACGTTGACCAATTTCCTTATGCGTAATGGCACGTCCTTTGAATCGGATAGAAGCTTTTACTTTATCGCCTTTTTCAAGGAATTTAATACCGTTGCGAAGCTTCGTATTGAAATCATGTTCTTCAATCGTCGGGCTCAAGCGAACCTCTTTCAGACTGATGACTTTTTGATTTTTACGTGCTTCCTTGTCTTTCTTTTGCTGCTCGAAGCGGTGTTTTCCGTAGTCCATGATCCGGGCTACCGGAGGCTTTGCATTTGCAGCAACTAAAACTAGATCAAGATTTACACGAGCGGCAATTTCCAATGCTTCGAATTTCGTTTTAATTCCAAGTTGTTCTCCGTTTTGGTCAATAAGACGAACTTCACGGGCTCGGATGCCCTCGTTTACCATCGCGTCTTTACTAATAGTTAGCCACCTCCAAAGATATTGGCGAATACGAATATTTGAATCAATTCGGTCACGCTCACAACTCGCTTACAGGATATAATCATAATAAAAAAGTGTGGATGCATGCTGCACCCACACTGATAGACTCATTCAGAAAGATCCAAATAATCAAATCATGACCTGTTAACTGCATTGCTTGCGTCAACCAGGTGAGAAGCGGGTGCTTCTTCTTTTCCTCAAACACGTATTCAATTCACTTTAGAAATATATCATAAACACTGATGACTTGTCAAATGCTAATTTTATTCGTTTTTCACAACAAAATTAATATTATCAGACATTCTGTTATTTGACAATACGTTTTTTCAAAGTAATTTGGACAAAACATATTCATCATGATACTTTCCATCAAAAAACAGCGATTCACGCTTTACGCCTTCTTGTTCGAACTCCATCTTAGCATACAGCGAGAGGGCATGAACATTATTTGCGATGACGGACAATTCCAGGCGCCGGATTCCGTTTAGGCGGGCAAACTCCTCCATTTCCTGGAATAGCCTCGACCCGATGCCTTTCCCCCGCTCACCTTCCTTGATGCCGATGACGATCTTGGCTGAATGCCTCGTTCTTTCGAGCCCGTTCCCGACTAACAGTAAATAACCATGCAAATCATGCCCGCTTGCAGCAACAAGGAATACGGAATGGGGATTTTTTTCGATTTGCTCGATTTGTTTTTCCATTTGGATGTTCGTCGCTTTTCTTTCACCGGGGTTGAACAGCATAAACCCTGAATCTTCAACATGATTGAACAAAGCTGCCAACTCCTCCGCATCTTTCCGCGAAGCCTTTCTGATTTCCATTTGCCGCCGCTCCCCCTTTGCTCGATAACGAGTTAGTCAAATGTTACGAGTTTTCTTTTGCTTTCTTCTTTTTCTCGATCGAGTCCCAGGAAAAGAGGATGATCCAAAAAAGCAGGACCGGGACGATCGCATACTGGCGGTAATCGTCCAACACCAATAAAATGATGATGGCAAGAAATGTTGGCCCGAATAGATATGAGAATTTCTTCTTCATTCTGACCCTCCTTTTCAATGTTGTGGTGGTCTCATTTTATCATGACTGAATGAAAAGAGGGACACAACTTATGTGCCCCTCTTTTGCCATTAGCGGCTTACTTCCGCTTTAATCGCTGCAACGAAATCTTCAAAATCGATCGTTTCCGATTTTTGTTCACCGTATTTGCGCACATTCACACTGCCTTCTTTGGCCTCATTGTCGCCAACAACCAGCATGTAAGGGATTTTTTGCATTTGCGCTTCACGGATCTTGTAACCGATTTTCTCGTCACGTGTATCCAGATCGACCCGAATGCCTTGCGCTTTAAGTTTTTCCTGCACATCTTTCGCATAATCCAAATGCACTTCAGGAGAGACCGGAATCACTTGTGCCTGGATAGGTGCCAGCCAAGTCGGGAATGCTCCCTTATATTCTTCGATCAAGTATGCGACGAAGCGTTCCATTGTCGAAACGACACCGCGGTGGATGACGACCGGACGATGCTGCTTGCCATCTTCCCCGACATAGTTAAGATCAAAACGCTCAGGAAGCAAGAAATCAAGCTGAACAGTGGAAAGCGTTTCGTCCTTTCCTAAGGCAGTACGCACTTGAACATCAAGCTTAGGACCGTAGAATGCCGCTTCACCTTCCGCTTCGAAATAATCCAATCCAAGTTCGTCCATGGCATCTTTTAACATGCCCTGCGCTTTTTCCCACATCGCATCATCATCAAAATATTTTTCTGTATCTTGCGGATCGCGATAAGACAAACGGAATGAATAATCCTTGATATCGAAATCTTTATATACTTCAAGGACAAGGTTGACAACACGCTTGAACTCTTCTTTGATTTGATCGGGACGGACGAATATGTGCGCATCATTCAATGTCATCCCACGTACACGCTGAAGGCCGGAAAGCGCACCTGACATTTCATAGCGGTGCATCAAGCCAAGCTCGGCGATCCGGATTGGCAGTTCACGGTAACTGTGGATACTGTTTTTATATACCATCATGTGATGCGGGCAGTTCATCGGACGTAAAACGAGCTGTTCGTTTTCCATCTCCATGACCGGGAACATGCCGTCCTGGTAATGATCCCAGTGTCCGGATGTTTTATATAGGTCCACGCTTCCCATTACAGGTGTGTAGACATGGTCATAACCCAGACGTTCTTCCTTATCGACAATATACCTTTCGATCGTCCGGCGAATGGTCGCGCCTTTCGGCAGCCACATCGGCAGCCCTTGCCCGACTTTTTGTGAGCTCATGAACAAGTCCAGTTCCTTGCCGATTTTCCGGTGATCCCGTTCCTTGGCTTCTTCGAGGAAGCGCAGATGCTCGGCCAATTCTTCTTTCTTATAGAACGCCGTTCCGTATATACGCTGAAGCATTTTGTTTTTGCTATCGCCTCTCCAATAAGCACCAGCGATGCTCAAAAGCTTGAATTCCTTGATCTTCCCAGTTGATGGAACGTGAATTCCGCGGCAAAGGTCAAAGAATTCCCCTTGCTCATAGAGCGTTACTTGCTGATCGGCAGGAATCGCATCGATCAGCTCCAATTTATACTCATCGCCAATTTCTTTAAAACGGGAAATGGCTTCATCACGACTGACCTCAATACGGGAGATTTCCAAGTTTTCATTAACGATTTTCTTCATTTCTTTTTCAATCAATGGCAGATCTTCGGGAGTCAATGATTCCTCTAAATCGATATCATAGTAAAAACCGCCCTCGATGACTGGTCCCACACCGAACTTAGCATGTTTGTACAAACGCTTGATGGCTTGGGCCATTAAATGAGCTGTACTGTGACGCAGCACTTCAAGTGCATCCGGTGCGTCTTGTGTGACGATTTCAATCGTCCCGTCCTCTAAAAGCGGACGTTTCAAGTCATATAATTCACCATTGAATTTTCCGGCAATGGATTTTTTCCTTAAGCCAGGACTGATCGATTGCGCGATTTCTTCAGTTGTTGTGCCTTTGGCAAACTCCTTAACCGCTCCGTCAGGAAAAGATATTTTCAGTAATTCAGACATTCAGTTTCACTCCCTCTAATTGTTCAGACAAATTCCTTGCAGGCAGCTGATTCCCATCCAACACAAAAAGCCCGCCCCTGTATAAATACAGGGACGAGCTTAGTAATAGTAATCATTAACCCGCGGTTCCACCCTCGTTCCATTTTGCTTTTCAAGGCAAAACGGCACTTGTAACTTGGTAACGGCAGCTTCCCGTCAGCTCATATTCGCAAGAATGCCTGCTTTCCGAGCCGAAGTTTAAAGGTGGTAAGTGTTCCATGCGAATAGGAAGCTTTCAGCCTGTTGGCTTCCCTCTCTGCAAATCGTATATCAGAATACCCTTGTCCTCATCATAACTTTTGTTTTTTAATAGTATGTAGGAAATTATAAGGTGTTATACGGGGAAAATCAAGGTTAATTTCTCTTTCCGAAGAAAGTTATTCATTTGCACGGGAAAATGACGAAAGTGGCAGAACAGTCGCCCGCTCTTCAAAAATCCTTGAGATCGTTTGAATCAGCCCCTCTTCCTTGTCATCTGTATAGATGTATAAGTTAACGGGTGCGATCGATAATAGCGGGGCCAGTATCACCGTGTCGAGAAAAAGTGAACTTTTGGCAAGCAGCCTCCTATCGATCAAACTATTGATTCTCGGGCGGTCGAGCTTGGTAAATCCTTGATCATAGAAATGAAAACCATCACGGTTGACGAGGTGAAGCTTTGTTAATTTCGGCTCTTGGCCAAAAAGGCAATCACGGAGCGTAGCGATGAAATTTTGATAGTCCTGTTCCAATTTATATTCATCAATCGCCTTGACTACATACTTCTCCAACGTGTGCTGGAATGACTTCAATCGGAAGGTCGTGAAGGAATCGAATGAAAAAGATACCCTCCCCTCCAAAATGCTTTGCAGTCCCTGCTCGATCGAGCGTTTCTCCGTTCTGAATGCCGCATCCCCATTCGCGGACCTTTCCCCTTCAATGATGGATGAGGCAATTTCAATGATCGCTTCGATTTCTTCCCTCTCCCTATAGAAAAACTTCCCGACGATGATTTGCTCAAGTACGGATAGCGTCTTTTCTTCCAATAAAAAAGAATGGAATGAGTCACGAAGCAGGATCAACCACTTTTCACCTGAAGATTCTGTCATGTCCACATGCATGCCTTGCTGCGGAAGAAATCGAATGTATGGTCGAAATTCTGCCCCTAATGGATGGACAGAAACGAAATCCAGCAATTTCAATGCCTCTGAATCATTTTGAAACGAAATTTGCACTACGACATCCCCCCTTCCCCCTTGCTCCTTTTTTCAAGTATATGGAGGCGGGGACAGGTTTAGAAGTGGCTGGGGGCTGTATTCAAGAAAAAAGTGACCTCTAATCAGAGATCACTATCCTTTATCTTCTGCGGTTCACTCCATCAAGTCTTACAGGCTCCGCTAAATATTGAATTCTTTCCAAGACCCGGGCCGCCTTCACTTCCTCCTTCTCACCGCGCTGTGAAAAGGTCAGGTGATTCTCCAGGCCATTCATATCAAAATTCGAAGTGAAAAACGTGGGCAGGTTTTCCAGCATCCTGAATTGCAAGATCGGGCCGAAGACTTCATCGCGCCCCCAGCTCGTCATCGACTCGGCCCCAATATCATCCAGCATGAGGACCGGTGCCGTTTTCACCATCTCAATTTTTTCATTGACCGTATTATCACCGATCGACCCCTTAAGTTCCCTTAAATAATCGGGTACATAAACAATAAGGGAGGCAATTTGCCTTTCCGCAAGTTCATTGGCAATCGCACCTAACAAGTACGTTTTGCCAACGCCGAACTTCCCATATATATATAAGCCCTTTTGCCTTTTTCCCGGTTCATACTCCATAATGAACGACATCGCTTTACTTAAAACATCCAAGCGTTTGTTTTCATCATCCGTTTGGGTAAAATCCTCGATCGATGCCCTTAAAATATCCTTCGGCACGTATAGGCTGCGAATCAACTTCTCCCTTTTCCGCTTTTCATCCTCCGCGAGCTTCCGCGGGCAAACTTCATAATGCAGATTCAACGCCTTCCCTTGAACGACCAATTTCGGATAATACCCATGCATCATATTGATGCAACCATCCAAGCTCGGGCATTTGTCGCACTTATTGCTTTGTGAAGTGAATTCATAAAGCTTTCCCAAGTTTTTATCAATCATTTCATCCGTGACAGTCGAACTGTGGGCATTCAAGAATAACCGCACCTGCTCGTCTTCAAAAATCTCCTGTTTCAGCTTTTCGTACCGCTGTTGAAATTGGTTCGTATTCGCCAATTTGTTAAGGGATCTATTGATCTTTTCCATCGTTCATTTCACCTCCTGCTTTCCACTGTTTCCATTTCTCCTGAAGATCACGTTTTTGGGCATCCAATTCAGGCTGATCGGCTTTCTGCTCCTGCACAGCTTCTTCCTTTTTCTCAAGCCATTCCGGAACCACTTCTTCCCGAATCGTCTTTTTCCGTCCGCCTTTGGCCGCATTCCTGCTGCCTTGCGCCCAGTCCTGATATTTCCGATGTTCATTTTTGGCTAACTCCATCGCCTCGATGACGGTGGAAACCTTCAGCCGCGCCCAATGGCCAGCCAGCTTTTCCACATAGCCCTTCGTGAATTTCATATCCGTTTTGAGCATGACATATTCAATCAGGACATTGACGACACCCGGATTGAGCTTTTGATTGATCATCACGCCTTCCACAACCTTCAAATCCCCGCTTGATGGTTCCGCACCGCCGGACAATTGCATAAGGCGCTCGCGTGGTGAAATGGTTTCCAAATGGCGGATCAGCTCTTGTTCCTGCGTTTTCGGTTCCGCTTTTTGTGTCCGTTCACGAACCGGCTGCACCCGATTGACAAGGGATGGCATGTCAGCCTGCCGTTCGATTTGATACCAATCCCTTGCCGCTTTTCGGAGACTCTCCTCATCGATCTCATCATCCAATGAAACGGCATCCATGACTAGTTTTTGCATTTCGAGCGGATCGATGCCATATAAAAAAGCAAGTTTGGCAATCGTGCTTTTAATTTTCGGCGTAAAGGCCTTTTTGGGGACGATCGAGGATTTAATCCCGGCAAATAACAGCTCAAAATCAAATAGGCTATCGAACCCCGAAGGCTCGACCCCCTCCGCCCGGTCGATGAAACGCTGTTCGGGCATCGGTTTCCATTCATTTTTCGCTTCATCCGTTACATATAAAGAGTCCAAATGATCCGATGAGAAGACCTCCGCAAAAGACTTCGTCACCCTGTCATATTGATCTGTCAGGATCTGATCATCACAAAAGAATCGCTTTAACCGATTGAATTGCGCTTTGCCGATTTTTTTGTATAGGTAGATATTCAGCATCCCGTCCGTGAAAAACTGCTGCGGTGACAGCGGCGGGTTCAATTCATAGATGAATTCCTTCGAATCGTTTTTCGTTTGCTTATATACATTCAGCAAGCCGATTCCCTCAAGTAATAGACGCGCTTCGTAAATGTCACCTAACTTCAGTCCGATGGTATTCATCAATTGATAATGAGAGGAGGTTTCCGCCCATAGCCTGTTTTCCTCCAGCTCACTCCACAGCGTCATGTATAGGCTAATGCAAATAGGTCCAATAAGAGGTTGATATAGTCGGGTCAATATTTTCCGATCATAATCATGAAGCAGCCCCGCAGATGAGACCAAGTATGAATCTGCTGGGAGCAATTCTTGCCAATGCATTGACATCTCCATTCAAACCTTTCAAAAGATGTAGTGAAAAAAGAGCCAAAGTGAATCTTCAGCTCTGCTTTCTTTCTTTATTAATCAAATCCTTCAGTTCATCGATAAAGACATTGATATCTTTAAATTGCCGATAGACGGATGCGAACCTTACATAGGCAACCTCATCGACTTCAGCCAGCTTGTCCATCACCATCTCGCCGACATTGTCGCTCTTCACTTCCGATATGCCCTGGTTGCGTAGTTCCTTCTCTACATAACTGGTAATTTGCTCTAGCTCTTTCAAGGGAACCGGCCGTTTTTCGCAAGCCCTGATCAAGCCACGCAGGATTTTATCACGACTGAACTCTTCCCGTGTCCCGCCCTTTTTGACTACAATAAGCGGTGTTTCCTCCACCTTTTCAAATGTCGTGAATCGAAAACCGCATGCCTCGCATTCACGGCGACGTCGAATCGATTTGCTTTCATCGACAGGCCTGGAATCGAGCACTCTTGTTCCGTTATATTGACATGATGGGCATTTCATCATTATCAGCTCCGTATTTTATGTAGGACTCCCCTATCTAAATGTTCCCCAAGTAAAATTATCTTCTAGCTCAATCTTATATTAAAAGGAACGGCCAGTACAAGTAAAAAGTGTAACTTGAAGGCTGCAGCCGCTTCTTGCCTTTATTTTTCACACCGTCAGAAACGGCTGGATCATTGCAATTAAAAAAGAGATGCACCCATGGCATCTCTGTGTATACGTGTTTTTTATAGGGCACTTATATTGGTTTTTTTCATTTGTACCGGACCTAATCCACGTGGTAATTCGATATTTTCACGTGTTTGCGCATTTAAAGCTTCTGCAATATAATCTGCCGCAATATTCGGATCCAAGTTACCGCATGTATAGACATCGATGCTCGCATAGCCGTGTTCTGGAAAACTGTGAATCGTCAAATGAGACTCAGAAATGATGACAACCCCGCTGACTCCTTGTGGAGCAAACTTGTGAAAGGCAACTTCACGTACCTCTGCACCTGATTTCAAAGCAGCATCAACAAAAATCTTTTCAATCAAATCGATATTGTTCAGTTTTTCAAAGTCACAACCCCAAAGTTCAGAAATGACATGTCTACCCATTGTTTCCATAGTGTAAGCTGTTTCCATATTAAGCTTCCCCCTTACAATGATTAAAATTAGTTCTGATAACTACCACGGGGGAAAGTTAGTCCAAAGAGGTCCTAACCCTTTAAGTAGCCATCATGCAAACCTCATTTGAAGAAGTTCACGATTCATAGTATATATTGTTTGAATTTTTTTTGCAACTGCAAATTTGAAGTTTCGGAAAGATAAACTGCATTTACGAATGGCCAAATCGAAGTTCAAGAAAGCCAGATTGCCTTCACTCCAGTTTATTGCTGCCGCTCATAACCGCTAGGAAATATATGAAACTGTTGAAAAAAAGGGCAAAAAAAAGTCTATCATGCAGACCGTAACGTTAAGTAACACCTCTATTACCTATCGCTTAAGAACGTTCCATTGCACTGCATGCGCTCCCTATCCTCTGCGTTTATGCTTTCGGCATCTCCCCTTGACTATTTACCCGCAGGAGTATCGCACCCCCTCCCCACTCTGCGTGAAAACTCCGGCTCAAATTCAATGCAAAGACTAAACTCGCGAGTAACTGTACCTCGATCGTTCCATCCATGATCGAAAGACAGCGGAACCTAAAAAAGATGCCGCCTGCAAATTGCAGACAGCACCTCCTTCAAGTTACTTAGCCCTTTTTATATGTCCTTCACAAATGGTACACGATAAAATCCTAAAAGGATCATTTTACTGATAATTCAACTTCTGCTGTTTTTTTCAATTCGGATGCCACCAATTTCACCAGGTCGACTACGCGGTTGGAGTAACCCCATTCATTGTCATACCAAGCTAGGACCTTCACTTTCCTATCGCCAATCATCATCGTTGTCAGCCCATCGATGATGGCGGAATGCGGATTGGTTTTGAAGTCACAGGAAACCAGTGGTTCCGTCGTGAACTCCAATATGCCTTTCAGTTCATTTTCCGAGGCATCGATGAATGCTTGGTTCACGTCATCGATGGTGACATCTCGGTTTAAGTCCACAACAAGGTCGACCAAGGACACGTTAGGTGTAGGTACGCGGATGGCCATTCCGTGAAGCTTGCCTTTTAATTGAGGCAGCACGAGGGAGATCGCTTTTGCAGCTCCTGTCGTCGTCGGAATGATGCTTTCCGCTGCGGCACGGGCGCGTCTTAAGTCTTTATGCGGGTTATCGATATTATTTTGATCATTTGTATAAGAATGGATCGTCGTCATCAAACCGTTATTTATACCGAATTTCTCATCAAGCACTTTTGCAACAGGCCCAAGACAATTAGTCGTACAGGAAGCATTGGATATGATAAAATGCTTGTCGATTTCGAGCACTTCCTCATTGACGCCCATGACAATGGTAACGTCTTCATTTTTCCCCGGTGCAGATAATATCACCCGTTTTGCCCCTGCCTCCAAATGAAGAGCCGCTTTGGAACGTTCATTGAATTTGCCTGTAGCTTCGATTACGATATCTATGTTCATCTCTTTCCAAGGCAATTGCTTTGGATCGCGGTTATTGATAAGTTGTACCCGGCGGCCATTCACAACAAGTGAATCATCCTCCGCTACAATGATGCCGTCGAATTTACCATGTATCGTATCATACTTTAGTAAATGGGCTAACGTTTCAGCAGGATAGCTTGCATTGATTGCAATAATGTCCAAACTCTCATCTAATATGGCCTTTCGGAAAACCATTCTCCCGATTCTCCCAAATCCGTTAATCGCTACTCTTGAATTCATTGTTCGGACCCTCCTGAAAAATATTAATGTTATACTTATTACCCCTCTTATGTAATTAGTATAACATAATTAAGATTAATTGTGCTAATAAAAATGCGGATTAATCCTGTTTTTTCAACACAAAAGGAAGAAACCTACTGGTTCCTTCCTTTAATGACAACTATATGACATGCCAATCGTTGAGTATGGCCCTGACTTGCTTCTTCGTTTCCGTCAGTTCTCCATTATTATCAATGATCGCATCCGCTAGAGCTTTCTTATCGGCTAAAGGCATCTGTGAATGGATTCGGGCAAGGGCCTCCGCCTCCGATAGACCGTTCCTGTTCATCAAGCGCTCCAATTGAACCCGTTCATCCGCATAGATCAAAAGTGTTTTTTCAACCATGTAGGTCAGTTTACTTTCGAATAATAGCGGAATGTCCATGAATACCGT
>NZ_PHNG01000724.1:0-4927 GCF_002803435.1 Bacillus sp. mrc49 | reverse complement strand
GAAGTGTTTGTAAAACAAGCGGATCAAAAAAGCTGGGCTCCTAAGGAACCCAGCTTCTTACTATATGTCACCCCATCCCTTTTTATTTAACTAAGAGGACAGGCACAGGCGAATGCTGAACGATGTAATGGCTCACGCTGCCGAGGAATTCCTTGAATCCGCTTAATCCGCGGCTGCCCATGATGATAAGGTCACAGTTATGGGATTTTGCATGTTCCAATAAGGCCGTGATGGCAGACCCCTCGACGACAAATGTTTGGGAAGCATTCGGAATTTCCGATAATAGGGCTTCCGCTTTTCCTATCACTTCATTGCCATATTTGCGCATCGATTCTTCTATTTCCTGAAAGGCATTGCCGTAAATGTTTGATTTGATCGGTAGAGTAACAGCGTGAAGCACCTGCACTTCAATGGCCGGATCAAGCTTCGCTAACTCTATCGCCTTTTCTAAAGATTTAAGTGCCAATTCAGACTCATCATAAGCTACTAATATTTTTGAACAAATCATGATAATCCTTCCCTTCTATATAATGAATATACCCCTAGTATACCAGGTTGAATCTTCCATATAGTTTCATATAGTATAAATTTTGTGAATATTTATTGAAGTTTACGTTAACGTCAATGGTAAGATAAAGGTAAATAATCCCTTTGTAAAGTGTGGTTTTTAACATGTACACCATTTCTGAGTTAGCGCAAGAATTCGAATTGACGACAAGGACGCTCCGGTATTATGAGGAACTAGGCATGCTAAAGCCAAAGCGTACAGAATCAGGAAAAAGGGCGTATGGAAAGAAAGAGTATGCCCAACTCAAAATCATCATGCGTGGAAAAAAATATGGGTTCTCGTTAGCGGAAATAAAGGATATTGTCCTTTTGTTTGATGAGGACAGGACAGGCATCAAGCAATTGGAAAAAACGATTGACACGGCAGGACAGAAATTACACGAAATAAATGAGCGCATTAAAGAGTTGAATGAATTGAAAGAGGATTTTGAACAGATGATCCAAGGATTCAATAAAAACCTTCATGACTTGAAAATGAACGAAAACCTGGTCAGGTTACAAATTTAATATGGAAATTAGGTTTTGATGATGGAAAAAGATGAATATATATTCTAGACGAAACGAATGAGGTGAGGCATTTGGATATTCAAAAAACCATTGCAGCAGTGACAGGAGGAGCTTCAGGTCTCGGAGCGGCAGCTGTAAGAAATATCATTAAAAAAGGTGGAAAAGCGGTCATCCTCGATCTCTCGGAAGTAAATGGGGAAAAAATGGAGCAGGAATTGGGAAATTCAGTCCTGTTTGTCAAGACGGATGTAACGAGTGAAGAGAGTGTAAGCAGAGCGTTGGAAAAAGGCATGGAAAGATTCGGGAGCATTAATACGGTCATCAATTGTGCAGGCGTTGCGATAGCGCGGAAGGTCATCGGCAGAGAAGGCGCACATGAATTGGAAGCGTTCTCAAAAGTGGTAGCTATCAATTTGGTCGGTACATTCAATGTGATCCGTCTGGCTGCCCAAAAAATGGTCGAAAATGAACCGAACCAAGACGGCGAACGCGGGGTGATTATCAATACTGCATCGGTAGCTGCCTTTGAAGGGCAGATAGGACAAGCCGCCTATAGTGCCTCCAAAGGAGGAGTGGTTGGAATGACTTTGCCGATTGCCAGGGAGCTTGCCACAAAGGGGGTCCGTGTCGTATCGATAGCACCGGGCTTGTTCCATACACCAATGTTCGACTCATTGCCTGAAGAAGCGAGGTTGTCCCTTGGAAAAACCGTGCCGTTTCCTTCTCGGCTGGGATATCCCGATGAGTATGCAAAACTTACGGAAAGTATCATAACGAATCCGATGCTGAATGGAGAAACGATTAGGCTGGATGGGGCCATCCGGATGTCGCCTAGGTAAGTGTTGGGACCCTATTAATCTTTGAAAAAACCTTCCTCCAAAGGAAAGGGAGAACTCATAAAGCAAACAAAGGAGATAGACAAGATGAAACATCCATATTTGAATGAAGAGCATGAGATTTTTCGAAAATCATTCCGAAAGTTTTTAGAAAAAGAAGCGATCCCAAACTATGAGCGCTGGGAGGAAGAACGAATCATTCCTCGGTCATTTTGGATGAAAATGGGTGAGCAAGGCTTTTTATGTCCCGACCTTGGAGAAGAGTTCGGGGGTTCCGGGGGGGATTGGGGATTTGCGGTCATAATTAATGAAGAACTCGAAAGGGTTGGTTCTGGTTTCATTGGTTTCGGGCTTCACAGTGACATTACTGTTCCGTATATCACTGCCTATGGGAATGAATGGCAGAAGCAGCGCTGGCTTCCAAAATGTACAACAGGGGAAATCATTACGGCCATTGCCATGACGGAACCTGGAACAGGCTCTGACTTGGCCAATATCAAAACGACGGCGATTTTGGATGGAGATCATTACATTTTGAACGGGCAAAAGACATTCATCACCAATGGCATTCATTCGGATCTCGTCATCGTGGCATGCAAAACGGATCCCAATGCGGTTCCGAAGCACAAAGGCGTAAGCTTGGTCGTGGTTGAAAGGGATACACCAGGTTTTTCAAGAGGGAGAAAACTGAAGAAGCTTGGTTTGCACAGTCAGGATACAGCTGAACTTATTTTTGAGGATTGCCGGGTGCCGAAAGAAAATCTGCTTGGTGAAGAAGGCAAGGGTTTTACATATTTAATGGAAAAATTGCAGCAGGAACGCCTTGTCGTCGCCATTTGTGCCCAAACGGCATCAGAGGATATGCTTGACGATACGATTGAATATGTAAAAAGCAGGGAAGCATTCGGAAAATCCGTAAGCCAATTTCAAAATACTCAATTTAAGATTGCCGAAATGGCAACTGAAATTAAAATGGGCCGTGCTTTCCTTGATCAATTGATCTCCAACCATATGGCGGGGGAACAGGTCGTCACAGAGGTGTCGATGGCAAAATGGCGCTTGACCGAGACCGCCAGAAAAATATCCATTGAATGCATGCAGCTTCACGGCGGCTATGGATATATGGAGGAGTACAAGATTGCCAGAAGGTACAGGGACATTCCAGTGGCTAGCATCTATGCGGGAACAAATGAAATCATGAAGAAAATCATCGCTAAAAATCTTGGCCTTTAAAGGAAAACAGGATATGGAGGGGGAGCGTGCATATGCGCGAAGTGGTTATCGTAGAAGGGATTCGGACTCCAGTAGGCAGACGGAACGGTGTCTTGAAAGACATTCGCCCAGATGATCTGGCAGGGGAAGTATTGAAGAAGCTAATGGAAAAAGTGGATATTGATCCTGCCCTTGTCGATGATGTCATTTTAGGATGCGTTTCACAGTCTGGGGAGCAGGCCGGCGATATAGCTCGGGTTGCTGCATTGATTGCCGGGTATCCGATTGAGGTGCCGGGAACGACAATCGATCGTCAATGCGGTTCAAGTCAACAGGCCGTTCATTTTGCTTCCCAGGCCATCTTGTCGGGGGATATGGATGTAGTAGTGGCCGGCGGGGTCGAAAACATGTCCCGAGTCCCAATGGGTTCGAATTACCAAGGGGCAACAACGAGTCAAAAGTATTCAGACAGCTATGAGGTGATCAACCAAGGGATATCTGCTGAGAGGATAGCAAAGAAGTGGGGGATTACACGGGAGGATTGCGATCAATTTTCCGTTACGAGCCATGCCAAAGCGATACGTGCTCAAAAAGAAGGACATTTCGAACGTGAAATGATTTCCGTAATCGGTACCGATAAAGAAGGGAATCATCTTGAAGTTACGGAGGATCAAGGTCCTAGAAGCGGAACTACTCTGGAAGTACTCTCAGGCCTGAAGCCCGTTTTTCAAGAAAATGGGTTGATTCACGCAGGCAACTCAAGTCAGATCAGTGACGGTGCCGCCGCTTTATTATTGATGGAGCGCAGTAAAGCCGAAGAACTTGGCTTGAAACCCCGATTTAAGGTGCATACGAGGGTCGTCGTCGGCTCAGATCCCACGCTGATGCTGACCGGACCGATCCCCGCGACACAAAAAGCATTGGAAAAAGCGGGACTTTCCATTGATGATATCGATATTTTTGAAGTGAATGAGGCTTTTGCTCCTGTACCGATTGCGTGGCTTAAAGAAACCGGGGCGGATCCGAAGAAGCTGAATCCCAATGGCGGGGCAATTGCCTTAGGACATCCTCTTGGTGGCAGTGGTGCGCGGATCATGGTATCCATGATTCATGAGCTGGAAAGGACAGGAGGGCGCTATGGGCTGCAAACAATGTGTGAGGGACATGGGATGGCCAACGCCACGATCATTGAAAGATTGGATTGAAATGAAGCCTGCGATCATGAACATGGGTCATTTGCACGAAAGGCAAGCTGAAAAAGTGAAACAGCCGACTATCGCCAGACTGACGTAAGAGCTCGTTCTGTTGAGGGGTGGCTTAATTGAGGAGGAAATGATATGTCAGTAACGATTAAAAATATCTTTGATCAGACCGTTCAGAAATTCCCCATTAAAGAGGCTATCTACGACGTGAGAAGAAATATCCGCTACACGTATATTCAGTGGAATGACCAGGTGAATCGGTTGGCGGCTGCCTTGCAGGCGGAAGGCGTTCGAAAAGGCGACAGAGTCTCCACGTACCTCTATAACAATGAAGAGCTTGCCACTGCATTCTTTGCCTGCGCAAAAATCGGCGCAATCTTTAATCCAATCAACTTCCGCCTCATGCCGGAAGAAGTGGCCTTCATTTTAAATGATGCAGCACCAAAAGTCGTTTTATTCGAACGGGAATTGGAATCAGTGGTTGCGGCTATTGAAAAGCGATTCCCGGAAACGGGTTTCTGGTACATTGATGATGATGTGCCAGGTTATGCGAAAGGCTACCGCCAAAAATTGGCCAGCGTTTCATCTCAGCCGGCCGAAGTG
>NZ_PHNG01000723.1:0-9697 GCF_002803435.1 Bacillus sp. mrc49 | reverse complement strand
CGGGGCCGTTTGATTATTAAATGTCCGGACCAGCCAGGAATCGTTTCGACAGTTACGGCCTTCCTTAAACAATATGATGCAAATATCGTCGAGTTAAGCCAGTATTCGATGAATCCTGAGGGTGGTACTTTTTTTACGCGGATTGAATTCGATTGCCCAGGATTAAAGGAGAGGGCAGCGGAAATGGAATCGGCTTTTGAAGAGGTTTCGGCAGCATTTTCGATGGAATGGACACTTACGCATGTGAGTGATTTGAAGCGGACGGCGATTTTCGTTTCCAAGGAGCCGCATTGCCTGCTTGAATTGCTATGGGAATGGCAAAGCGGGGATTTGTTGGCCGATATAGCGCTTGTCATCAGTAATCATGAAGATACGAGACAAATTGTCGAATCGATGGGCATTCCTTTTTATTATATTCCTGCAAATAAGGATATTCGTAAGGAAGTGGAGACGAAGCAGCTTGGCCTTCTCGAGGAATTCAATATCGACCTGATTGTGTTAGCGAGGTATATGCAGATCCTGACGCCGGATTTCGTAGCGGCCCATCCGAATAAAATCATCAATATCCATCATTCCTTTTTACCTGCATTCATCGGGGCACGGCCTTATGAACGGGCATATGACCGGGGTGTCAAGCTGATTGGGGCGACCTCACATTATGTGACGAATGACTTGGATGAAGGTCCGATCATCGAGCAGGATATCGAACGTGTCGATCATCGTGATTCGGCAGGGGATATGAAGAAAATCGGCCGTTCTGCTGAACGGAGGGTGCTCGCCCGTGCCGTTAAATGGCATTTGGAGGATCGTGTCCTTGTCCATGAAAATAAAACGGTAGTCTTTTAAAGTGAAGTGCCCCCCTTGGCAAACCAAGGGGGGGTTTTTAGCATGGAAAGAGGGGTGTTTTAGTACGTGTATTCGACCCTTACGGAGGCAGTGATGTTCAATTCCCCAGGCTGGATCGGGGTGACAGCCATTTTTGCAAAGGAACTCGACTGGTAAAGCATGGGAGCTGCCGTTTCGGATACCTCTTCAACCTGATTGGGGATGGGATTCAATGAGATTCCTATCGTTTGGGCCATGGACAGCGCTTTTTCGTAAGCATTATTTAATGCGAGCGAAAGTGCTTGGTTATAGTAAGCTTCTGGATTTGATAAGGAAAAGCGAATGCTCGTGACCGTATTGGCGCCGCTTTTGACAGCTGTGTCAAGTAAACTTCCGATTTTTTCGATGTCGGTCGTTTGGACCTGGATGATATGCTGGACTTTATAATTCTTGAACAATTCCTTTCCATCGATATAATCATATTGCGGATCGATTCTGTATTCACTCGTTTTCATATGTTCTTCGGGAATGCCCGCGGATTTAAGGGAGGCGATGACATTCGCGATCGCTTGGGAATTGGCCTGCTGTGCCTGCTGCGGGTCCTCATTCTCCGTCATGACCCCAAGGGTGATGGTGGCTTGATCGGGAGCTGCTTGCAGCGTTTCCGAGCCGGAAACCTTCAATGTATGTTCATCATTGCGGGCAATATATTGTTGATTCATTATGACACCAGCCTTTTTAAAGAGATACATAACCCTATTGTACGAAGTATGGGCGGGAAACATGATTGAAATATCGCTGTCATTCCCGTTTGCTTGAAAAATTAAAAAAACACTCGGCCTGGACCGAGTGCGGTTTACTTATGGATGACTTGGACCCTGCCAACCTGGCCATCGGTCAATCTTACTTTTATTCCATGTGGGTGACTGCTGGAGTTGGTCAAAATATCCTTTACCGTTCCGTTTGTCAGTTTACCGCTGCGTTGATCAGCTTTCAGTACAATATCTACAGACGTACCTGGTGTAATATCTTTCCGGTTTTTACCGTTCATGTTCGATCCCATCCTTTTTGAGGTATTTGCAACGATTCGTTCATGCAGTAACTTCAGTATAAGGAAAACAGCGGGCCTAGTCGACCATTAGGAGAGGACCATTATCGTATTTTCTTCAAAGGCTCGACAGCTGGGCCATTCAGCACCTCTCCTGTGATGGAGAACCGAGAGGCATGGCAAGGGCAGTCCCATGTACGGTCACCGCTATTCCAGACAACCTCGCAGCCCATATGGGTACACGTGGAGTCGACGATATGAAGCTGGCCGTCATGATCGCGGTAACAGCCCGCCTTGTCTCCGTCGACTTTCACGATCGCTCCTTCATCGATGCCTACATCCTCTGGAGTTTTTTGGATGACGGCCAATTTCCCCTTAATCATATGCTTCGCGACATCGGCATTGTCTTCGACCATATTCATCAAACCCTTTAAGCGGGAAGGGTTATACAAATCGGCATACCGATTGTCCTTTTGCAAAATATGGTCGGTCATGATCTTTGCAGCGATCGATCCATTGGTCATGCCCCATTTAGCATAACCGGTAGCAATCAGGACGTTTGGATGATTGGGGGTCACCGGACCGACGAAGGGAATCTTATCCGGTGTCACGATATCCTGTGCCGACCAGCGATAAGGAATATCCGTAACATCGAAATAGTTCGAGCTGAAGTCTTTCAAAGCTTCATAATGCTCGATCGTCGAGACTCCCTGCCCCGTTTTATGGCCATCGCCGCCGACAAGGATCAGCTTCTCGCCATCTTCACCTTCCGTGTAGCGGAGGGAGCGTGAAGGGCTGTCGGCACAATAATACATGCCGCCGGGATACTCCTTCTCGGTCCTGATTGCCAGTACATACGACCTTTTTACATGCACACGGGCGAAATATAGGCCCGTTTCATCATTGAAAGGGAAGTGGGAAGCAACGATTACTTGCTTGCTTTTGATGCTATGTCCCGTATCGGTCAAGACGGTCGGTGGATCGCCGTCTTCAATTTTCATTGCCGTTGTATATTCGTGGATTGTGCCGCCAGCCTCCTGGATTGTGGAAATCAGCGCCGTTAAATATTTCAACGGGTGAAACTGGGCTTGATCCTTCATGATCACGGCAGCTTTGCAAGGGATGGAGAACGGGATTTCATCGGTGTAGTCACCCCTGATGCCAAGCTTTTGATAGGCTTTCAGTTCTTTTTGGATTTTGTTTTTATATTCATCCGTATTCGCGTAAACATAGGCATCCTGTGCGGTCAGGTCACAGTCGATGGAATGTTCGGCGACCAGGTCTTTGATGAGCTGCATTCCTTCAGCATTCGCTTCATAATAAAGCTTGGCCTTCTCTGCTCCATGGTCCGTAATCAATTGATCGTAAATGAGGCCATGCTGGGCCGTGATTTTCGCTGTCGTGTGTCCTGTCGTTCCATTCAGGATTTTGCCTGCATCAATGAGTGTGACCTTTACCCCCTGTTTCGCTAGAAGGTAAGCAGAAGTGATTCCGGTAATTCCGCCGCCCACGATTAAGATATCGGTGGTGATATCCGAATCCAACTTAGCAAATGAGGGAAAATCCAATGCATTACGCCAAAAAGGTTCCGGGAATTGAGGAAGATCTGTATTTTTCTCAGTCATGTAATTACCTCCATTACTCTCCAATAGTGAATTGTCCATTTATTACCATACCCAAAATCACTTTTTATACGCTTGTTTTTTGAAGGAGGGGGGGATGTGGAATACATTATTTGGGTGTTTACAAAAACGTATACAAGTAAACAAAAATAGACTGAATGTACACAAATATGTAAACATGTTTACAATCATGTACACATGGCTATATACAAGGTGTGTACATATTTGTTCCTATTGTAAACAATTTGAAAACATTTCGACAAATATAGCTACAACTTATGAAGGATTGACTATCGTGGCAATTTTTTCTATCCTTGAGAAGAATGCTTCACTTAAATTTTTTTCTATGAAAAAGGGGATGTTTTTAGATGAGTTCTAGAATCGCAGCAGTAGACGTAGGTAATGATGCTATCAAAGCTATTTTTGGAAAGCTAGAGTCAGAGCTATATATACCAAACGTCATTGCAAAGGACATAGAAGATCGCCCGGTCATCGGGATTGAAGAACTTGATGAAAAAAACCCGTTGGAAGGGATTCATATCAGAGTTCATTCACCAGCCCTGCAAGATAATAATGCCATCTATCGCGTCGGGAATCTGGCAACAAAGAGTGATAACCCTACCGAATTGGATATGGGAAGCAGTAAATCGGAGGAAGATCAAACATTGGTCATGCTTTTTGCAGCCCTGGCTTTGGACGCTGCCAAACAGGGGAACAATGATACATTCAAAAAAGTGAATAATGTTGTGGAAGCCAATTATACACTTGGAACCGGCTTGCCCCTTCGTGAGGTTAAAGAAGGAAAAGACGTCGGGTACCGCTCGAAGTTACTAGGTTCGGTCCATCAGGTGGAATTCCTGATTACCCCTAAATACCAAGGGTTGAAGGTCAATATCAAATTCGATGAAGTGAAGGTCTATCCAGAGGGCTTTGCTGCTTACATCAATTTGGTCATGGACAATGACTTGAATATCATCAACCGTGAATTAATAGATAGAAGGATACTGATTCAGGATATCGGCGGACTTTCGACGGATATCGCGGTCATTAAAAACCGTAAAGTAGACGACGATAAGGCGCAAGGTTTCAACTTGGGAGTGGCTGAAGCGCTTGAGTCGATCCGTGAGGAAATCAGGAAAAAACATGGTGTCGAGCTGGACAGCAGGCGCGATGTCGTTGAAATCATCACGAAGAAAAATGATCGCAATCATATCATGGTCCGCGGAAGCCGGACAAGCGTGCATGATATCGTCGACCGTATTTTAGGTGAGCTTGCCAAGAAACAATATCGCCACCTGCGTAACGTCTGGCAAAAAAATTCCCAAACGGAAATTTGCTACTTTGTTGGCGGGGGATCGATTGTCCTGAAAGATTACTTGAAAACATTGAACCAAAATTTCGATGGCTACAATATCGACTTTTTCGAAGACGAGCGGGAAAGCGTTTGGATGATGGCAAACGCCTATTATAAATTGATTTCGGACTTCAATCGCCGGAATGCAAAAAAGGAACAAAATCAAGCCCATCCAAAGAGGAAAGAGCAAAGAACAGGCTCCATTAAATAGGTGGGAGAATGAAAAAAACAGCTTCTTCTGAAATTAAGAGAGGACAAGCCATCACTTTTCGTATCCCTTCGGATGTATCAGATTATACGTTAAGGCTGCTGCAGAAATTGAAAGAAACGGAAAGAAGGAATTTTTCCAGTAAAATTGCCGAGTATGTTCTCGATGGAGTCGGGCAAGCCACCCATCAGGATCGGGAAATGATCGCCCTGCCGATGCCGAATAAGCTAAGCAAATCGCAGCGTGATTGGCTCAAGCATTCCCACTCGGAAGCTATGCTTGGAACGATCATGTATCACCTTTTATCCGATCCTTTACGCGCTACGGCGTTGCTTGCGTCTTTAAACGGCAATGTATTGAATGAGGAACCATATTTACAGGCCGAACCGGAGGAAGACGATCCGATCATGGAAGTCCAGGAAAACTTGCCCAAGAAGGAACTGGATGACTTTGACTGGGGCTTGAATGAATTGGAACGGCAAGAGGAAGAACCGGAGACGGAAGAGGAGAACCTCGACGATCTTCTTGGAGATTTTCTCGATCAAATGAATCAATGAATGAAAGAGAAGGATATCCGACGGCAAGTTGGATATCCTTTTTTGTTTTAAGCTCTGTTAAAGTTAGTTATTGATATTAACCTAAAAAATAAAAGTCTCTGGTTAAGAGCACTTTTATTTTCTACTGTTAAAAAACTGATTAACTGATTCCTCAGACTTCAGGTGTTCCTGTATCAGTTTCTTTAAGTCCTGTTCATTTTCGAATCCATCCAACTTATTGTTGTACCAATCTTGTAATTTCTCTTTCGTTACAGAGAATTCATTGTCTGGAAATTTGAATGTAATCCAATCTACATTTTTGATCAAAGCAAAAAGAAAGGTAGAGTTTGATATTACAGTTTCTTTCATTTCTTTATCTACTTTTTCTGCATCAATATCAATGTATTCCAAAGTGATTCCATATGGTTCTTTCTTGGTTTTAAGTGAAATTTGATTCAACTCTTTGTTGTGTGCCAATTCTTTTACGATATTCCCAACTGCACTGTTATCACCAACATATGAATTCTTATATTGAAACAAATCAGTTTTTGAATCAGCATTTAGACTGCATCCACTCAATAATATCATTGGGGATAACAATGATATAAAAAAAATGGTAATCCGCTTCACTAGATCCTCTCCTTTCATTAAAAACTACCACCAGCAGAGGAAGAAGGTTCAACATAGCGTTTAACCCATTGGTAAACGTGTTCTTTTTATGTATGTGGTAATGTGTCGATATACTTTAATAAGTTGCTAAACGATTTGCTCACCTTGATACCCCCACGAATGCCTGTTCTTATTCTAATTATAGCAGGATTTCGGACAAGCATAAGATATCATCATTTACCTTTAACAGAGCCTTGTTTTAAAAAAAAGGGACCCATTGGGCCCCATTGAAAACGATCAAGCTAGGAAAATCAGTTGATAAAGAAATAGGATGGCAAAGATGTACACAAAGGGGTGCACTTCACGAAACTTCCCTCTGGCCATTTTTAAAATCGGATAGGCGATGAATCCTAGGGCTATCCCATTGGCGATGCTCGAAGTTAACGGCATGGCGACAATGACCAAAAAGGCTGGGAATGATTCATCAAAGTGTGTCCAATCAATTTCATTTATGCTTTTGATCATCATGCTTCCGACGATGATCAAGCTTGGTGCCGTGATGGCCGCTACATTTGAAACAGCCCCTATCAGTGGGCTGAAAAAAGCGGTTATCAAGAAAAGGATCGCCACTACAAGTGCGGTTAAACCTGTCTTGCCGCCGGCGCCCACCCCAGCGGAGGATTCGACGGATGCTGCCGTCGGGCTAGTACCGAACATGGCGCCGACGGTCGTGCCGACTGAATCCGCAAAAAAAGCACTGCCCGATTTCTCAAGCTTATTATCCTTGAGCAAACCAGCCTGACGCACGATTCCCAAAAGGGCTCCCGTCGTATCGAAAAGCATGACAAGCAGGATGGAGAAGACGACGCCGTAAAGTCCATAGTTGATGACATCCGCAATGGACGTGATGGGATTCGCGACGATGATTCCTTCTGGTAGCGAAGGGGTCGACACAAGACCATCGATTTTCAACTGACCTGTAAAGAAAGCGATGATGGCCGTCAGGATCATGCCGATGAATATCGCTCCCTGTACATTACGAACGATCAGCACGATCGTGATGACCAAACCAATCAGTGTGAGCGCTACACTCGGCTCCCTGAAGCTTCCAAGCGTTACAAGGTTCGATTCATGCTGTGTTACGACACCTGACAGACGAAGCCCGATGAACGTGATGAAAAGGCCGATCCCGGCACTGATTGCATGCTTTAAATTGTTGGGGATGGCTTCGATCAACTTCGACCGGAATGAAGTGAGCGATAAAAGGATGAAGATGATCCCGGTAACAAAAACTGCCGAAAAGGCGACAGTGTATGAGATATCATGGGTCCCGAGGACCGAATAGGCAAAATAGGCGTTCAATCCCATTGCCGGCGCTATGACGATCGGGTAATTGGCTAAAAGGGCCATGCATAGGGTCCCGACTATTATGGCAATGACGGTTGCCGTGAATGCCTGGTCGAAAGGAACACCGGCATCGGAAAGGATCATTGGGTTTACAACGATGATATAAGCCAGCGTTAAAAAGGTTGTAAGCCCCGCAAGCACTTCCGTCTTGATATTTGAATTCCGTTCTTTTAATTTAAACATGCGGTCACTCCCTTTTTATATACAAAAAATCCTTGCAAAGCACTACAAGGAGGAGATGCTTACCATTTTCTCAAGTAAGTAGCTCGATCTATAATTCGGTAATAAAATCTTATAAATTATATTAGAAAAATAACTAAAGTACAATAGCATGAAAAATTTTATGTGACGGGTTTTCTCGAAATTAGATAATGATATACTTACAAATAGCTCAGAATAAGAAAAATGATCAGAAGCGAAGGAAGATACATCCACAATTTCAAGTTGATTTACCATTGAATAAAATGAAGAATTCAGAAAGTAGGCAATAACATGAAAAATTTCATCGACCTTGGCGTCAGCCCGGCGATTAATACGATATTAAAGCAAATAGGAATAGCCACTCCAACTCCGATCCAGGAAAAAGCGATACCTGATATCCTGGCTGGAAGGGATGTCATCGGGAAGGCGCAGACAGGGACGGGTAAAACCCTGGCATTCTTGCTGCCAATCCTGGAAAAAGTCGATCCCGCGGCCTCCCACATCCAATCGCTGATCGTCACGCCGACAAGGGAGTTGGCTTTGCAAATCACTGCGGAATTGAAAAAATTCGCCAATGAAATCGAGGAGCTTCAAGTGCTTGCCGTTTATGGCGGACAAGATGTCGAGCAGCAAATGAAGAAGCTGACAAGGAATATATCGGTAGTCGTCGCCACACCAGGCAGGCTATTGGACCATTTGCGAAGGGGAACCATCGACCTTTCCGAAACGCGGACGCTCGTGCTCGATGAAGCTGATCAAATGCTTCATATTGGCTTCTTACCTGAGGTGGAGGAGATCATGGGGCAGCTTCCCGAGCAACGCCAAACCCTGCTGTTTTCGGCCACGATGCCTGAACAAGTGCATCAGCTGGCTAAACGGTACATGGAAAAACCGTTGACGGCTGCTGTAAAGGCAGAGCAGGTGACGGTCGAGCAAATCAGGCAGCTTGTCATCGAGACGACCGACCGTGCCAAGCAGTCTTCGTTGATGAACATGCTTAAGGAAGAACAGCCATATCTGGCCATTATATTTTGCCGCACGAAACGCCGTGTTTCCGTATTGAATGATGCCCTAAAGGCCGCTGGCTTCAATTCCGAGGAACTGCACGGCGACCTCTCACAGGCCAAGCGTGAACGTGTCATGAAAAACTTCAGGGATGCAAAGCTGCAATACTTGGTTGCCACCGACGTTGCGGCACGGGGGCTCGATGTAGAAGGCGTGACGCATGTATTTAATTATGATGTCCCAGAGGACGCGGAAAGTTACATCCATAGAATTGGCCGTACAGGACGGGCGGGCGAGAATGGCCTTGCTGTAACCTTCATCGCGACGAAGGATCTTCAGCTTTTAAGTGAAGTGGAAAAAGGGATTTCCATGAAAATCGAAAGAAGGACGATTGAAGGCGTGAAAATGTTCCAGCCTGATGAAGTGGCACATAAAAAGAAGCGTTATGAAGATTCCTCTGAAGACGGTGCCCGCCGGCCGCGTACTGGCGGGGGAAGACGCCACCGGGAGCGAATAGATACGAGAGGACCGAACAGGGGCAGCCACCGTTCCGTGAACCAAGCGGACAATCGGGAATTGGACAAGGAGAAACCACGCGGAGGCCGGCCTGAGCGTGAGGATTCACGGGGGAGGCGCCCTGAAAAAGGTAATGCACAAACTCGCGAAAATCCACGAGGCGGCCGCCAAGAAGGACGCGGTTCCAAAGGGGTGCGTGCACAAGGACCAAGCAGCCGAAGGGGCGGTTCCGGCAGCAGCTCCAATAGAGGGAGAAACCGGTAAAAGGAGGAGACGGAGTGGAAAAGCCTTGGGTGGCAGAATATCCAGTTTCGTTGGAGCTGGCAGGGAAATTGATCATGCAGCAGTTTCCGGAAATTGAATGGA
>NZ_PHNG01000722.1:0-71708 GCF_002803435.1 Bacillus sp. mrc49 | reverse complement strand
AATGGTAAAGAGGGTTACGTCAATGCCAAGTATCTATCGGCAACGAAACCGGACCAGGCAGCCAAATCTTCCGTAACAAGTAAAAAGGCGGTAACGTAAGCTCCAGCATCGTCACGAGGCTTTCAAAAGGGACGCAGGTGACGGTTTATTCGGAATCGAATGGTTGGGCCAAGGTCAAGGCCAATGGAAAAGACGGGTATGTCAGCACCAAGTATTTGTCGGCAACG
Organism: Bacillus sp. mrc49; assembly: GCF_002803435.1. NCBI lineage: Bacteria > Bacillati > Bacillota > Bacilli > Caryophanales > Bacillaceae > Bacillus > Bacillus sp. mrc49. The sequence continues at coordinate 71,481 of NZ_PHNG01000722.1, read as the reverse complement.
AAGCCAGCGGCTGGATCCGCAGTAACCACCCAAAAAACGGCAACAAAATATGTGAATGTCAGCACGGGTTCCCTCCATATGCGGAAAAGCGGGACCGAAAGTGCAGCCGTAGTAGCGAAGCTGACGAGGGGCACCCAGGTAACGGTCTATTCGGAATCCAAGGGTTGGGCAAAGATCAAAGCCAATGGAAAAGATGGTTATGTCAATGCCAAGTATCTTTCGGCAACGAAGCCTGATCAGGTAACCAAAGCCGCCGTAACTGGAAAAACGGCGACGAAATATGTGACGGCAAGCACGCTCAATATGCGAAAAGGCGGTAACGTAAGCTCCAGCATCGTCACGAGGCTTTCAAAAGGGACGCAGGTGACGGTTTATTCGGAATCGAATGGTTGGGCCAAGGTCAAGGCCAATGGAAAAGACGGGTATGTCAGCACCAAGTATTTGTCGGCAACGAAGCCAGCGGCTGGATCCGCAGTAACCACCCAAAAAACGACGACGAAATACGTGACGGCAAGCACGCTCAATATGCGTAAAAGCGGTTCGGATAGTTCAAGCATTGTCGCGAGGCTTTCAAAAGGGACGAAAGTGACCGTTTATTCGGAATCGAAAGGTTGGGCGAAGGTCAAAGCCAATGGAAAAGACGGGTATGTCAACACCAAATATGTATCGGCGGCAAAGCCGGGAACCGCTCCCAAACCGACTGCCCCTGAAAAAACGACGACCAAATACGTGACGGCAAGCACGCTCAATATGCGTAAAAGCGGGTCGGATAGTTCAAGCATTGTCGCAAGGCTTTCAAAGGGGACGAAAGTGACGGTTTATTCGGAATCCAAAGGATGGGCGAAGGTCAAAGCCAATGGAAAGGACGGATATGTCAGCACCAAATATGTATCGGCGACAAAACCGGCAACCGCTCCCAAACCGACTGTCCCTGAAAAAACGACGACCAAATACGTGACGGCAAGCACGCTGAATATGCGCAAAAGCGGCAGTGAAACCGCAAGCATCATCGCCAAGCTCTCAAAGGGAACCGAGGTAAAGGTCTATTCGGAATCCAAAGGATGGGCGAAGGTCAAGGCCAATGGAAAGGACGGCCATGTCAGCACCAAATATTTAACGGCGACAAAACCGGTAACGGACTCCAAGCCGGCGGTCCCTGAAAAAACGACGACGAAATATGTAAACGTGAACTCAGGGACACTCAATATGAGGAATAAGCCATCAGAAGACGCTTCGGTCATCGTGAAATTGGCAAGGGGTGTAGAGGTGGAAGTCATCTCTGAAGCAGATGGCTGGTCCAAGGTTAAAGCGTATGGCGGGGAAGGTTACGTCAGCACGCAATATCTATCAACGACGAAACCTGGTGCCACACCGGAAAAACCCGGACAGAATCCAGGCGGTGAAGTAACCACCATTACCAAATATGTAAATGTGAATGATGGCTCCAGTTTGAATATGCGTTCAAGCGCATCGACGTCCGCTTCTATCATAGCTACGCTAGTAGATAAAACGGCCGTAACCGTGTATTCGGAAGCAGATGGCTGGTCAAGGATCACGGCTAACGGAAAAACGGGTTATGTGAGCACGAAATATTTAACTGAAAAGGCACCGGATGTTCCAGGGAATCCGAATGACTCGGTCATCAAGATCGAAAAAGAGTACAATCTTACAATGGATAAGATGGTGCAAATTCAAATGGCGGCAAATGCGCAAACAGATAAAGCGTACAAAACCTACATACGTGAGGATGGCTTGTCTCTCGTAAATTCAACCAAAGGCACCGTCAAAGGCTCCGGTTGGCGCGTAAGGGGCGGAGCTGGCCCTGATTATTGGGTAGTCGGGGATGTAAGCAATAATCAATCGCTGACGATTAAATCAAAAGTCAAAGGCTCTGACGGGTACTACTGGTACGAGGTGAGCTATAACAAGACATGGGTGAATGCTAGTCCGGAAGACATAGAATATAACCTGAATCCCAAAAATTTCGTCAATGATCCAGTTCATTCTTACCAGTTCGTCAAGCTCTCCCAAGTTACCAATATGAATGTTTCCGAAGTGAATGATAGAATCCTTTCAGGCAAAGGCATACTGCAAGGACAAGCTGCGATCTTCACTTCCGCAGGGGTAAAGTATGGAGTCAATGAGATTTATTTGATTTCGCATGCCTTGCTGGAGACAGGGAATGGCACGTCACCGTTGGCAACAGGAGTAAAGGTGAACGGGAGAACGGTCTATAATATGTATGGAGTGGGAGCTTATGACGGTACAGCTGTCAGCAGCGGTGCTCAATATGCCTATAATGCCGGCTGGTTCACGCCGGAAGCGGCCATTATCGGCGGCGCCGAATTCATCGCCAAAGGCTACATCTCCGCAGGGCAGGACACACTTTACAAAATGAGGTGGAACCCAACGGCAGCAGAGAAGTATGGCTATGCTTCACATCAGTATGCCACTGATATTGGCTGGGCAACCAAGCAAGTGAAACAGATTTATAATCTATATAGTTTATTAGATTCCTATAAATTGACGATTGAAATTCCTAAATATAAATAAACGATCAGCAGAAAAAAACACATGAGTCGACCTCATGTGTTTTTGCTTTTAAAATGAAAGCCCGGAAATCCTCATCTTATTCGGAATTGCTTTGCTTATCCTTTTCGATGATCTCCTTGACGACATCCTCGATCGTGACCGCGCCCAATGCTTTTTCCAAGGCAAGTTCAGCGACTGAAAAGAGCGGCTCTATCGCGTCCTGTATATTTCTTCCAACGGGGCATGCTGGGTTAGGTTTCTCATGAATGCCAAATAGTTCTTTATCCTGCATCACATTAACGGCATGATAAACATTGAGCAAAGTAATCTCGGACAGCTCCTTGGCCAATGTAGCTCCAGCGATGCCAGGCCTGACATTCACCAAGCCTGCAGTCTTGAGCATGCCGGTAATTTTCCTGATTAAGGCGGGGTTCGTGTTGACACTCTTTGCAATATAATCAGATGTGTTAACGCATTCCTTATTTATTTCTAAAAGAGATAATATATGGATTCCTACGGAAAAACGGGTACTGATGGACATCTTGTTCTCTCCTTTAAAATCTCGATTCCTATATAGTATAGTTATTTAACATGTAATTCAAGTAGTTACAAGTTATAATGATATTTAATCACTTCCGCTGCCATAAATAAAAGGTATGTTAAATTGACAAACCATCATGGTGAAACTTATATTATACCGTGTAAATCAATCAGTTACAGGTATGCGGCAAATGGAAAGGGGGAACTGAAATCAGCCTTAATGGAGTCCAAGGGACCTGTATAAGGAATTTTAAACAACTATAATAGCTATGGAGGTTCATGATGTCTAATAAAAAAAATAAGAAACAAAAACAATCATCTGCATTCACGTTTTGGATCATCGGGTTGGTGGCTGTAATCATTATCGGGTTCATTTTCCTGGCTAACGGTAAAGAAGAGGATACAGCCGCTTATGAAATCGATTATAAATCACAGCCTTATTTAGGAGATAATTCAGCCCCTGTGCAAATTGTTGAATTTGGTGATTATAAATGTCCAGTGTGTAAAACATTCGAGGAGAAATTCTTTCCATCGATCAAAAGTGAGTTGGTCGATACAGGAAAAGCGCAATTTTATTTCATGAATTATTCGTTCATTAACGTCGATTCCACTAGATCCGCTAAATTTGCGGAGAGCGTATATCAGGAATTAGGAAATGAAACCTTCTGGAAGTTTCATGAGCTATTATTCAGTAAGCAGCCCGATGATCATAAATATGAAAAAGAAGACATATTCACCGATGAATTCTTAGAAGATACATTGAAGGAAATCGCAAATGAAGCTGACGTGAAAAAAGTGGTCACCTCCTTTAAAGCAGGCAAATCCGAAAAACACTGGAACAAAGATATGAAGACTGCCGAAGAATTAGCCGTATCCGGCACACCTTCCCTATTCGTCAATGGCAAGAAGTTTGAGGGGAACACGATAGATGATCTAAAGAAAATGGTCGATGAAGCAGCGAAGGAGAAATAGTCGATGAACAAGTCGCTATTATTCGCTTGGATATTATCCATCATGGCCACTGCAGGAAGTCTCTACTTTAGTGAAATCCTGCATTATGTACCTTGTACCTTTTGCTGGTACCAACGAATTTTGATGTACCCACTCGTCCTATTATTAGGCCGGGCCTTTTATGAGCAAGACCTGAAAATCCACCGATACATCCTGCCCCTGTCCATTTTGGGGATGCTGGTATCGGGGTATCACTATTGCCTGCAAAAGATCCCCGCCCTGCAGCAATTCGAAATGTGCCAAAGCGGTGTCCCATGCTCAGTCGACTATATAAATTGGCTAGGGTTCATCACGATTCCGTTTTTGGCCTTTATCGCATTCACTCTCATCACCATATGTATGGGATTGCTAATGAACACAAATCGGAAAAACGAAACAGCAGCATGAAAACCGCACCATTCCTTGTGGAAATGCCTCCACAGGAAATGGTGTTTTTTTATAGATAAAATACGATCGGGAATAACCATAAAACACCGCAATTGTCGAGTAAAGCGCCGAAACTGGCAAGTGAACGTCGAAATTGGCGAGTGAAGGCGAAACCCGGAATATATCAACGGAATCCGCAATTATATCGCCGAACATATATCCAACTAGCATTTGACAAAGGAGTAACCTGTAACTTATATTATTACTTGTAACATAAATGATTACATCTGAAATTTTCAACCAATCATAGGAGGAATCTACAATGAAAATAGCGATCATAGGTGCAAGCGGAAAAGCAGGAAGCGTGATTTCAAATGAGGCAAGGACTAGAGGGCATGAAGTTACGGCGGTGGTCAGGGATGAAGCCAAAGTTCAGGATCAAACGGTATCCATTTTGGTTAAAGACATATTCGACATTCAAGCGGACGATTTGAAGCAGTTCGATGTGGTTGTGAATGCTTTTGGTGCAGCTCCAGGGAAAGAACATTTGCATGTGGAGGCAGGGAACATCCTGATCGATGCCCTCAAAGGCGCGCCTCAAACTAAATTGATCGTTGTCGGCGGAGCCGGAAGCCTTTTCGTTGACGAGGAGAAAACGACACGTGTTCTGGATACGCCTGAATTCCCTAAAGAGTACTTTGCCTCAGCGTATAATCAATCCAAGAATCTGGAAAGGTTGCAGCAGGCAAGCGGCATCCAGTGGACATTCATCAGTCCTTCCGCCTTCTTTGATCCACAAGGGACGAGAACTGGTCAGTATGAACTTGGCAAAGACAATCTGCTCGTAAACTCAAAAGGCGAGAGTTATGTAAGTTATGCCGACTTCGCCATTGCGGTACTTGACGAAATGGAAAATCCGCAGCACATCAATCAACGCTTCACCGTTGTCGGCGAAGCGAAATAATATAAAACGGACTTGGCCGTCGCGTCCCTGTCTCCCGATATATGCTTTATATGAGACAGAGGCGATGCCCAAGTTCACCCTAATCATTGATGGAACCTCCCCAATGAACAAAGTAGATGTAAGAATCCGAACTAGACTTCCGTTAATTCGTCCTGGACGCTCAATAATTCGTCCAACATCCGCACTAATTCAACCTAGACGTCCAATAATTCGACCTACACCCGATTAATTCGTCCCCCATCGGAATAATTCGTCCCAGACGCCAACAATTCAACCTACACCCCCACAACAATTCGTCCTATATCACACGAATTCTTCCTTTTCTCCTGGCCGTCCGGAGTTTTTATGTTGAAAATATTGACTGTTGTCCATTTATTGCTGATAATATAGCGAAGAAAGTCCTATGTACGGCTTTTTTTATGTTGTGGTTTTTAGTAGAATTATCTGGTTTTTCCAATAGGAAACTAGAAAGAAAGAAGGACTGTGTGAAGATGGATTGGAAACGTTCCTACAACTCATGGGTGAATTTCGAAGGCCTTGATGAGGAAATGAAGTCATTACTTACAATGATTAAAGATGATGAGAAGAAAGTTGAAGATGCGTTTTATAAGAACTTGGAATTCGGCACAGGCGGCATGCGCGGGGAAATCGGTGCAGGCACGAATCGGATGAATCTGTATACGGTTCGCAAAGCGACATTGGGATTGGCGCATTATCTCCTGGAAATCGGAGATGAAGCAAAAGACAGGGGTGTGGCAATCGCGTATGATTCACGCTTTAAATCACCTGAATTTGCCATGGAGGCAGCGAAGACCTTGGCTACTGCAGGGATAAAGGCGTATCTATTTGATGAGCTAAGACCGACTCCAGAGCTATCCTTTGCCGTTCGTGAGTTGAATGCTTATGCTGGGATCGTGATCACTGCTAGCCATAATCCACCCGAATACAATGGCTATAAGGTATATGGGCCGGATGGCGCGCAACTTCCGCCGGCCACGGCTGATAAAGTCATTGGATTCGTCAATGCGATTGAAGATGAATTGACGATATCGGTGAAGGATGAAGAGACCTTAAAAGCGCAGGGGCTGATCGAGATGATCGGTGAAGAAATCGATGCCGCTTATAATGAAAATTTACTTACTGTCCCGGAAAACAAGGACATAAGTGAGCAAGTCGATGTGACGGTCGTATTCACGCCGCTTCATGGGACGGCAAATAAATCGGTGAGGCGGGCTTTGCAGGATCTGGGATACGACAAGGTACATGTCGTAAAAGAGCAGGAATTGCCTGATCCCAATTTCTCGACAGTCAAATCTCCGAATCCTGAAGAGCATGCCGCATTTGAAATGGCGATCGATTTGGGCAATAAGGTATCTGCCGACCTGTTGATCGCTACCGATCCCGATGCAGATCGACTCGGAATCGCAGTTAAAAATAAAGCTGGCGAGTATGTGGTGCTTACTGGCAATCAAACGGGTGCGCTCATATTGGATTACCTTTTAAGGGAAAAGCAAGCAAAAGGGACGTTACCCGAAAATGGCGTGGTCTTAAAAACGATCGTGACTTCGGAAATCGGCCGTACGATTGCGAAGGAATATGGTTTGGAGACCGTAGATGTATTGACCGGTTTTAAATTCATCGCCGAAAAAATCAACGATTATCGGGAAAACGGGCAGCATACCTTCCTATTCGGTTATGAAGAAAGCTATGGCTATTTAATCAAGGATTTTGCTCGGGATAAAGATGCGATCCAGGCAGCCATCCTTGCGGTTGAGGTTTGTGCTTACTATAAAAAGCAGGGCATGGATTTATATGAAGGACTGATCCAAATCTTTGAAAAGTACGGATATTACTTGGAGGGACTTCAATCGTTGACCTTAAAGGGCATCGAAGGCGCTGGGCAAATCCAGGGGATTCTCGATCAATTCCGTCAAGATCCCCCCAAGCACATTGCCGGAAAAGCTGTAGTGGTCCAGGAGGACTATCAAAACAGCCTGAAGCTGGCGATGGACGCTGATACCGAGGAAGTGATTGATTTACCCAAATCAAATGTAATCAAGTATTTCCTTGAAGATGGTACATGGGTTTGCTTACGGCCTTCCGGGACGGAACCGAAAATCAAATTCTACTTCGGCATCCAAGGAGAAAAAATGGAAGAAGCCGAGTTGAAACTGAAGCAGGTAATGAATGCCTTTATGGAGAAAATTAACGGAATCATTAACGGAGCGTAATGCAGCCATATTACTGAACAAAATGAGGCCTTTTCCCGATATCCGTTCGGGGAAAGGCCATTTGGCATGCTGGAGCAAACCCGGCCGGATCGGGATATTATTGTAAAGACGGATGTTAATTTTGAAGAAATTGGTATATAATAGGTTGATGTGAAAGTGGCTATATTTGACTGAAACATTTACAAAAAACGAGACTATGTTACTATGAACAAGGTATATGGTAAACTAGTTATCATATGGACTGGTGAAAAAGTTATTACGAAGGAGTTACAAAAGAATGAAAAAAGTTAAAAAGGCGATAATACCTGCAGCGGGATTGGGAACTAGATTCTTGCCAGCTACGAAGGCGATGCCTAAAGAAATGCTTCCGATAGTGGACAAGCCAACTATTCAATATATCATAGAAGAAGCCGTGAAATCGGGAATCGAAGATATTATCATTGTTACAGGGAAGAATAAACGGGCGATTGAAGACCACTTCGATAATGCCTACGAACTAGAGAACAACCTGCGCGAAAAAGAAAAATTCGATTTATTGGAGAAAGTGCAATATCCCTCCAATCTAGCCAATATCCATTACATTAGGCAAAAAGAACCTAAAGGGCTTGGACATGCTGTATGGTGTGCACGTAACTTTATTGGCGATGAACCATTTGCCGTCCTTTTAGGTGATGACATCGTACAAAGTGAAGTTCCTTCATTGCGTCAATTAATCAATGAATATGATGCAACGGGCTCGTCCATCATTGGCGTTCAGCCCGTGGATGAAAAAGAAACGCATAGGTATGGCGTCATTGACCCGGTTACCCAGGAAGGCAGAAGGTACGAAGTGAATCGTTTCGTTGAAAAACCGAAACAAGGAACGGCGCCTTCCAATTTAGCCATCATGGGAAGATATATTCTAACCCCGGAAATATTCGATTTCTTGGAAACGCAAGAAACAGGAGCTGGCGGCGAAATCCAGTTGACGGATGCGATCCAAAAATTGAATGAAATCCAAAAAGTATTCGCCTACGATTTCGAGGGTAAACGCTATGATGTCGGAGTGGTGGATGGCTTTGTGAAAACGACCATCGAATTTGCGCTGCAACGCCCTGAATTGAGAGATGACATCATCAAGGAAATGGAAAATATACTTAAAATGCATAAGGCAGCAACCAAATAAATTTCTTTATATGGATCCAGGAGGGAAAAGCCAGCTATGATAGGCTTTTTTCCTCTTGTCCATAAAAGCCCTTGGGATTTCTATTTAGTGAGTATACAGAATAATCAGTCATATGAAAGCTTACCGTGAAGAAGAATCGAACCGGTCCATTGGGAATCCGTGCGCAGTTTGGTTCGCTATGGAATGCCTCACCTTTTATTGAAGAGGTCCTTTAAGGGGAGATTTACAGACCATCATTGATGAACTGGAGCTGAATCATTCCATCCATCTTTTGGGGCAGCTCGAAAATCCCTTTTCATTCATGGAAAAATGTGACTGCTTCGTTCTGTCATCACATTATGAAGGCCAGCCTATGGTTTTACTGGAGGCGATGACGTTAGGGATGAAGATCCTGGCTACGGATATAGTCGCGAACCGGACCGTTCTGGAAAACGGTAAATAGGGAGTGCTTGTTGAAAATAGCATAAATGGACTTGAAAATGGGTTATCGATGATGGCTAATGATGCTAAATCTGGAATGGGAAAATTTGATTATCACCAATATAATGAATTAGCCATGGAAACCTTCAAGAAATGCCTATAAAATATAAGTAGGTACTTCTCTCCAATTCAGGCAGATAAATCCTAACCGGGTATAAGTGCAAAGAAGGCAGTTCGAAAGGGGAAATGTAATGTGATTTTGGTCGTTGGCGGTGCAGGTTATATCGGAAGTCATCTTGTAAAGGAATTAGTAAATGAAAAAGAGGTTGTCATCCTCGATAATCTTTCAACAGGTTTCCGTTCATTGGTTGATTCGAAGGCCAAATTGGTGGAAGGGAATTTAGGGGACGAAACGGTATTGAATGAAATATTCAATACATATCCCATAGAAGCGGTCATGCATTTTGCAGCCAATAGCTTGGTGGGGGAATCGGTTCAAGACCCGTATAAATACTATGAAAATAATGTAGGAGCGACCCTCACATTATTGAATACAATGCTCAAGCATGATGTGAAGAATTTCATTTTTTCATCCACTGCCGCTACTTATGGGATACCTAATGTAGATATGATCGACGAGGATCAGCCAACTGATCCGATCAACCCATACGGCCGCTCGAAATTGATGGTGGAGCAAATCTTGGAGGACTTTGCACAAGCATATGGCCTGCGCTATGTTGTTTTGCGATATTTCAATGCAGCCGGGGCACATGAATCGGCGGAAATCGGTGAGTGCCATGATCCGGAAACACATCTGATTCCGATCATTCTGCAGCATTTATTAGGTCAGCGTGAGAAGATTTCCGTGTTTGGTACGGACTATGACACACAGGATGGTACATGCATTCGCGACTATATTCATGTAACCGATTTAGCTAAAGCCCATATTATTGCGCTTCAAGCACTCTTGTCGGGAAAGAAGAATACAGCCACCTATAACCTGGGGAACGGAAAGGGATTTTCGGTTAAAGATGTGATCGACACATGCGAAAAAGTCACAGGCGTGAAACCGAACATTGAATATGCAGACCGCCGCCCTGGAGACCCAGCCCGACTCGTCGCTTCCGCTGCTAAAATATATGAAGACCTAGGCTGGAAAGCAGCCATAGATTTGGAAGAAATCATTGAAAGTGCGTGGAAATGGCATAAATCCCAAGTGAATTAAACGATAAAAGGGTTTCGGATCGCATTCCGAAACCCTTTTGCTTTTAGATTTGAGATTTTGTCTTTTATCCGTTTCTTTCCACTCCAGGCACTTAGCTTTCCAGAGGCGGTCCGTGAGCCTCCCAGGCATTATAACCTTTAAGGCATTTTAGCTGTATGGAAGGGAATGATCGTTCATGTAGCCCCCTTCTTGATGTTGTTGTTTTTCCTTGGTCAAAACAACACATTTGGGTTCTCTCCATTACGATTGGTTATTTATCGAAGCGATGAAGAACATGATGCCTCCTGAAATCTCTCAAATCGTAAAACCCCTGTGACAAGAAAATTCAAGTCCTGGCACAGCGTTATAATCAATCAGTCACCCATGCTCATTCCTTTTAACACAACCGCAGTCAGAAACACGGTCATGCAAAGGATTGAGGTGGATACGACAATCGCAATCGGTAAAGTCATTGTAAATTGCTCCTTTCAATGATGGTTGCTCCGCTAAGATCAACCTTTGCTCCGTATAAAAAGTTGTAAGTGAGTTTATCCATGGAGGCTCCAGTAAAGTCGATTTTCTTTAAATCGGACATTCTGAATTGAACACTGATGAGAGTGGCATCGCGAAATGATGCTTTTTTCAATGAAGAGCCCTCGAAAATGGTTTGGTTGAATGATTCGCCATCAAAAATAAGCCCCGATAGGTTGCAGCCTTTAAAATGGGTTTTATTATAAGTATTGCTTTTGAAGGTGACGCCTTTTAAATTGGCACTTTTAAATAAGGTACTTGTTAAGTTGACGTTTTCAAAGATGCAATGACTTAAGTTACTGCCTTTGAATGTACTGCCTGTCAGGTCGGAATGGCTGAAATCAGAGCGGCTTAAATCGCAGGAATTGAATTTTCCATCATGGACGGAAACGGAGCGAAAGTCGGAATCCAATAAGCGTTGTTTAGAATAATCCATCTTTATCGCCTGTTCAAGCTCATTATATTGAAGGTTGAGGGCATCGACGAGCTCTGATACCTCACCTATGGAGTCAACGGTTAACTCATACGCCTCATTTTCGCTTGCGCCCTTCCTTTTATGATCATTGTATTTTTCGAGCAGGTTTTGCAGCAGTTCTTCTTCCAACTCTTTAGCCGTTCTGGCGTTTTGATAAGGTGCAAAAATGCCATGAACATGTGCATGCAGTTTTTCAATCACATTTACTCATCCTTTCTTACAGCAGGCTTTCAAGGATTCGCTTAGCCTGCTCCCAGTCATTTTTATTTTGCCGATATGTGTCTTCCCCGAGAGGAGTGATTTTATAATATTTCCTTCTGCCGCCTTGGGTGGCGTCTCCCCAATAAGAGAGGATGCAACCGTCTTTTTCCAGACGTTTTAAGCTGGAATACATCGTTGCTTCCTTTATTTCATATTGCTCATTTGAACTCACATATATCAGTTTGCTGATCTCGTAACCATACTTATCGCCACTTTGCAGGAGTTTCAGAATCATTGTATCCACATGTCCGCGAAGCAGGTCTGAGGAAAGTTTGCGTTGAATCAAATCCTCACCTCCTTTTGTATATCCTATATCATATTACTATGACAGTCAAGGTACTTTGCACAAAAGGTAATCCTGCATGATGAGACGCTTACAAATTAATGGAAAGTAGATGTATTCATAGGTGAAAATTAGTAGAAAAAATACTATAATTGGTAAAAGATACCTAATGTAAAAATGAAGGCTAACTTGCATTTGATTTCAGAGAGTGAAGTCCATGAAAGTCCCATCATCTGTTTACTGCTATGGATTTGGTTCACGACGTATTATGTCATTGAGGAGAAGACCTTGCTCGTTCGATCGGCATTCATCCGGAAGACGATATCCATCAATGATATCAAGGCGTTTGATAGGTCGTTCAATCCGTTATCGTCACCGGCGCTTTCACTGGATCGTATAAAAATATACTATGGCCAACATCAGTACATTCTCATTTCCCCCTTGCATCGTGAAACGTTCATTGAAGAATCAGGCATGTCGCCCTGTAGGTCGTTAGGGTTGATATGGAGGATGCTCGAAGAAAAGAGAATGCAGATAAAAACCGCTTTTGGATTTCCACCTGTTTGCCTCATGCACCACCCGCACACGAAGCGGTTTATTTCCAAGGCCCTGATGGAGTTTGATGAAGAATTCGAAAGGATGACTTTGGAAGCGTGGAAGGACCGTACGCTGCATCCATACCAAAAAAAAGATGGGGTTAACCGGGAGGAGAGATGAAGTTGTCTGAGACGATTACAAACTATGAAGATATATTGAATATGCTCGACTCGCTTTTACGGGAGCCAACAGCATTTTGGAATGGTTTTTACGAAGATCGTGAAAAGGGAATCCCCTTTTTCGAAAACCTTCCTGATGAAAATCTAGTAACGTATTTTGATGAGGGACTGCTTGGTCCAGGGCAGGTTCTTGAGCTAGGCTGCGGCCCTGGAAGAAATGCCATTTACCTTGCTGAAAGGGGCTGTTCGGTCGATGCGGTGGACTTGTCACAAGAAGCCCTTAAATGGGGGATGGAACGAGCGGCAGAAAAGGATGTGCATGTGAACTTCATTCAAAGGAACCTATTCGACATCGAAATCGTGGAAGGAAAATATGATATCGTGTATGATTCTGGCTGTTTTCACCATATAGCCCCGCACCGAAGGCTGAAATATCTGGAGATGGTCAAAAAAGCGCTAAAACCTAAAGGGGCCTATTCGATTACCTGTTTTGTAGAAGGCGGCGAATTGGGTGGTGCGGCCATATCGGATTGGGAGGTTTATAGGCAACGAAGCCTTATGGGAGGATTGGGCTTTACGGAAGAAAAGCTTAGGACCATTTTCAAGGATTTCGAAGTTGCGGAAATACGTAAAATGAAGAAAACGGATGAAGCATTTGGAATGCAAGGCCTCTGGACGGGTTTGTTCATGAAAAGGTGATGTTCTAAAAGAAAAGATTGCGAACGCGGGATCTGGGAGCAGGTCCTTTTTTTGAGTGCAAGCGGATTTGTTAACTAAAAATAAAAATGGTGAACTATTAAAATGAAATGATGCGAACGAATAATGTCCCAAAACAATAGAGAAAATTTCAATGTTCACCCTTTTTTCGAAATAAATCAGTAGTTGTATGGTTTCAAAAGCAGCAGGGAAGGTATATGGGAAGAGGACTGCTAACTCGCGGTACCAGCAGACTTGAGACCAATTGAAATGAGTTCTTATATTAAATAAATAGGTGGAGACGTTTATGCATAGAAATAGAGAACTATATTCCTTTTTATTAAATAAAGCAAAACAACTGACTGAAGATTGGTATGCAACCTTGAATAAAAATGATACGGCGGGGGTATACAGCTCTCCTGATCCCCAAGTTATCGAAAAACTGAAGCAGCAAAACTATCAATTTCATTTACATTTCTTTCAAATCTTTACGTTAGAAGAAAGCCAGTTCTTTAATAAGCTAGACGAATGGATTGAAGATATCGGTAAGGATGAGGAACATTTAAACACTCCCATATATTTCATATTGAGGGAATTTTTCCGGACGCAAAAACAATACTTGGATTATATCGAGCAGTTTGCAGCATTGCATGAAGAGGAATATACCCAAGCGGAAATCAACTCCTGGTATAAGATCGTGGTCAGGGTGTTCAGTGAAGTGATGGAAAGGTTCACTGAGGCAAACCATAGGTATGCCAACAAAATCATGAAAGCCCAGCAGCAAACGATCGATGAACTGAGCTCGCCCATCATTTCTCTTAATGATCATACAGCGTTACTCCCGCTGATTGGTGATATCGACACGGCTAGGGGCATGTCCTTGCTTGAAACCACGTTACAACAGTGTGCCGAAAAAAATGTCTCAAGACTGTTCATTGATTTATCAGGCGTCCATGCCATAGATGGTGCATCCGCACATCAGCTGTCACAATTGATCGAATCCATGCATCTCATCGGCATCCATACGACCCTTTCAGGACTTAGGCCGGAAATAGCGATGAAAGCAGTCAAGCTTCAACTGCCTTTTGAAAAGGTGACGGTCAAAGCGACTTTAGCCCAAGCGATTCATACGATAAAATGATACATACAATTCAAAGAACCAGGGCTTTCATTTAGAATGCAAGTCTGGTTTTGAAGGAAAGGGCTGCCATATGGCGGTCTTTTTTGTTTTGGTGAGCATACTTGGTTTTTAACGCATGCTTTAGTCGGCATGGGTAAAAGAGACATCCGTATCTTCCTCTCACTTCATTCCGTATAGGGAAGAGTCCTGCATCTTTTCTCTCGTTATCATCCCCTTCATACAGCCAACCATGAGGCCCGCACAAAACTGAAAATTAACATTTCAGTTACATTTTGAAAACGTATTGACAAATATTAGTTAGCACATTATGATAGGTTCGATTCATTAGAAAATCCGAATTAAGACAATATATATTCGTTCTTTTGGGAAACCCTAAATAAAATCAAACACACTTTACAAAAAAGGCGGGCAATTATGGAGAAGACGTTCAATCGCTATGTTATCAATGCTACAGGCAAGGGTGGCCAGACTTATTTAACCCAATGTCAGGATAAAGTTGCACTAAGAAAATGGATAGCCGATCATGAGGATCAAATCATCATGAATGAGTTAAGAATAACCGATAAGAAAAAGAATCCTTTGTTAAAGTTTTTTTCACAAAGGTGAAGATTTTCCTTACGGCATTTATGCATGAAATGATAGTCAGCGCCGAACCGAAAAATCCATATCTTGTTTCGCTTACAAACTCATTGCCGATCAATGGGTTTTTTTGCGTTGGAATCATTTACAGTTCGGAATGGACGATGTTAAAATTTAGAAAAAAAGGACTTCGTTGTAGTACCGGATTTGAAAGGACATTCAGCCGGGCATGACAACCAGGGGTGGGGAATAGATGAGATTGAAACATGTAATGACTTCTTGGAAGTATCCTTCCATTTTATTGTGCGGGATCGGGATTTCGAACTTCGGCGCATGGGTGTATTTCATCGCGCTTAATTTGATCGTTCTCGATTTGACCAAGTCTCCCTTAGCGGTCGCTGGTTTATATATGGTGAAACCGTTGGCGGTATTGTTGACCAATGTTTGGGCTGGCAGCGTCATCGATCGGATGAATAAATGGAAGATGATGGTAACACTTGATCTATTCCGGGCGGCATTCATCGCTTTGCTGGCATTGACTTCCTCCATTTGGGCCATCTATTCGCTCGTATTGGTGATCAATATGGCAGAGGCCGTGTTTGGTACAACATCAAGGACGTATATAACAAAATTAATACCGATCGAACAGAGAAAACGATTCAACTCATTACGAAGCTTGATCGATTCCGGGGCTTTTTTGATTGGACCAGCGATAGCGGGTCTCCTTTTCTTAATCGGCACCCCCGTTGCAGCCATCTATATCAATGCTCTAGCCTTAGTATTATCAGGCGTGATCACGCTATTCATGCCAGATCTTGAAAAAGATGATTCCTTCCGCCTTACCGATCGCCACCTATCCTGGACCATCGTGAAAAAGGATTGGGGCATCGTCCTCGATTACAGCCGAAAAGCCTCCTATGTGATGCTCATATATTTCTTGTTCAGCTGCATGGTGGTGATGGAAACGGCCATGGACTCTCAAGAAGCGGCATTTGCCAAAGCCGTGCTTTTTTTGTCGGACAGTGATTACGGATTCCTCGTTAGCATCGCCGGGGCCGGTATCATTGCCGGAGCCATCGTCAATGCATTATTCATCAGTAAAATGCGGATATCCTATCTGATTGGCCTGGGTTCCGTATGTGTTTCGATCGGTTATATGATTTATGCCTTGTCGACTTCTTTTGCAATCGCGGCTACAGGATTTTTCCTTATTGCCTTTTCATTGGCTTTTGCTAATACTGGCTTTCAAACTTTTTATCAGAATAATATCCCGGCGGACATCATGGGGAGGGTGGGCAGCATTTTCGGTTTGTTGGAAGCATTATTGATCATTATGACAACAGTGATTGTCGGTGCTTCTGCCCATTTCCTTTCGATTCGCTTCGTCGTGATTACAGGTTCCGTGATGCTGCTGGCGCTTTCGATTTTATTATCTGTACTCAGTATGAAGCCAATGAAAAGCAGGTACTATTCCAGTGAAGGGGGAATGGCGGAGAAAAAGGGGTAAGCGACCTTTCCGACAAGGCATGCGGTGAACATGCCTTATATCCATTTCATTTAATGAATGTGTGTAATTGGCTGATGAAGTTCAAGATTTGAAAATGTATCTTTGCCATTTCCTCCACTGGCTGTTCCTCGCAATTTTCCAGCCATTCCTGGATCACCCCTAAAATCGCCGATGTCAAAAAGGCGTGCATATATGTTCGAAATGCTTCATTGAGAGCCGCAGGATGCTGGCTGATCAATCGATCCAAAAGGACATCACCGAAAACACGCTTTATTTTTTTCGCAAAAGCAGGATCGCCCTGATCACCAAGAATCGCCTTCAAGGGTTGGGCATGCTCACCGATGAATTGGAAAATCGCGACGAAAGGCGGATATAGCTGTTGCTGATGGAGGGCAAGAAGAGCCTCTTTCGGTAAAATCGCCGTAATACGTGCTTGAAGTTCATCCAGCAAGTCTTGCTGCAATTGATCCATCAACGCATATTTATCTGCATAATGAAGATAGAAGGTGCCTCGATTGATGTTCGCACGCTCTGCAATCTTCTTTACCGACACATGCGTGAATCCTTCTGCTTCAATGAGTGCAATGAAGTGATGCTGGATATGAGCCTTCGTTTTTTGTATCATTTCCTCATGAATCGATGCCATCTGAATATCCCCCTCACTTCACTGGACATTTTTCAAAATCTGTTCATTGTATTGAAACTCATGCTACCTTAGAATGATGATACATTCAACATCGTGTTAATTAAAGTGGAAGGGAGTGCGTCCAATGAAACATGCGATTATCATGGAAGGTATCGCCAAAGGCTTTCAACATAAAATGGTCATTCAGCCCTTGGACCTCAGGATAGAAAAAAGTGGTATATTCGGCTTGTTAGGTCCTTCAGGATGCGGAAAGACGACCTTGATCAAGATGATTGTCGGCCTGATTAAGCCGGATGCCGGGAGCGTCACGGTTCTCGATCATAAGGTGCCAAATGAAACATTGTTGATGGAAATCGGCTATATGGCACAATCAGATGCTTTGTATACTGAGCTGACTGGTGCTGAAAACCTTGAGTTTTTTGCGAAGCTATATCGGTTATCGAAAAAGGAAAGAAGCGAGCGGATCCGATATGCAGCTGAAATCGTCGGGTTAACGAATGATTTGAACACTCGGGTTGCCCATTATTCCGGGGGGATGAAGCGCCGTTTATCCTTGGCGATCGCCCTCATCCAAAATCCCGAAATCCTCATTTTGGATGAACCGACGGTGGGAATCGATCCTATGCTAAAACGAACCATTTGGCAGGAGCTGGAGCGGTTAAGAGATGAAGAGCACAAGACGATCGTGATAACGACGCATGTCATGGATGAGGCGGAACGATGCGATGAACTGGCGATGCTGCGTGAGGGAGCTATCATTGCATCGGGAACGCCTGCCGCTTTAAAAGGACAATTTGCGGCGGAAACGCTTGATGACGTTTTTTTAAAGATTGGAGGCGGACGGTGATGCGGATTTCCTCTCTCGTGACGCGAATCATCCAGCAGCTGCGCCGTGATCGAAGGACCCTAGCTTTATTTTTCCTCGCCCCCTTGCTCATCTTAACGCTCATGTACTTCATTTTCGGCACAGAAGCGAGTGAGTTGAAAATCGTCGTAACCGGCAGTGATCAAAGCACGATCGCGGGATTGAAACAGGCCGATTTTCAAGTAAAGGCAGCTGAGGAGTTTTCAAGGAAACGAATGATTGAAACCAAAACGGATGGCTGGTTGCACGTTGAACATGGAAAAATGGAGCTTACGCTGTTGAACGACGAACCAGCACGCGCAAAAGCCGTCCAAATGCAGCTGATGCTGGGACTGCAGGGACATACAAGAAAAATGCCTTCCTTTGAATCGCAATATGTGTACGGAGATGAAGATACAAAGGGCTTTGACACCTTCAGTCCGATGCTCGTGAGCTTTTTCGTTTTTTTCTTCGTGTTTTTGATCGCGGGAATCGCGCTTTTGAAGGAGCGAACAAGCGGAACGCTGGAGCGTCTGCTGGCCACGCCGATCAAGCGGCATGAAATCGTCGCCGGCTATGTGATCGGCTATGGTTCATTTGCCCTCATTCAGACGATCATCGTCGTCCTCTATGCCGTCAATGTACTGGATATCGTGCTCGTGGGCTCCTTATGGCTCGTGTTATTGACGAATATACTTGTCGCACTCGTGGCCTTATCGCTTGGCACGCTGCTGTCCAGTTTCGCCACCTCCGAATTCCAAATGGTGCAATTCATCCCGCTCGTCATCGTACCGCAGGTTTTCTTCACAGGGATATTCCCCTTGGATGGCATGGCGGACTGGCTGCAAAAAATCGGCAAGATCATGCCGCTTTATTACGCATCGGATGCCATGAACGGCATCATGTATAAAGGCTTTTCTTTCGCTGATGTATTCCTGGATCTTATCGTACTCGTGGCATTTTCGGCCGTGTTCATAACGATCAATATCATTAGCTTGAAAAGATACCGTTCCTTATGAACGAGTGCAATGGTTGTCCCGAAAGGATAAAATCAGCCAAAAGAAGAAAAAAAAATTCAAGAATGCATTTAAATCAGCATTCTTGATTTTAAAGTAGGGGCGTCAAAAAGTCGAAATCGGCCTAATTGACGCCCTTTTTAGCCTAAACATTTTTATTTTCTTTCAGTCTTTGTTGTTGTTTACCATCAATGATACAAAACAAAATAAGGCTATAAAAAATAGAAGTGCGGGAAAAGTATAAAATGTTGCATTGTATTTAATAGAAGAATCAACCTTTAAACCATATAAATAAATAAATAGTATAAAAGAAACAGATAATGCTAGAGTACCGGTTAATAATTTCATTATTTTACCTCCACTTGGTTAATTTGTATTATTTTTTAAAAAATGTATAATGATATTATACAGAAAATATAGGAAAAAAGGGGAGATTTAAAAATGAGAATTTATAACCAAAAGTTTTACATTCGACTTCTTAGTCTTTTCAGTCTATTTATTTTATTAATCGGATCTTTGAACCTATCAAAAGTTTCAGCAGATAAAGGAGCTGATTCTGTTTTTGATATTGAAGAAGCCAATGTAGGATTAACAGTTGATACTCCGTATAGGTTAACAAAAGACGATGGGACTTTAGTGTTTTTTAATACAGTAGAAGATTATAATGCTTATTTAGATAACCAAATGATTAAAATTGTTCCTAGATGCGCAACGTGCAATAAAACTACAACTACTACTATTACTACTAATACAACAAAAGAAAAATGGGTGAACTATCATCCTCTTACAAATGCTTGGATTAAAGCTAGCAGTTATACTATTTCTCGTGGGAAATCTTATACTATTTCAGGTTCTTATAGTTATAGTGGTTATAATGTGGGGGTTAGTGTATCTCATAATACATCAGTTTCTGCTACCATCCCAGCTAATTCAAAAAAATATAGTAGATTAGGTGTTTGGTCAGACATTACTTTCAAAAGATTTAAGCATGTAGTAAAAAGCCCTGCTGGAAAGGTTATAAATACGTATTATTCAAATACCGCATATGCTGTAGGTGCTCCTTATATTAAAGTGAAATATAAATAAAACACGATATATTTTTATTAATCAATGGAAAATTAAACAGTATATCTATTCAGGGGCTGTCCCAAAAGTCAGGAATAAGACTTTTAGGGGCAACCTTTTTAATTTAAGGACTTTTTTCGCATGTTTCCTCCATGCTCATATTTTCTTGACCATGACTCTTTCATTGTTGAAATCTGCCTCGCCATTGAAGTCAAAGCCGAATTTCCTATACAAGTGAGAAGCAGCCTGATTCTCTTCGACTATGCTCAAATAGACCTCGGGGCAATCATACTCCATGGTTAACCGTTCGATCAAAGCCTCGAGCAGGATTGTTCCAAGGCCTTGTCCCTGATGCTTTGCGTCAATGAAAAAACGGTCGAGCCAAACTCGGCCATGCTCCCCTTCGCCAGGGAAAAAACCATACATCGCAAAACCGACCAAGGTATCTTTCGTATAAAGACCGACTGGCTTGTAATATTTACATTCCCGTGCATCTTTCAAACATTGCTCGGTCGTTTCGATAAATGTTCTTTGCTTTTCATGGATGTGCAGCTTCAAAATCTCCGCTCTATTTTCGTTCGTGACTTCTTTAATATGGACTGTCATATAATTTCCTTTCTCAATTCGCTCCGGTTTATCCGTTTTGTTATGATGATATACTAATACCCTAAGGTATCTGGTTACCATATAGTCAAGAGGAGAGATCAAAATGTCCGAGTTAAATATAGGAAAATATTTCACAACCGGTGAATTCGCCAAATTATGCAATGTAAAGAAACAAACGCTCATCCATTATGATGATATTGGGCTTCTCACTCCCGATGTCAAAAATGACAAAGGGTATCGGTATTATTCCTATCAACAATTTGAAGTTTTTTCTGTCATTTCATTATTAAAGGAATTCAATATGCCATTGAAGGAGATTAAGTGGTTTCTTACCAACAGGTCACCTCTGGAACTGATCGAGCTTTTCAAAGAAAAGTCGCTGGAATTGGAAAAAAAGATAAGAAATCTTCATCGAATGCAGAAAATCATCGAAACGAAAATCTCCCTCACTGAAAAAGCGCTATGTATGGATGACTCGCAAATCACCTTGAGACTCGAGGAGGAAGAACAGCTTTTCATAAGCGAATCCATCCTGAATTCTTCTGATGCCGAATTCTTGAAAGCGACTTCGGACTTCATCGATTTCTGCAATGACAATGAATTTTACACCGGATTCCCTATCGGGGCGATGATAAGCAAAGAAAGAATCCTCGACGGAGATCATGATAATTATTCGTTTCTTTACACGAAAGTAAATGATACGCATCATACTCCTGCCTTCCATGCCAAACCGAAGGGACTTTATATCGTTGCCTACCATAAGGGAAGCTATGAAAATATTTCCGAAACTTATAAAAGAATCGTCCGCTTCATGGAACATGAAAACCTGAACATCAAATCGTTTGCCTACGAAGAATACATCCTGGATGAAGTCTCGGTAAAGGGATATGAAAATTACCTGACCCAGATCATGGTGGAAGTCGAATGAGGGAGCGCTATTAACCCGGCCTCACCCGATTGAGACGTTTGTTGACGGTTTGTGGAAGATGCCCTAGGATAAAAAGATAGGTATGATTTGGAAGGAGGAGACATGCATATGTCGCTAAAATCGGTCCTGCTTTCCTTTTTTCTGTCGCAAGCGTTATTTTTAGGCGGTCTTCCTTTGTTTCTCAAGATTTCCTTATATTTGAATCCTCTGGCAATCCTGGTTGTCTGGTTTTGTATCCTCATGCTCGTCTCGTTCGCCGTTGTTTTTTTTCGCAGAGAAGTGATCACCGTCAGGCGTTTTTTATGGCAGGCCGCGTTTGTCGGCTACAGTACATCACTAGTGGTTTTGCTGTTTTTTCGGCCAACAGGTCAGGTCTATTCCTATAATATGATTCCATTTTCCACCATTCTATCTTATGCATCGAACGAAATGGATGAACTTGTGTCATTTTATAACCTTAGCGCCAATGTAGAACTCTTCATTCCGTTCGGGCTGTATTTGTTGTCCAGGGAAGGGAAAGAGCCAACCGCCTTAACGAAATTCCTTCATCCGTTCATCTTGATTTCCATCATCGAGATCAGCCAGTTCGTTCTGAGGCGCGGAAGCTTGGATGTGGATGACCTTATCCTGAACATGATCGGTGTTTACTTGGGATACCTCCTATATCCCCTTTTCTCCAGGGGGGTTAAGATCCTGCCTGGGAAGGGAGGATGCTGGTGACGAAGTGTCCCAAGTTATATAAATAGGTTGTATGAAAGGGTGTTTTTCATGTATCGCACGTTGAAAGAATTAACGGACCATCCCGTGTTTCATTATTTTGCAGAGATTTCGAAAATCCCGAGAGGTTCGGGAAATGAAAAAGCGATCAGTGATTATCTGGTTCGTTTTGCGAAGGAAAAGGGTCTAGAGGCAATCCAGGATGAAGCCCTCAATGTCATCATTAAAAAGCCGGCAGCACCTGGGTATGAAAGCGCTCCTGCCATCATCATCCAGGGACATATGGATATGGTATGCGAAAAGAATAAGGGGACCCTTCACGATTTTGAGAACGATCCCCTCCAATTACGGGTAATCGGCGACATGCTCTATGCGACGGATACCACTCTAGGTGCGGATAACGGCATTGCGGTTGCTTATGCCTTAGCTCTCCTGGATGCGAATGATATCCCGCATCCTGCGCTTGAAATCGTGATAACGACCGAAGAAGAAACGACGATGAACGGGGCCCTTGCCGTTGATCCAGCTCACTTCAAGGGAAAAATGCTGATCAATATCGATTCGGAGGAAGACGGAAAGCTGCTCGTCAGCAGTGCAGGGGGAATCCGTGTCAGACAGATCCTCCCGATCACATGGGAAGCCGCCCCTAACGATGCAGTTCCCTATAGTATCAGGATTAAAGGGCTGAAGGGCGGACATTCAGGTATATCGATCGATAAGGAAAGAGGGAATGCCAATAAACTTTTAGGAAGATTATTACAAGATTTAACGATGGAATTCCCATGCTTTATTGAGCAAATGAGCGGGGGGCTGAAAGGGAATGCGATCCCTCGTGAAGCAGAGGCAATGGTACGGTTCCATGTTGAGGATGAGCATAAGGTAAAGGAGAAAATCCAGCAATGGGACGAAACGTTTAAAAATGAAATGCAATCCTCCGATCCTGAAGTGTCGATAAAGTTTGACCGGAGCTTCGCCGTTTCTGACACCGTTTTTTCCAAGGAGACGGCGGCTAAAGCCATTTCCTCACTATTGATCATCCCCCACGGCGTACAAGGAATGAGCATGGGCATAAAGGGATTGGTCGAGAGCTCGACGAATCTAGGGGTCGTTACTGCGAATGATGCCGAATTGACATTCGAAAGTGAAATCAGAAGCTCGATCAAAAGCATGAAATACCATATGGTCACCCAGGCAAAGGCCATCGCGGACATGCTCGGCTGCGACCTACTGATTGATGCGGATTATCCGGAATGGCCTTATAATCCTGATTCGAAACTCAAGAAATTATTTGAAGCAGCATATCAAGACAAATATGATGCGGAGATTGAAATCATCGCTGTCCATGCAGGAATTGAATGCGGGGTGTTCATCGATAAGATACCAGGATTGGATGCCGTTGCGATCGGGCCGGATATATTTTCCGTCCATACACCTGATGAACATCTCAGCATCCCCTCGACGATAAATAACTGGGAATACTTCCTATACACATTAAAAAGGATGAAGGACCTTTAGGCTTGTATATAAAAAACGGAATGGAGGTCTGGTTATGAATCTGAAGATATTCATGATAGCGGCGGTAGCCATCATTTTATGGGGATCTGCATTTGCGGCCATTCGTGCAAGCCTCCAGGGCGGTTACTCCGCAGGGCATTTAGTGCTGATTCGTTTTCTTATAGCATCAGGCGTTTTCATCCTTTATGCTCTATGGCCTGCGAGCAAATTCCGTTTACCGCGAAAAGAGGACGCGATAAAAATAGTGATCTTGGGCTGGATCGGCATCAGTCTCTATCAATTGGGTGTAACATTCGGTGAAGAAACCGTTTCAGCTGGGACGGCAGCGATGCTCATTGCCTCTGCCCCCATTTTTACGGCGGTAATAGCTGCCATAGTCTTAAAGGAGCGTCTCGGTTTGTTTGGCTGGGCCGGGTTAGTGATTGGTTTTGTCGGAATCTTCCTTATTACGTTGGGAACGGCCAGTTCAAGCTTCCATTTTACAAACGGAGCATTTTTAGTGTTATTCGCATCCGTTGCCACTTCGGTTTTTTTTGTTTTTCAAAAACCATTATTGCTTCGTTACAAGCCGATTGAATTGACGGCGTATTTTACATGGGCAGGCACATTACCTTTTTTCATCTTTTCTCCAGGCCTTATACATACCATTCAAGAAGCGACACTGGAAGCGAATGTCTCTGCTCTCTATATCGGCATTTTTCCGGGAGCCGTCGCTTATGTATCTTGGGCCATTGCCCTATCATTAGGGAAAGCCAGCTCCGTTTCGAGCATGATGTATATTGAACCGGCATTTGCCATTATCGTTGCTTGGATCTGGCTCCAGGAGCTTCCGAGTGTCCTTTCCACAATAGGCGGACTGGTTGCGATTTCGAGTGTCGTCATCATCAATGGATTTGGAAAAAAGACAGAGCAGGCACTAAATGGATAATTGCTCGTACGTTTGCCCAATTCCTTTTTATCTTTAAGTTGATCGATTCTCTTCAACAGTTCTTAAGGGTAGCGGTTATTTGGCGATTGTTAATTCAATCATTGCTGTTTATCTGTTTTTCAATTTCTGATTTTGTATAAGAATACTCATCATCAATTTTATGATTTTTTTCTAAGAGTCCATCAGGGAATTTTTCATTAAAAAATTCTTGTTTATCTTCTCCTTTTTTTGGAGTTAAATAACTGATAATTTCTTCGTCCTTATTACGTTTTAAAATGACAGGAAAATAGTCAGTATGAACAATGGTTTCACTTTCATTAACTAAAGCGTATTGATAAAACATATATATTTTTTTACTATCAAACCCATATGTATAATAGGAATCAATTAAATTATTGTTTTTATTAGCCTCATTTACGATATTAACGCGTATATAATTCAGTATATGATTCTGCACTTCAGTTTGTTGTTGCTCTTTCTCAATAATAGTTAATTTAGATGGAGTATCCTCTATAACTTTTTCCTGACAACTGCTTACTACAAAAATTGATAGAATGAAAAATGATATTTTTAAAATTTTAATCATGTCAACCACCTCCTTATTTAGGTTATTATACTAATTTAAGAAAATAATAACAAATTATAAAAAATAGTGTTATTATAGTATATAAGACCCATGTAAAGGAGGGAATATCTTGAATAAAAACTTCATATTGTTTTTTATTGTGGCACTTTTTTCAATTTTAGGAGCTAATCAAGTATTTGCCAATGGGAGTAATGAGAGATTCTTAGAGAAAACTGATGTAGAAACAGGAGATCCTTATCTTGAGGATGCAGATACGAATGAAAAAATTTATGAGGCGTTCAAAACTGATGCCGATGGAAATTTAGTGCAGATTGATTTGGATGAATATAAACAACTAATGACATCGAATGACGATATAGAGACAAATGAAGAATTAGAATTAAAAGAAAATATAGATTCGAAAATTAAAATTACTCCGAGGTCTCCACTTACATATGAAACATTCAGGTACAGTGGAGAAAAAGGGAAATCTGTAGTTAATGGAAGTAGGAGAAAAGTTACGCCTGACATAAAAGGGCCAGGTTCAATTACTTATGGTGAATCTGTCACAGTAAATAACTCTTTTACAGGTTCATACTCTGCTTCTTTTGAATCAAAAGTTAAATCAAGTGCCTCATTCTCATGGCAAAAATCGTTAACTAGTCTTTCAAAATTCTCAACAACTTTTCCTGTTAGTAAAGGGAAAACTGGATATGTTAGTTTTACCCCTTATATGAATAAGACATGGGGAACAGGATATAAAGAAACTAGAAATACTGCTGGGATTGTTATTTCAACTAAGTCACTTGGAACACAGACAGGGTTTTCACCAAAAAAAACTTCAAGTGGCAAAGCTGATGGTTTATATGCCTTAATATATAAATAAGCATTAGAATAAGAGTTAAAAAAACCTTAAAGTAAAATTCCTTTGGTACAAGTCATGAAAAAGATGTAGACATACTCGATTTTCATTGAGTCTGTCTATAGTCTGAAACGGTGTGAATCTTCACACCGTTTTTTTGCCTTTCATGAAAATCATGAAGATTTTGATAGGAAAGTGTATAAAATGGTAGAATGAATAAATAAACATATTATTCAGACAATTTGTGTTCCGATAAGGAGGAAAAACGATGGACCAAGTCACTAGCATCATTACACTTAACAACATTAACTGGCGGAGAAAAGGGACAACGATATTGAATGAAGTGTCGTGGGAGGTTCGGCCAGGAGAACATTGGGCCCTTCTAGGACTTAATGGATCAGGGAAAACATCCCTGCTGAAGATGATTACAGGATATCAATGGCCGAGCAGCGGTGAAGTGTCGGTGTTGGGAAATATTTTTGGCAAAACGAATATACCCGAGCTGCGGAAGTCCATTGGCTGGGTAAGTTCTTCCCTGGATCAAGAGTATCAAGCAAGGGCAAACGATTCGGCCCTCGAAGTCGTCATAAGCGGCAAGTTCGCTTCGATCGGAATATATGACAAGATCACGGACGATGATCGCAACAAGGCAATGGAACTGCTCGAACAATTCAGGATCAAGCCTTTGGCCGATCAACTCATACATACGCTCTCTCAAGGTGAAAAAAGAAAAGTGATGCTTGCAAGGGCCCTAATGTCTTCACCGAAGCTGCTGGTTCTGGATGAACCATGCAATGGACTGGATATTTACGCTAAGGAAGAACTATTGGCAGCCATCGAAAAAATGGCAGATTCCCCAGTCGCTCCAACGATCATATATGTTACCCACCATATTGAAGAAATCGTCCCATCGCTCACACATGCGTTATTAATCAATTCCGGCACCGTAGTGGCTAAAGGTGAAAAAATGGAGGTCTTAACGGAGCCTATATTGGAAAAGACCTTTCAAGTGCCCGTCACGGTAAAATGGGAGAACGAGCGCCCTTGGATCCGGATCAAATCCCTATTAATCCAAGGCTGAGCTTGCAGTTTCAAGAGTCCTAGTGTCCAAGTTATAGAGAGTGTGTGCAGGCATCTTTATTTCTTATTATTTAATCGTATTGCCGCCATCCATTACGATATTTTCACCAGTAATTAGATTTGTCGCATCGCTGGCTAGGAATAAGGCAATCGCTGCCACTTCTTCGGGATATCCAAAGCGTCCAAGCGGAATTTCTTTTTTCGCTTGTTCCCCTTTTTCCCCAGCCCAAGCCTTTTTCCCCAATTCAGTCAAAATAACGGTAGGTGAAATGGTGTTTACTTTAATGTCAAATTGAGCCCATTCATAAGCAAGCACTTTAGTCATTCCAAGAATGGCCGCTTTACTAGCAGCATAGGCAACATGATCATCCAAGGCCATAAGTGCTGCCTGAGAAGCTAAATTGATAATATTCCCGCCAGTTCCTTGTTCAATCATTAAATGGCCGACCTTCTGGCACATTTTAAAGGAACCAGTTAAGTTAACCTCCATGGTTTTTTGCCAGTACTCATCAGAAATATTTTCGGCATCATCGAGTAAAGCAATACCAGCACAATTTACTAGAATATCAATCTTGCCAAAGTGTTCTCTAACTTTCTGAATGGCTTGGTCCATACTTTCGTTACTAGTGATATCACATGGCACGCCGATGGAATCTTTCATACTCCATTCCTGGGCGATCTCGGTCACACCATCTTTTTGATCGAAAATGGCCACTTTTGCCCCCTTTTCTATGTATAATTCCGCTATAGCTTTTCCGATACCGCTTGCTCCGCCTGTTACAACAGCAACTTTTTCTGTAATATTGAAGTTTTTATCATATCCTTGAAACCCCATAAATAACACCCTTTCCATCGTCTATTTTTGATAACGTTTTCATTATTGAATGCTGAGTTACCTGTTTTCAGTTTATTACAAATGAAATTGATTTTTCAATGAAAACTTTCATTTGTTTTTATATTTTATCATTTTACTTATCGTTTTCTTTTGTATATGATTGATTTACTGTGAGGATTAGAATGCTTTGAAGAGGATTAAGATTAATAACAACTGCGAACAGGCAAAATGATAGGCAATCGATTGGGAGACATTAATCGTTCAACGATGGGAGGGCTTTTTTTTCGTTGAAAGAAAGGACAGCTCGAGGGTATGGATTTATATGGCGGATGCACGATGATTTGACCTACTTAAGGAGTTAAGCGGGTTTTTAAGATAGCATGATTGAGCAGTTAAAAAAGGCCTTTCGGTTCATACATGAAAGGCCATGATTTCAATCATCTTTTATCAAGTTTGGCAGATAGATAGTTCCCGATGAATTGGACGGATTGAACGATGATGATCAGAAGAAGTACGGTCGTTATCATGATGTCTGTTTGGAAACGATAGTATCCATAACGAATGGCCAAGTCGCCAATCCCCCCGCCGCCTACAACTCCGGCGATAGCTGAGTAAGAAATGAACGAAACGGCAGTAACGGTGAGGCCTAATAAGAGACCGGAACGCGCCTCTACTAATAAAACTTTGATGATGATCTGGATGCTTGTTCCTCCCATCGCTACGGCAGCCTCGATCGTTCCTTTTGGCACCTCGCGTAAAGATTGTTCCACAAGTCGGGCCAAAAAAGGAATGGCCGCTATCGATAGAGGAATGGAAGCGGCGAGCGGACCTACCGATGTTCCCAAAATTGTTCTTGTAAAAGGAATAAGAGCGATGAGCAAGATGATGAATGGGAAGGAACGGACCGTGTTGATCAGTGCATTCAATATGTTATTCAAGATCGTATGTTCAAGTAATTGTTCCTTCGAAGTTAAAAATGTAAGGAGACCGATGGGAAGTCCCAATAAGATAGCTGCTGATATCGCTATTCCGACCATTAAAAATGTTTGGCCAATACCTAAGTAAATTTCAGGGAGTAAGGAAATGATGTTATCGAACACTTACTTTCACCTCTTCAAGTTCGTGTTGTATGAGAATTTTACCGATTTTTGTTGTGGGTATCGTTTGATGATCCGCTAAGTCCAATTCCTCGATGATTTGTCCATTTTCCATGACGGCGACCCTGTTTGCCAATCTACGAATAACATCCATTTCATGAGTGACGATCAGGATGGTCACGCCATAAGCTTCGTTTATTTTTTTCAGATAGGCAAGGATGGATTGGGTGGTTTGCGGATCCAGTGAAGAGGTCGGCTCATCACAAAGCAATACAATGGGTCTTGTGCTTATGGCACGGGCAATCGCCACTCTTTGCTTTTGTCCGCCCGAAAGCTGTGCAGGATAATGGTTGGCTTTATCGGATAAATCAACGATTTTCAGGGACTCGGCTATTATTTTGGGCCGCTCATGTTTGGGGACATTGGCAAGCTCCAAAGCCAGGCTGACATTTCCTTGTACCGTTCGGTTAGCCAGCAGGTTGAAGTGCTGGAAAACCATCCCGATTTTATTACGTGCTTCGCGAAGTTGTTTGCCAGATAACTCGCTAAGGATTGAATCGTTTATCGTAATCGTACCTTCCGTAGGCTTTTCTAGTAAGTTGCCCATACGCAGCAAAGTCGATTTTCCCGCACCGCTAAAGCCAATGATCCCATATATTTCTTTCTCCTTAATTTCAAGATTCACATGGGAAACGGCGGTGAATGATTCGTTTTTTACGGAAAAGGTTTTACATACATTATTGAATGTAATCATTCAAGGACCTCCTCATTTTCATGTTATAAACCATTCATTTAAAATAATCAGGTCGGTGAAATCCTTCAAATTCTTTATTGCTTTCAATTGCTTTTTGAAATTCGGGGGAGTGGTAGGCTTCAATGATATCCTTCACGAATGGTTTGTCTTTATCTTCGGTCCTTACAGCAACAAAATTTTGATATTCGAATGGAGGATCCTCTAAATAAAGAGCAGAAGATAATTTACGGTCGGATACCAAGATGGTATAGCCATTGGCTACTGCATAATCTACATCAGGCAAGATCCGGGGCACTTGCGCCTGTTCGACCTCGACAAATGAAAACTTGACTTTTTGAGCGACGATATCTTTTTTTGATACGGTCAGGGGATCATATCCTTTTTTCAATTCAAGCCACCCTATTTGTTCAAGCATTCGTAATGCTCGCGCCACGTTAGCGGGGTCATTGGGGATGGCCACTTTTTGTCCGTCCTTCAATTCATC
Source organism: Bacillus sp. mrc49 (assembly GCF_002803435.1). Classification (NCBI taxonomy): domain Bacteria; kingdom Bacillati; phylum Bacillota; class Bacilli; order Caryophanales; family Bacillaceae; genus Bacillus; species Bacillus sp. mrc49. The sequence goes on along the minus strand of NZ_PHNG01000722.1, from coordinate 40,917 downwards.
CTTGCTGTCATACTTATCGGAATATAATCCCATCGGAGCTGTTGGGACTTTGATGGTTTCGGAAAGCTCCAGTTTATTTTCATGGATGAAATTCTTGAAAAAAGCGGTATGCTGAAATACATTCACATCGATCGAGCCTTCCGCCAAGGCAAAGTTTGGTTGGTTCGGATCACTGATTTCCACATATTTAAGTGAGTACCCTTTATTTTTCAAATGGGGCTCTATGCCTTTTTTCACTTGGTCACTATACGGACCTGGAGTGAAGCCGAAAACAATTTCTTTCTTTTCTTGGCTTGCGGCTTTTTCACTGCCGTTGCCACTGGTGCAAGCTGAAAGCAACACCGCGAATAAAGCGGACATGATGATAAACAAAATCGAATTTCTCATGCAGAATACCTCTTTTCTGTTTTTGGGAATAAAAAAAAGCATGAACAAGGTTTGTTCATGCCGCCGGTTATCCGGTAGGCCTTCATAGTATAGTTCTCCAATTGGAATAATTAAACTATAACAAGATTGTGGAATATTTATCAAGTGTTATTTTACTGGCGGAAAGTTAATTCGTACTTGACCACTTAATTTAATCGGATTATGATAGTAAACATAAAATGATAGCTTATCGGACAACCGAGAGCCCTTGTTAGGAGTCAGTTTCATCCTCCTTCAAGGGCTTTTGTGTTATCCAGGGAGGAGTTGGGCACGTGATGAATCCAAGAAGCCGGCTTGTCGAAAGTTTGAAGGATGGAAGAAATGTTTGGCTTGATGGAAAGAAAATAGAGGATTTATATGCCCATCAGGCTTTCACAGGCACCTTAGACACATTAACGCATTTGTTGGATATGCTGGATTCACCTGAGGAACAAAGGATCGTCGGATATGAAAGTCCAAAAACAAAGGAATTTGTTCATAAATCCTTTCTCATTCCTAAAGATATGGATGATCTGGTTTCAAGAAGGAAGGCTTTTGAATTATGGTCGCGTAAGACTTACGGCGTGATGAGCCGATTATCCGATTATGCAAATTCGATGGTTACAGGCTATTTCATCGATAAGGACTTCTTTAACCAATATGATTCAGGGTTTTCAGATAAAATCACTGCCTACTATGAACAGGCTAGGGATGAACGGCGTATTGTGATCCAAGCGATTCTTGATCCACAGATCGATCGGTCAAAACCGAGTGAGGAACAGGAAGATGCTTTATTGAAAGTCATAAGGGAAACAGAGGAGGGGATCGTGGTCAGAGGGGCGAAAATGATTGCTACGGCTTCCCCGTATGCACATGATGTCATCATCATGCCGCATCAGAAGCTGACCCCCGATAAAACGGAGCATGCGAATATGTGCATCATCCCTTTGAATTTACCTGGTCTGCAAATTGTTTGTCGTGAATCCTTTGCCTCGAGTGATCGAAAGAAACATCCATTAAGTGCACAATTTGATGAAATGGACGCTGTTTTACTATTTGATGATGTGCTGATTCCATGGGATCGAGTATTGATCAGGGGATCCGTAGAAGGCGTGTATGAAGCTCAGCGGCATCAGCAATTGAACGTTCTCGCCCATCACCAGACGGTCGTCCGCTTGCTGACCAAGCTTCAGTTCGTAACGGGGGTGGCCACGGCAATCGCTCAATCGATCGGTGTTGATCAATTCTTGCATGTGAAAGAAAAGCTCGGAGAATTGTATACCCAAATCGACAGTATTGAGGCGCTGCTTATTGCATCAGAGGTACAAGGTGGACTGAACGAGACGGGCGTTTATCAACCAGCGCTCGTCCCTCTGCAAACGGCGCGAAATCTTGGAACCCGCCATTATCCAAGAGCGATCGAAATTTTAAAACAAATCGGGGCGGGCGGATTCATCCAGCTTCCTTCAACAGCAATTGAGGACAGCAACGAGCTCATTCCACTGTTGGAAAAGTATTACAGAGGAGCAAATGTTGATGCCGCCACTAAAACCTCTTTATTTCAAATAGGCTGGGAACTGATCGGAAGTACACTCGGATCGAGGCATGATTTGTATGAAAGGCTATATACAGGGGATCCCATTCGAACTTTCGCTTTACAATATGAAACGTATGATAAAGAGCCATTAAAACGAAAGCTCCACCGTTTCTTGGAGGGGGTAAATGGAAAGGGGAATCGCGATGATCGAAAGCAATCGGTATCTTCAACGACTCAATGATGGGAGAACCATTTGGTTAGATGGGGATATCGTCAAAAACTTGGACGAGCATCCTGCATTTAAAGGAACGGTCCATACAATACAGTCATTGCTCGATTTACAAACAAAAGCAGACAGTAAATCCTTGCTTACATACAAAACCGAAGACGGGGTGGATGCAAACCTGTCCTTTCTTGTTCCAAGAACACACGAAGATCTGGAAAGAAAGCGTTTGGCCTATCAATATTGGGCTGATCAAACATTTGGCGTGATGAGCCGTCTATCTGAATATTCCCGTTCCCTTTTTACTGGCTGGTTTGCAAACCGTTCAGAATATGAGGAGGCCCATCCCGGCTTTTCCGAAAAAATAGAAAGCTATTACCAGCAATCTCGTAATCTCGATTTATTGTCGACGGTGGCAGGGCATGATCCACAAAAGGATCGCTCGAAGACATCAGGGGAAAAGAAACCGGGAATATTACATATCACCCGTAAGGATCGTGAAGGAATCTATGTTCGCGGTGCAAAAATGATTGCTACAGCGGCTCCATATGTCGATGAACTATTAATCTTTTCCTATCACAAAAGAGGCGAAAATGAACGTGAATTTGCCAATGTATTCTTTGTGCCTGTTCATGCAAATGGCTTGCATATCGTTTGCCGGGAGTCATTTGCTGATGAAAGGGAGGAGGATCATCCGATAAGTGCACGCTTTGACGAAATGGACGCCGTCTTGATTTTTGATGATGTATTCATTCCTTGGGAGCGAGTGCTCGTTCATGAGGATCCTGAATTTGCCTGGAAGCTTCGTTGTGACGTTCCTTCAGCCCTGCTTAGCCAGCATCAAACAGTCGTGAGACTCGTCAGCAAACTGGAAAGTGTCGTTGCGATCGGGAACGAATTGGCGGAAACGGCCGGGGCAACACAATTCTTGCATGTCAAAGAGAAGCTTGCAGAATTGATCATCCAGCTGGAAACCATTAAAGCCTTACTGCTCGCTTCAGAAAATAAAGCAAAAATATATAACGGCATCCTGCTTCCTAATCAAGATTTCTTAACGACAGCAAGGAATTTGGGAACTAGGTTCTACCCACGGGCGCTGGAAATCATCCAGCAGATTGGTGCAGGGGGGCTATTACAGGTACCCTCCAGCATAAAAGAATTGGAAGGTCCCATAGGTCCCTTATTAAAAGAATACTACCAAGGTACAGGGACGACGGCTGAAGCTCGGACACGGCTAATGAAATTGACATGGGATCTATTGGGGAGTCCGCTTGCATCAAGACATGAATTATATGAGAGGTTTTATTCAGGCGATCCTGTAAGAACGTATGCAGCCCAATACAATAATTATGCAAATAAGGAGAAGCTCATTGATTATGCGTATGAGGTTTTAAAATAAGGAGGTCCTATAATGTCCGTGCATTTTTACTGGTATGTTCCCACTAATGGCGATGGCGAATACTTGGGATTGAGCGAGCCAGAGAGAAAGCCTACTTTGGATTATATAATAAGTGTTGCGAAAACAGCTGAAAAGGCTGGTTTTGAAGGGATCTTAATTCCTACGGGCATTCCTTACCTGGACTCATGGATAGTTGGTTCGGCGATCATTCATCATACGAGAACGATCAAGCCATTAATCGCATTCCGTCCAGGATTCATTGCCCCGACGGTTGCGGCGAAAATGGCCTCGACCCTTGATCAATTCTCGAAAGGGAGAATCCTAGTTAATGTTGTGACTGGAGGTTCGGCAAAGGAATTGGGTCAGGATGGTGACTTCGTTGAGCATGAAGAGCGATATGCCAGAACAGGCGAATTCCTTGAAGTCGTACAAAAAGCATGGACGGAAGAGAAAGTGAATCATATAGGTGAACATTTCACGATCAGCGATGGAGTTTTGAACCCGAGCATATACCAAAGTCCGAATATTCCGATTTATTTTGGCGGTTCATCGAATGCAGCAAAGGAAATTGCAGCGAAATCCGCGAATGTTTATTTACAATGGGGCGAACCAGCAGCGCAAATCGAGAAACAAATCCATGATGTCGAACAAAGAGCAAAGAAGTACGGAAGGCAATTGGAATATGGTGTCAGGATTCATGTCGTCGTTCGGGATGAGGAGGGTGAAGCATGGGAGGCAGCCACAAAAATAATAAGCAAGGCTGATGGGGAAGCGCTGAAAAGGATGAATCATTACCACGAAACGACGGATTCAGTGGCCCAAAAACGGATGAATGAATTGACGAGGAATAGTGAGCGCTTTGGTAGATATGGCTGGTCTGGAATCGGGAAAATAAGGAAAGGAGCCGGAACTGCCATTGTTGGAACGCCTGAACAAGTTAGGGAAGGTCTTCAGGAATATATCGATATTGGCGTCACACATTTCATCTTATCCGGTTTTCCCCATTTAGAGGAGGCAGAAAGATTCGGGCGGGCAGTGCGCCCATTGTTTGCGGAAAAGGTATTATGAGCAGTATGTTCCATAAACGTTAGGGGGAAGGATATGAAATTTTCAATCTGGGGTGCTAATTTATCTGGTGGCTTCTTGCGGGCAAATGTTCAGCAAAACACGGATGGAAGCATGGAATACAATCGCAAACTCGCAAAACTGGCGGACGAGCTACAAGTCGATTCCATCCTATATGCCATTCGCTATGTCGGCAGTATTGGAGGAGGCGAGACGGATCGAGGCCAGCTGGATCCTTTATCCGTCATTACTGCTTTGGCGGGGGAAACGAAAAACGTTCATTTTATTGCGGCAGTTCTGCCAGGGTTCATTCATCCCGCAACTCTTGCAAAAGTAGGCTCAACCATAGATATCATTTCAAATGGCAGATTTCACATTAATTTGGTCAGCGGCTGGTTCAAGGAAGAACAAGAAATGTTTGGAATCGAATGGATCAAGCATGAAGATCGGTATAAACGTTCAAAGGAATACTTAGAAGTTTTAAAGGGGTTGTGGACGACTGATAATTTTTCTTTTCAAGGACACTACTACCAAATAAAGAATGCCGTACTGGCACCGAAGCCCATTCAAAAACCATATCCAGCCATCTATCAAGGCGGCAATTCCCGGGATTCCCAAGAGATGGCCGGGGAATTTTCCGATCATTACTTTATGAACGGTGCCTCCATAGAAGAGCTGAAGGAACAAATGGATTATGTGAATGCTGTAGCACAAAAGCACGGCCGAAACGTGAAATTTGCCGTAAATGCTTTCGTCATCGCCAGAGAATCGGAAGAGGAGGCAGCAAGTGAATATCAGTATATTATAGAACATGCAGATGCTACGGCAATAGCGCAACAAAAAAAACGTACACATACAAAAGGAATGTGGAGAAACGCCTCTGCCATCAGTGACTTTGTAGCTAATAATGAGGGATTCAGGACAGGTTTAATCGGCAGCTACGAATCGGTTGCAAGAAAAATAGAGGAACTCCAGGCGATTGGAATCGATATGATCTTATTAACCTTCCGAAATGCACTAGTAGAATTACCCGACTTTTATAGCAACGTAAATAATCGTTTGGAAAAAGAGTTCATAAAGAATGAGTGAATGGAAGAATGGAATTCACATTATCAAGGCTGTCACATGAGTAATGATCTAAATTTAAGTGGCTGCCAACTGGTGGCCATTTTCATGGAATTAGGGCATAACAGTCCCACGATTTTACACTCCTTCTTAACAAACAGCATTTCTAGGAGAAAGGGAGAGGTAGCTTCATGATGGTATGGGATCCGCAAATAGAATTACACCCCTCTAAGTAAAAAAGGCGAACACTGAAAATGAACTTGGAAAAGGTTACACCCCTAAGCTCACGTATTCAGCTCTCATTTCTTCTCTAAACAATCGTTGGTTCGGTAAGCCCTTATTATAGACCACCGTCTAAACCGTCAATTTTCACGCCTCTGCTCCATTCACGGTCGATTTTTAAGCCCTTGTTTGTAATGGATATGGTTAATTCTCCTTCCTTCTCATAAACCTTAGCTGAGTTCCCGTCATAAACCTTAAATTTCGTTGTATAAAAGTAATCTATCGTGCCATCATCATTTTTGCTTTGTTCTTCAAGGGTCACATCTTGTACTTCAATACTTTTGTTAAGCTGCTTGGATACCAATTCCGGTATTTGATATTTACGGTTATCGATCTCCGCCTTATATTGTTCGTCTGTTAAAAATACTTTCATATTTTTTGCAATTTCATCAAAAGTAGGGGGATCGGATGCATCTTTAATGGTATATAGCTCTGTACTATACCCTTTAAATAATTTTTCTGCATCTTCCAGACTGACCTTTTCCCCCTCATTAATAGGTATCCCCTCCTTCAGCGCATCCTTGCTACAAGCAACTACACCATTAAACAATGCAAATAAAAACAATAAACTAAGAATTTTCTTTATGATAGCCACCCCATTTCCTTTCAATGTCCTTACACTCTACATATCGAGGCAAATCGTTTCATTGAAAGTTCATCATCATTAATTTTAACATAAATATCCATTTTATATTTACAATACATATCAGGGGAACCCAGTCACCTCCATGGAAATAACAGTGCTTGTGACAGGGGGTGAAGCTAAACCCTCATTGAACCTAGCCGCACCTGATCAAGGGATCGGTGCTCATGGAGATTTTCCAAAAGCTATTTTTTTAAAAAAGTGTCATTATTTAACACATTTATACTAGAACACTTGTTCCGTTTGTGTTATTATAAAAAAAAGATCTTATCGCTGCAAATGACTAGATTCACATTGATAATGAAAGGTCGGTTGTATCCGCGGGCCTTGCACGGTTGTACCGCTGAGCCGAACCAATTACAATCCTTCATTTAACAAAGGGTTCTTACAGCCCCCTCTTTAGTTCTTTAAGTAAAACCAAAATCCAGATCCAGCCACCATCCACATGACAAAAGTAAAACTCATTGAAAAACCAACTTTTCAATTCTGTCGCTTTAGAAGTAGCCCTTCCACCGTTGATCCCCCATTAAAAAGCGGGTCAATAGAACGCCAAGCAGAAATTCATCATGTCGATTATTTGCGAATTCAGGGATAAAGTCCAACGGTCAATTGAATCAATCTTCATACTATTATCCTGTTTAATAATTTTATTGGGATAACTTCAACCGAAAAATAGGTATTATGAATTAAAAGTAATGATAATATTCTGTTAATATTTCGTGTGATATTGTAAATTTGTTTTAAAATTGGATTATTTTGTTGTAATATAGGATATACACGAATCTTTACAGGAAAAAAGTAGGGGGATTTGTGTAAAAGATGAAGTTTTTTCAGATGTAATTTTTTGAAAAGCGTGCCAATTCAAGGGCCGTGTTAACAAATTATTATGTCAGTATAGAACTTATGGGAGGATATACTCTAATGGGGAAAAAGAAAATCGTGAAAATCGCATCTGCTGCGATTATGGCTGCGACAACGATCGTGGCAGTAGCACCGGCACCATCAGACGCCGCCACTAGCCTGAATGCAAAAATAAAAGCAGCTAAGGCCACCATCAAAAAACCATTCGATACCTATTTCTACTCTTCTAAACTCGCTTCCGTGTCCACTGTCGAGAAACAAATCAAGTCAGCCAAGCAAGCTAAAAAAGACATCAACTCTTCAATCAAAAAATCACTATTAAGCAAAAAAGAAAAAGAAGCCAAATACAAAGAAATCGAAGCTTATGATAAATATATCACCCGATCAGAGGGCTATGTAAAAGGATATAAAGACGCTGAAAAAGCGAAAGCGGCTCATGATAAGACGATCAATTCCTTTACGAACTCGGTCATTGCCAAGAAATCCAATGATATCAGGGATCAATACAACGCACTTGATAAAGCCGTGAAAAAGGCAGACAAGGCCATAAAAGATACGGTGTACGGTGCGAAGATCGAAAAGCTTTTATACGATAAATTCACAAAGTCGGCAAAAACGGCTTTGAATGGTGACCTTAAAGTGCCGTTTTACTATGAAAAAGCTGAGTACTGGGTGAAAAAAGGCGATTTAAAAACGGCAGACCAACGGATGAAAACCGTTTCGGCACAGCTGAAAAAGGTCAGTAAAACATCGAAGCTCGGCAAGGGCATCCATGCTTACGTAAAAGAAGTAACCGCTAAGTATGATGCTGCGGTATATGCAGAAAAGAAAAAGGAAGTCGCCAAAAAAGTGAATGCCTATGTAACTCTTGCCAACGGGGAGCTCAAAACGAAAGAACAGATAGATGCGGCTAAAAAAGCCAAGGCCGCCATCAATTTAAGTGGAATCAAGGATGCCGATCGCAAGGAATTCGAGGCGAAGATCACCCTGGCGGATAAAAAGGTTGCGGCTGCCGAAGAGGCTTTAAAGCCGAAGGCGATCACGCTTTCCTTGATGCACACGAATGACACGCATGCCCACTTGGACAATGTGGCCAAAAGGGTGACGGCCGTTAAGGAAGTGCGTCAAGAAAAACCGCAAGCGTTGTTGGTAGATGCTGGGGACGTATTTTCGGGAACTCTCTATTTCAATGAATTCAAGGGACAAGCAGATCTTCAATTCATGAATCTCATGAAATATGACATCATGACCTTTGGAAATCACGAATTTGACTTGGGTTCAAGTGCAGAAGGACATCAAGCTTTGGCCGATTTCGTCAAAGGGGCACAATTCCCATTTGTCAGTTCGAATGTGGATTTCTCCAAAGATAATAAGTTTAAGGGACTCTTCTCTGACTTGATTTCTAGTAAACCGGAGCAAGGGAAGATTTACAATGGTATCGTGAAGGAAGTGGACGGTCAAAAGGTCGGGTTCTTCGGGCTTACGACGGAAGAAACGAAAGATATTTCAAGTCCTGGAAGCATCCAGTTCGAAAACTATCTCGAAGAAGCCGAAAAAGCGGTCAAGGCATTCGAGGGCATGGGTGTGAATAAGATCGTCGCCATCTCCCATATTGGCTATGACGACAATGCAGCTTACGACAATGATCTAACATTGGCCGCAAGCGTCAAAGGGATCGATGTGATCGTGGGCGGCCATAGCCATACGCAATTGGATAACCCAGTCGTTATCGACAAGGATGCAAAAGGGAACGAAAAGGAGCCTACTGTCATCGTTCAGGGCTATCAGTATAGTGACTTTTTGGGAACGGTCGATGTGAACTTCGATAAGGACGGCAAGATTGTCGGGCAGGCCGGACAGCTGATCAAGCTTGCCGATAAGCAGGAAGATGCCGAAGCGGCTAAAGTGCTGGAAACATACTCCTCGAAGATTAAGGAGCTGAAGGAAACGAAGACTGGGGCAACCGCCGTGAATGCTTTGGAAACCCCTCGTGATGGAGGCGTCGAAACGAAGCCGAGTGTACGTAAAAATGAAACGGAACTAGGTAACTTGATTACGGATGGAATGCTTAGCAAAGCGAAAGAATTCAATAATGCTGCAGTCATCGCGTTCCAAAATGGCGGAGGGATCCGGGCCGGCATCGATCAAGGCGAAATCACGCTAGGGGAAATCCTGACCGTTTTACCATTTGGCAATACGCTGGCGACGATGAAGCTGACTGGTGTGGAAATCACGGAGGCATTAGAGCATAGTGTCAGCCTTGCACCTAAGGAAAATGGCGGTTTCCTCCATGTAGCCGGAATGAAATTCAGCTACGACAGCTCGAAGCCGGCAGGCAGCCGTGTGAACAAGGTGGAGGTATTGGGCCAAGATGGAACATACTCCGAATTGGAGTCAGCGAAGCAATATGTCGTGGCGACCAATGCTTTTACAGCCAAGGGCGGAGATGGCTTCACCGTTTTCAAGAAGGCTTATGAAGAAGGACGGGTGACGGATATCGGGCTCGCCGATTGGGAAAATTTACGCGATTATGTAAGCGGACTGAAAACCATCTCTCCAAGCATTGAAGGACGGATTAAAGACGTGGCTGGAAACCCTGCTGATCCAACCGTAGTTTCTGCTAAGGACTTTGGGGGAAGTGCTGATGCACCGAAGACCCATAACGGCGATGTGGTTGTGGACATTACGGATATCGACTCTTTGAAGGATGCGGAAGTTAAAGGCAATCTTACATTGACGGGTACTCCTGCGGATGACTTCACTTTTTCGAATGTTACGGTCGAGGGCGATCTGGACGTAGCAGTTGTTCAAGGTAAAAACGTGAACATGAACGGCATCACCGTGAAGGGCGAAATCATTTTTTAATTCGCATGAAACAGATATACGTAAAAAGTCGGAGGGGTTGAGATCTTGAAGAAGAGTGGGATGAGCAAGCTTTTCCTTGCCATATTGTTTGTGCTATCAACGGTTTTGCCATACGCAGCCGTTGCAAACGCGGAAGGGACGACGATAACGGTGGCGGAAGCCATTACCAATAACAGCGGGACGGCAACTGTGAAGGGATACATTGTCGGCGTCGCAAAAAGCGGGACGAGCTATCAGCAGGCATCGCCTTTTACTGAAGGGACGAATATTGGGATAGCGGACAGCCGGGATGAAACGGATGTAAAGAAAATCATGCCCGTACAGCTTCCAGCCGGAAGCATCCGCACGGCATTGAATCTAGTCGATCATCCGGAATTGTTGAAGGCACAAGTGTCGATTACCGGGAAATTGGAAAAATATTTTTCCGTACCTGGTCTGAAATCGCCGACCGCATACACCATCATCACGGATGGAGGAACTTCTCCTGAACAGCCTGATGTGAAGGTTCTGGATTCCATTGCCGAGGCCCGCACGAATACCGAAGATGTTGTGCAGGTGGATGGCGTGGTGACCACAGGGCTGGGATATTGGGGTGGTAAAGGCTTTTATATCCAAGATGAGACCGCTGGGCTATATGTGTATGGTTCTTCATGGCCTAAGGATGTAAAGCAAGGGGATAAGGTTCGTTTAATTGGCAAGGTTTCTGCTTATAACAAGGAATTGCAAATGCAGCCGACTTCCTTGGATGTCATTTCTTCCGGGAATGAGCTTCCGAGTATCCAAAAGCTGGACGCAACTGGCGTCAATGGTGACACACAAGGGGAGCTGGTCTCCCTTGAAAACGTGACCATTACAGGATTGGCTGCATCGGGAACATACGGAACATTCGAATTTGTGGCGAAGGATGCCAAAGGAAACACGGTGATTGTCCGTCATGATAACCGCAACGGTTCGACTTATGACGATTTCCTGAAAAGCTTTAAAGACGGCGATGTCATTTCCGTTACCGGAATCGCCTCACAATTCAATGACACATACCAACTGAAGCCGCGTGGCCTTGAAGATTATGAACTAATCAACAAACCGGCCGTTTACACGGATATTTTCCCTGGAACGGTGAGTGAACATACGAAGGTAACACTTAATACCGGCTGGAAAGATGCGAAGATTCATTATACGCTCGATGGATCAGAACCGACTTCAGCAAGCACGCTTTACACAGAGCCCATCATCTTGACGAAAGATACGGTCATAAAGGCAATGGCTGTTAACGACAAAACGTCTGAGGTTTTCTCATTTGCCTATACCGTCACGAAAACCAATGAAGTGAAAATCCGTGACATCCAGGGGATGGATCATTATTCATCGTACGAGAATCAACTCGTCTCTGGTGTCGAGGGTGTCGTCACGTATGTAAAAGATGCGAATAACTTCTACATGCAGGATCCGAATCCGGATCAGGACGTAACGACTTCGGAGGGAATTCTTGTATACAATAAAGCGCATGGTCTGAAAGCGGGAGATCATATCAAGGTGGCAGGTAAGGTCGTTGAATGGTATATCGAGGGGTATGCCGAGATGAAAACGACAGATTTGCCAACAACGGAATTGACGAACACGACCGTGGAAAAGCTCGGCACAGTGACTGTACCGAAACCGATCGTCATCGGCAAAGACGTCACTCCGCCTGCGGAAAACATAGATGATGATAGATTGACAGATTTCAATCCAGGCGAAGATGGCATTGATTTCTATGAGAGCTTGGAGGGTATGCTCGTCCAAGTATCCAACCCAAAAGTGGTTGCGCCACAAGACTATGGTGAATTGGTCGTGGTTCCTGGGAATATGGAAACGACGACTGCTGTTGGAGGCGTGAAAATTACGGAAACGGACTTCAATCCTGAACGGATCATCTTGGATATAGATGATGAAAAATTCGTGGCCAAAACCGGTGATTCCTTTGAAGGATCGGTTACGGGTGTACTCAGTTATGGATTCAGCAACTACCGGGTGCTGACGGATAAAAATCAGCTGCCGACATTAAAGGATGGCGGCACGGCCCGGGAAGTGACAGTGCTAGAGAAGGCTTCCGATAAATTATCGATTGCTTCCTATAATATCGAGAATTTCTCGACGCAAACGGCTAACGCGAAAGTGGAAACGATCGCAACATCCATCATTACAAATCTTAAGCAGCCGGATATCATCGGCGTTACCGAGATGCAGGATAATGATGGGGAAACGGACAGCGGGACAACGGATTCTGCACAAAGTGCCAAGAAGCTAACGGACAAAATCAAAGCATTGGGCGGACCGGACTATCAATTCATCGATATCGCTCCAGAAAATAAACGCGATGGCGGAGCGCCAGGCGGGAATATCCGTGTCGGCTTCTTATATAATGCCGACCGTGTCAAGTTAACGGAGGGAACGAAAGGGACGGCGACGCAGTCGGTAGCCTTCAAGGATGGAAAGCTTACCTTGAACCCTGGACGGATCGAGCCTGCTGATCCTGCCTTCGCTTCAAGCCGGAAGCCGTTGGCCGCTCAATTCGAATTCAAAGGCGAAAGTGTAGTGGTAGTCGCCAATCACTTCAATTCAAAGGGAGGCGACCAGCCATTATTCGGAAAGAATCAGCCTCCTGTGCTTTCAAGTGAGACGCAAAGGCTTAAGATTGCTTCCATCGTCAACGGATTTGTCAGTGATATTAAGGCACAGGATGCCAAGGCGAATATCGTCTTGCTTGGCGATTTCAACGATTATGAATTTTCGGCACCGCTTAAAACATTAAAGGGTAAAGACTTAACGAATATGATCGAGAAAGTGCCTTTTGAGAAACGGTATTCATACACCTATCAAGGGAATTCCCAAGTATTGGACCATATTCTCGTCTCGAATAATATGGCCGCTGCGACGAAAGTCGATATTGTCCATATTAACTCATCCTTCATGGAAGTGCATGGACGGGCAAGCGACCATGATCCTGTATTGATTCAAACCGCTCTATCCGGGTCAGGCGGAGTTGAACCGGTTACGCCAGATAAAACGTATCATCTGCAAAACGTTAAAACAAAAAAACTTACGATTGCATCCCCTAGTGTTTTGGTGGATTTGGACGAAACATCCAAAATTGATGAAGGCATCTTGTTAAAGAGTTCCTATGCAGTATTCAAAGGCTTGGGCCTCAAAAATGTGACAGTCACGATCAAGCCGGATAAGGAAGGCGCAGTCATTGATTTTGGCGGCATGGCAGTGAAGGAAGTCATCATCGATAACGCTCTTGTAAAAGAAATCCGCGGCGCTGAAAATGTCCAGAAATGGACAGTAACCGAAGGCGTCGACACAAAGAATATCAAGTTTTTCAATTCGAAAGGGGAAGCCATCGCTTCCCCTTTTTGGGACTAAAGAAAATCAAGCGCCAGTCGTGACGAAACGTTTGGAAAACGTTAATGTGCAACTCGGGACTAAGGTAACGATCGATCTGGATGAACATTTCACAGACCCCGATGGCGATCCACTGACATTTTCATCGACGATTGGTGCGGTTGCCGGCTCCACTTTAACTCTCCCTACAAATGAGGCGGGGACAACCATTGTTGCAGTCAAGGCCGAAGACAAACAGTCGGAAGCAGTTGCCCGTTTCACGTTGAACGTCTCGGATGATCCTCCGCTTGAAGCGTATTACGACAAGGCGGCAGGGAAAACGGGGACGGAATTGAAGTCTGTGCTGCACTCCATCATCAAGGGGCATACGATGGTGTCTTATGATCAAGTTTGGAATGCCCTTAAGGAAACGGATGAAGATCCGCAAAACAGCAATAATGTCATCCTGCTTTACTCTGGAAAATCGATTGCCAAGAACGCCAATGGCGGCAATGCTGGGCAATGGAACCGTGAACATGTCTGGGCAAAGTCACACGGTGATTTTGGAACAAGCAAAGGCCCTGGGACCGATCTTCATCACCTCCGTCCCGCCGATGTGACGGTGAATGGCAAACGGGGCCATCTCGATTTTGATGAGGGCGGTCAATCGTATAGTGGCTGTGAATGCAAGTTCGATGCAGATTCATGGGAGCCGCCAGATCATGTGAAAGGCGATATCGCCAGGATGCTGTTTTACATGGCCGTCCGTTATGAAGGAAACGGGGAGTTGGATTTGGAATTATCCGATACGGTCAATACGTATCCGAAGCCGTTGCATGGAAAGCTTTCGACTTTATTGAAATGGAATGATCTCGATCCAGTCGACGATTTCGAAAGCCATCGAAATGATGTCATTTATGGGTGGCAGCATAACCGCAATCCATTCATTGATCATCCTGAGTGGGTGTCCAAGATTTGGGGTGGGGTAAGTTCGAAGGATGAAAAAAAGGCGAGCTAGTATTTTAAAGGCAGAAGGAGCAGCTGGCATGTGTACAGCTGCTCCATTTTGGCCTTCCGGGTTGCTTTCATTTGCTCTTCATTTGCTTTCCATAAGTCATATACCTCCAAGCTTTTTCCATTGGACCCATAGGGAAGAACTTGAACCAGATTATGCTGAACATGATTTGTATTCCATAAATCAAGACGGCAATATATACAACATCAAGTGGTGAAACGACTTCGAGACCGATAAGGAAGATGATAGCCGAACCAATGATGCTTTGGGCGATATAATTGGTGAAAGCCATTTGTCCGACAAGGGAAATCGGCTTCAGCCATTTCACGATCCGTTCTTTTTCAACTAATAGGAACATTGTGGATAAGTAAAACAGCGTAGTTGGGATCGCACCCAATTTGATAAGCAGATCGATATGATCATCACCATGCTGCGAAGTGTTCCAGATCCAACCGGATAAAATCATGAACACGGGAAAGGTGCCGAGCTGTATCCATTTAAGCTGTTTTGATAATGCTTGTATCCGAACAAGCCAATTTGCTTTGGCGGTTAAAAAACCAGCTAAAAACATGATGAAGATTAGAATACCATCATTGGTTAGAAACTCCAGGATTGGTGATGCTATAGATGGAACAAGGATATTGGTAAGTAAGGATGCCATGTAAATGACGGTCATGCCCCCTAACCACTTCTTCAGTGTGGAAACCTTTGCACGATAAAAGGGGATCAAAAGCAACCCGACAATTGAGTATACCGGCAAAATGGTTCCCCAGAAGATGAAAAAGTGAAGAATTCCTAACACGAAGAGGGTCAGTAACCGTCTCACCATCCTCCAGCGAGGTTTATCGCCGCGACTTTCGGCTCTTGAAGCAAAAATATACAAACCTGCTCCAAATAGGAAAGAAAATATCGAAAAGAATTTCTTTTCCACGATGATGTCTATCAATGTGCTGATGATGCCGTTAACGCCGTTATAATCAGGTAGGGGGTCTCCTTCGATCATGGTTTTGAACGCACCTACATTAATAAGCAATATGCCAAAAAGAGCAAGGCCGCGGATAATGTCCAATGAGATGATTCTTTCTTTTTGTGATATGGAAGGGATCAATGTCATTCTCCTTTAAAAAATTATTCTGTAATGATCACTATACCCAACGAACCTTACCTGATCTTAGTGCCAACCTTACAGAAACCTTAAAATTTGAAGAACGCTATAAGAGACTAAATTATGTAAAAATACTGAAATATTTAATAATATTTTTATTTTCTTAATAAGAAATTTTGTTAGGTATGCAGTCTAATATATGGTAAGATGAAATATGCAATGAAAGGGTTTACATTTCTAGGAAAAATAAAGATATTTTAATATAATGAAGAGGTTGTCCGTTTCGACAGCTTAATAGATGCTCGGCTTTAATGGAGAATTTGGCAGAAGCGCGATACGCCGCCAGTCCATTTCACCATATAGGCTTGAATGAAGAACAAAAAGCGGCATAAACAATGTCGGTTTAGTGCCAGAAAAGGAGCGGTACACAATGAAATACAGATCTGCATTTGATATAATCGGTCCCGTGATGATCGGACCTTCCAGTTCACATACAGCAGGAGCTGCCAGAATAGGCAGAGTGGCAAGGACATTATTCGGGAAGCAACCTAATAAAGCCATCATTTCTTTGTACGGTTCTTTTGCAAAAACCTACAGGGGACACGGCACGGATGTTGCTGTCGTTGGCGGGATATTGGATTTCGATACCGATGATGAAAGGATTCCTTCCTCCTTAACCATTGCGGAAGAAGCGGGCATGGAGGTTACCTTTACAATCGAGGATACGGTGATGGATCATCCCAATACAGTCAAGATCAGGCTATTCGATGAAGAGAAGGAACTGGAGCTTGTTGGAATCTCCATAGGCGGGGGTACAATCGAAATAACGGAGCTGAATACATTTAAGCTTAAATTGTCAGGCGAAAATCCAGCCATTCTGGTTGTGCACAACGATGTATTCGGGATCATATCCTCCGTTTCAACCGTTTTGGCGAATCACGAAATTAACATCGGCCATATGGAAGTTTCACGAAAAGAAAAAGGCCAGATGGCCCTCATGGTGATTGAAGTCGATCAGAAGATCAAGCTTGAAATCATGAAAGAGCTTGAGGGATTGGAAAACGTTTTGCAAGTCATTAAAATGGTGGAATAAAGAAAATTTAAGAATGTTGGTATAGATGTGGAGGTAGAGATATGTTCCGGAATGTAGCAGAGTTGGTTGAACTTGCTGAAAGTAAGAATGTTAAAATCGCAGAGATCATGATTTTGCAAGAAATGGAGTTCTCTGGCTTGTCGAGGGAGCAAATCATTGAAAAAATGGACAGGAATCTGACGGTCATGGAACAAGCGGTCGAAAGAGGACTTAAGGGAGTGCAATCCGTTACAGGCCTAACTGGCGGAGATGCGGTCCTGCTGCAAAATTATATGAAGACGGGCAGGGCTCTCGCAGGCAATCTGCTCTTGGATGCCGTCAGCAAGGCTGTTGCCACGAACGAAGTGAATGCAGCAATGGGCATGATTTGTGCCACTCCCACTGCGGGGTCTGCAGGTGTGGTTCCCGG
The DNA here is from genome assembly GCF_002803435.1 of Bacillus sp. mrc49. Lineage (NCBI taxonomy): Bacteria > Bacillati > Bacillota > Bacilli > Caryophanales > Bacillaceae > Bacillus > Bacillus sp. mrc49. The sequence goes on along the minus strand of NZ_PHNG01000722.1, from coordinate 23,587 downwards.
TACCTTATTTGCTGTAAAGGAAAAATTGAATCCGACGAGGGCAGAAATGATTGAATTTCTCTTCACCTCGGCAGCGTTCGGTTTTGTCGTTGCGAACAACGCGTCGATTTCAGGGGCAGCTGGAGGCTGTCAAGCAGAAGTCGGTTCGGCAAGCGGAATGGCGGCAGCTGCGATTGTGGAGCTAGCCGGCGGTACCCCTAGTCAATCTGCAGAGGCGATGGCGATCACATTGAAAAATATGCTTGGCCTTGTTTGCGATCCCGTGGCTGGTTTAGTTGAGGTTCCTTGCGTGAAACGTAACGCGATGGGAGCATCTAACGCGATAACGGCAGCAGACATGGCACTGGCAGGCATAACGAGCCGTATTCCATGCGACGAAGTGATCGATGCGATGTATAAAATTGGGCAGACCATGCCAGTCGCCCTTCGCGAGACGGCAGAAGGAGGCCTTGCGGCTACTCCAACAGGCCGGAGATTGGCAGAGGAAATATTCGGGTCTTATAAATAAATCCACCCCCCATTAACGACAGCCGTGGTTAGTGGGGGTTTTTGCATTGTATACCTGTATAAGCAATGCATCACAAAACAAAAAAAGGAAAATAGAGGAAATTAGAGAGATTCGGCGTTTCCATGCTCCGGGAGCTGAACAGGCGGCCGAGAATCTGGATTATCAATGAATATGAAGGCTGAGTCACTTTGTCAGTTATCGGGCGGAATGATAAGATGAAAACGAAATTTAAACTGGAAAGGATTGATTCTTCATCAATTTTCTCGAATTAACGTACACGTCGGCAATGGAAAAAGCAATGTTTCAGGCTCATGGGATCGGTTATGCACTATATGCTCAAAAACTGGAGCAACGGATAATGGTTGAACAAGAACGGGAACTGGATCATCTACTAAGCAGGCGTATATCTGTGGGAATGAGAGCCAATCTTTTTTTGGGAAATTAAGAGCGAGTGCCAAAAAGCGAATAAACGAACGAGAGGGCAATCTGAGGATTGCTCTTTTTGTTTTGTTATGGAATAAGGAAGGAAAAGAGGAATACCCATGTCCTTCAACGAATTTCACTATAAAGGATACAGATGAGGGGGTTCGATATGCTGATAAGGGAGGCAACGGTCGCCGATGCAGAAGGGATAGCGATCGTGCATGTAGACAGTTGGAGAACGACTTATAAAAATATCATTCCAACCGATTTTTTAGCGAAACTGTCCTACCACAAAAGAAAGGCTTTATGGATAGAGAATATATCAAATGAAGGGAATCACGTTTACGTTGCAGAAAATGGCGATGGAAGGATTGTCGGGTTCATTAATGGCGGAAAAAGAGCAAAAAATCCGGTTGCAGATTCCGGTGACTTAACCGCCATATATATCCTCGAAGAATTTCAAGGAATGGGCATAGGCAAAAAGCTTCTGAAGAAACTGTTTTTGAAATTGGAGGAGCTGGGATTTCATTCGATTTTCGTCGAAGTGCTGGATGGAAACAAATCCCGATTTTTTTATGAAGCATTTGGAGCGAAGGTGATTAAGTCGGAACCCATCAAAATCGCCGGCGAAGCATTAACGCTTTTGGTTTACGAATGGAAGCACACTGCCCTGGTATTGGATGCCAAGAATGTACGTGAAAGCGGAGGTAATTGAAATGGAGAAAAGGGAATTAAGAATCACTGCATTACCGGGATATGAAGGAGAAATTGGGCGGTGGCTCTGGTGTTTGGAAGATGTACGCCGTACCATCATATCCCAATTAACCGGCGTCAGCCAAGCTATGATCGATACGAAGTCGGCTGAACGGCAAACGATTGGCTCGCTGCTTTATCACATTGCATTGGTCGAGGCGGATTGGTTATACGAAGAAGTGCTTGTCAGGGAATGGGACCCGGAAATACTTGCGCTGTTTCCGGCAGACAGCCGTTCAGTGGATGGCTCCCTGACCCACGTGGAGGGACAAACTGTAGAAGAGCACGTGGACCGCCTGAACCGGGTACGCAAAGTTTTCCTCTCATATTTCCAAACAATGGACCTGGATGACTGGCGTAAACCAAGAATACTTGAAAAATATGATGTCACACCTGAATGGGTCGTTTACCATTTGATTGAACACGAATCCCATCACCGCGGACAAATCTTTCAACAACTGAGACAATTACGGAACGAAATAAAAAGCTAACGACGGATCAAACTGGCGATAATCCGTCCGAGCGGAGAGAGAATTCGTCCGAAGCGGGTGAGAATTCACCCAGCGCGCGTTAATTCGTCCGAGCGGAGAGAGAATCCGTCCGAAGCGGGTGAGAATCCGTCCGAGCGGAGAGAGAATCCGCCCCAGCTGGAGATAATTCGTCCGAAGCGGGTGAGAATTCGCCCCAGCGCGCGATAATCCGTCCGAGCGGAGAGAGAATTCGTCCGAAGCGGGTGAGAATCCGTCCGAACTGGGTGAGAATCCGCCCCAGCTGGAGATAATCCGTCCAACCCGCGTGAGAATCCGCCCCAGCTGGAGATAATTCGTCCAACCCGCGAGAGAAATCGCCCCAGCGCGCGGTAATCCGTCCGAGCGGAGAGAGAATTCGACCTAGCTGGAGATAATTCGTCCGAGCGGAGAGAGAAATCGTCCCAGCGCGCGATAATCCGTCCGAACCGGGTGAGAATCCGTCCCAGCAAAAAAATCTAGCCAGCAGCAAAACAAGAATAAAAACAAAAATAATCTGTCCAGGATCCTGGACAGATTATTTTGCTGTTTTTTTAATTAGTCGATTTGATGGTTATGGCTCGGGCGTATGAGGCTGCTGGCATAACCGACGACTCCTCCTACGATGGCCGGGATGATCCATCCTAGTCCTGCCCCATATAAAGGAAGGATCGCATTAAAGAAAGTATCGATGAATGAAATGTGAATGCCAGCTCCGCTTAATCCATCAAATAAGCTGACGATGAAGGTCAGCAGTAAGCTGCCTTGATACACTTCCGGTTTCCCTTTGAATAGAGAATGGAAGAATGTTAAGAAAATCAACACGATGGCCAACGGGTAAATGGCTGTCATCACAGGTACGGAAATGGCAATGAGCTGTGTCAGGCCGATATTGGCAACTATTGCACTGAAAACCGATAAGCTGATCGCAATGGTTTTGTAAGGCAGGTTTGGAAACAGCTTATGGAAGTATGTCGAACAAGACGTTATCAGTCCTACGCTTGTCGTTATACAAGCTACGGTAATCATTAATCCGAGTAAGATTCCGCCATATGACCCAAAGTAGTAATCCGATACTTTGGCCAAGACGATTCCTCCGTTGTCGAGATGTCCAAGCTTTTCTACGCTGGAAGCTCCCATATAGGAAAGGGCCGTATAAATCGTTGCAAGGATGATGGCAGCAATAGCGGTTGCTTTTCCGCAAACGATCATGATTTGTTTTTTTGTTGTGGCGCCTTTTGCTTTGATGGCATTAATGATGATGATACCAAAAACAAATGATGCAAGTGTGTCCATCGTTAAATACCCTTCTTTGAATCCATTGAAAAATGGTTGAATGGTATAGTTACTGGCAGGTGCTTGAAAGTCCCCGATTGGATGAACGAATGCGACCACTACGAGAATTCCAATGAACGTTAACTTGATCGGTGTCAAAACTTTCCCCACAATTTCGACAATTTTCGCAGGATTGAGCGAAAGAAGACACGTTACTGTGAAAAAGATGATGGTGAAAATGATTAAAGGTAGTGGTCCTGGATTTTCGGGTAAGAAAGGTTTCACGCCGATTTCAAAGGATACGTTACCTGTTCGTGGTATTGCGAAAAGCGGCCCGATCGCTAAATAAAGAACGGTTGTGAATACAATTCCAAACACCGGATGCACGCGACTCGCTAGCGACTGTAAATCATCTTTTCCTGAAAAGCCAAGCGCCATTACACCGAGTAAAGGCAGTCCGACTCCCGTTACCAGGAATCCGGCATTGGCAATCCAGACATTCATTCCTGCCGATTGACCAAGCATTGGCGGGAAGATTAAATTTCCTGCCCCAAAGAACAAAGCGAACAGCATGAAACCGATCACTACTATGAATGAAGATGGCACTTTATTAGACACATTAAAACCTCCATGAATTTAACCATAATTTACTATTTTAAAAAATAATTAAATTTTCTAAAAATTGTAGACAAACTAATATTTAAGACCATTTCGTATTATATCTAAATAAAATTGATATTTCAATATATTTTTTGAATTTTATTGCCAAATCTTATGCCCAGGTCTTGGTTTCCAGCTTTCCTTTTCTTATTTTGAGCATCTAAAAGCAACTCATACCATTAAGTTGCAATCAATCATGAACGATAGGTAATCATTACACATAAATTAAAAGGATATCATTTTGGGACGTTTAAATGGAGGGATTGGGTAATGATAAGTTTTAAACCGTTTCATGGGATCGTCACCGTGGTCAGTGATTTTCCAACCGGACAAAGTGGTGAGCGGGAGGGCTGCTATAAATTAGTATCGGTGGAAGAAAGGGGAACATCCGTGAATTTCGTCGTGTCACCCCGCACGTACTTCGTCGACCAAGCAATGGTGTCGGTAGGTGATCGGGTAACTGGATATTATGATGAAAATGCGGCTGTTCCTCTTATTTACCCGCCGCAATATCGGGCACTTATCATGGTGAAGGATAGTCCATATCAAAATGTGAAAGTGGATTATTTCAATGATCAATTGGAGAGCCGGGATGGTCAATTGCGATTGAATCTTTCACCGTTCACGCAAATCGTTTTACAAAATGGGCAACCTTTTTCGAGATCTCCTGAAAACCGAAATCTCATTGTCATCTATGGACCTGCCACCAAAAGCATCCCTGCCCAAACCACGCCATATCGAATCATCGTTTGGTGTTAGGAAAAAGAAACGACCGGAAGCATCAGGCTTGCGGTCGTTTGGGGCTTCTTAAGAAGACATCGTGATGCCGCCATTGATATGGATGCACTGTCCTGTTATATAAGCTCCTTCATCAGATGCGAGCAGTACATAGGCCCCGGCGTGATCTGCCGGCTGCCCAGGGCGGCCAAGCGGTGCCTCCGTGCCAAATTCCGCTACGCTTTGTTCGTCGAACGTCGCCGGTATGAGCGGAGTCCAGATTGGGCCTGGGGCCACCATATTGACGCGGATCCCTTTCTTTGCCACATTCTGGGCAAGACTGCGTGTGAAGCCGACGATTGCCCCTTTTGTCGCCGTATAATCCATCAATGTAGCGTGTCCTCTGTACGGGTTGATGGAGGTCGTGTTAATGACGGAATTACCTTGCTTCATATGCGGGACGGCATGCTTGCTCATGTAGAATACGGAATATATATTGGTGCGGAACGTCTTGTCCCATTGCTCGTCCGTGATATCCTCAATATTTTCCGTCGGGTATTGCACCGCAGCGTTATTCACAAGGATATCCAGCTTGCCGAATTCGTCGACTGTTTTTTTGACCAATTCCTTGCAGGTCGCTTCCTCCGATACATCTCCTGGGAGTAAGAGGCAGCGGACGCCTTCAGCTTCAATCAGCTGCTTCGTTTCCTCTGCATCACTATGCTCATCCAAATAATTCACCACGACATGGGCCCCTTCTTTTGCATACGCCATCGCAACCGCACGCCCGATGCCGCTATCGCCGCCAGTAATCAGTGCGACGCGGTCCTTCAGTTTATCGCTTCCTTTGTAATCTTTCGGCTGAATCGGCAGTGGATCCATCTCGGATTCGATGCCGGGCTGCCTTGGCTGTGTTTGACCGGGTTGTCCGTTTTTTTGCTGTTCATATATATTCAAGAAAATCTCCCCTTATATGATTTGATGTATGGATACTTTAGCCGTTAAAAAGGACAGATAAACATCAAGGGTGTGGAAGGGTTTCGCTTAAGGGCATACCAAACCAAGCATGAGAGGGAATGTTGCAATCATGAAAGTTTCACCGAATCACCCCGAATTTCCGTAACAAAAAAAAATACAGCTTAATATGATATCACGAAGGAAGGGGCGGAAAAATGGCAGCTATAAACGGAAATCAGTATATTGATCGGATTGACCGGCTAAAAACGACTGTATGGTTCGATGGAGATCTTGTGACGGGAAAGATTTCGGAGCACCCTGCATTTAAGGGCGTCATGAAAAGCCAAGGGAAATTATATGATTTCCAGCTTGAAGAACGAGTCAAACAAAAAATGACGTATCTATCTCCCTTAACGGGAAAACCGGTAGGAATGTCCTACTTACAGCCAAAGACAATCGATGATCTAGTCAATAGGCGCACCATGATTCAAGATTGGGCGAAGCTGAACAATGGGATGATGGGCAGAAGTCCGGATTATATGAATACGGTCATCATGGCATTTGCATCTTCTGTAGGCTTATTGACTGGCAAAGCGAATTGTTATCCAGAAAATATAACGAATTTCTATGAATATGCACGCGACAATGATTTATCGATCACTCATACATTTATTGATCCTCAGGTAAATCGGGCCCACTATCATTTTGAAAATGCGGAGGAGCCGATTGCAGCAAAAATCGTCGAAAGAAATGCTGAGGGAATTGTGATCAACGGTGCGAAGGTATTGGCGACACAGGGCGGGATAACGGATGAAATATTAGTTTTGTCGGCAGCAGGATTCGGGGGGAAGGATAAAGGTTTTTCATTCAGCATTCCCAGCAACAGCAAGGGCTTGAAATTCATCTGCAGGGATTCCTTTGTTGGCGGGGAATCTGCATTCGATCATCCTTTGAGTTCGAGATTTGAAGAAATGGATACGATTGTTGTTTTTGACCATGTATTGGTCCCCTGGGATCGGGTATTTTATTTTGATAATAGTGAAATCTCCAATACCTTCATGACTTCCAGTTCATTTTCCGCTTTCACCATGCATCAGGTTGTAGCCAGACGGATCGTTAAAACTGAATTCATTCTAGGCATTGTGCAATCCATCATCGAGACGATAAATGTTGGCGCATACCAGCATGTCCAAGAAAAAGCGACCGAAATCATCGTTGCCCTGGAGACGATGAAAGCCTTGCTGTTCAAAGCGGAAATGGAAGCGCAAGTAGATGAATGGGGTTACATGAGGCCAGATCAATTGACGCTTCAAATTGCCAGTAACTTGTTTCCCAAAATTTATCCAAGGTTTACGGAAATCATTCAATTGCTAGGTGCAAGCGGGTTAATGACGACCCCAACAGAAAATGCCTTCCGATCCGGGATCAGAAAAGATTTAGATCGATATTTGCAAGGCGCATCCAAAAATGCAGAAGATCGCACTAAGCTTTTTCGTTTGGCATGGGATATGTGCATGAGTTCATTTGGTACAAGAGAAACGTTATATGAACGGTTTTTCTTTGGTGATCCAATCAGGCTTGCAAGCCAATTGTATTCTTCCTATGATTCTAAAGCCTATGTAAAACGCGTGGAATCCATTTTGTCGTCCACTGACCGCTTAGCCGATGATTGATTCGGCCTTTCGTCATATCCACATCAAGTAGCCCAAAACACGCAATCGCTAAGGTGTTGGATGGACTACTTTTTTTAGTGTCTTTTATATGCCAGCCAATGGCGGCGGGCGAATTCTGGCATTGGCAAGCGGACTTCATTGTAACGGCAGCCCTTTTTCAAAGTTGTCTGAATTTTTATTTTCGGTGTGGGAAAAACCGTTGACAACAAATAGGTCCAAGTATATATTTATTTTAAGTAAAAATTTTACTTAAAATTTTTTATCGGTATTTGAAAGCGCATTCATCAAAAGCGGGAGGTGTGTTGCTGATAGAAGGGGAACGATGTCTTACGTCATCCGTTCATGATTGTATTCAAGTGGATCGAAATAAACATAAGGGGAGTTAACCTAGATGAAAAAGAAAAAGCTAATCGGCGCTGTCCTGGCAACAGCGCTTGCGATAGGATCTTTGGCTGCTTGTTCCAATGAAGATAAAGCTTCTACCTCGGGTGATGATGGCAACGGTAAAAAGATCACATTTTGGACACCATTTTCTGGTGCGGATGGCCCGAGAATGAAGAATATTGTCGAGAATTATAATAAATCGCAGTCTGAATATGAAGTGAATATGCAAATCGTTCCGCAATCGGATTATTATAAAACGGTCGATGTAGCATTTTCCGGTCAAAAAAATGCTCCTGATCTATTAATCATGCATACCGATCAGCTAACGAACTATGTGGAAAAGAATCTAGTGAAAGATGTTAGCGAGACAGTGGCATCTGCAGGTATCAAACAAGAGGACTATTCCGAAACGGCCTGGGGAGCCGGGACAGTGGACGGAAAGCAATATGCAATCCCGTTGGATATCCATCCCCTGCTTCTGTATTACAACAAGGACTTGTTCAAGGCTGCTGGTTTGGATCCTGAAAAAGCCCCGGTGAATCGGGAGGAGTTCCTCAGTTTTGCGAAGAAGTTAACGGACAAGTCAAAGGGACAATATGGCTATGTCGTGCCGACTCTTTGGCCGAATCAGTTCATTTACCCGACGATCTTCTATCAAAATGGCGGGGAATTCTTAAAGGATGGCAAGCCTGATTACAATAGCCCGGCTGGTGTTGAGGCATTGACCTTCCTGGCGGATCTTATCCACAAGCAGAAGGTGTCCCCGGCCAATGTTCAGCAAGATGGAGAAGTGAACCTTTTCCTTCAAGGCAAAAATGCGATGCAGTTCAATGGACCGTGGATGATGGAGCAGTGGGACAAGGCAGGCATTAATTATGGGGTTGCCGAAGTGCCGCAATTAGGAACGGAAAAACAAGCGGTATATGCAAATGGTCATAACTTTGTCATACCAGCTACTGTTAAAGATAAAGAAAAGTTGGCCGCCATCAATGATTTCCTGAAATTCGCTGCCAAGAACACATTGGAATGGGCAAAATCAGGTCAAGCCCCTGCTTCCAAGGCAATCTATGAACAAAATGAAGAATTTAAAAGCATGGTTCAACAGCCTAAGGTTGCCGCTTCGTTCGAATACGCCAAGTTTGCCCCAAGAATTGCAAACTGGGGCCAGATCTCAGATCCATTATGGGCTGAAGTGAATCTGGCGTTATTAGGGAAAAAAGATCCAAAACAGGCGTTGGATGATGCAACGAAAAAAGCCGACCAGATCTTGAATAAATGACTTGAAGGGGGCGGCAGGTGAATATCACTTGCTTCCTCCTATTATTATATCGACCGCAGAGATTAATAAGGAGAGAAACCTATGCAGCGAACATCGTGGAAATCTAAAGCCACTTCCAGTTTATTTGTCTTACCGTACTTGATCTTGTTTACTGTTTTTCTCATAGCACCGATTGGATATGGGGTCTGGATCAGTTTGCACGATTGGGATTTGCTGAATCCGGTCAAAGAGTTCGTCGGGCTTAAAAACTACCTGAATATTTTTGACTCTGAATCCTATCTGCACAATTTATTTTTTGAGGGACTGAAAAACACGTTCTTGTTCGTCCTCTTCAGCGTGCCATTACTTGTCGCCGTCGGGCTTGGTTTAGCACTGCTGCTGAATGCCCTGCCAAAGAAACTGACAGGTCTATTCCGAACTGCTTATTTCATCCCCTACTCTGTATCCGTTTCCATCGTTGCCATCATCTGGCTTTGGATATTTGATACGAACAGTGGCTTAATCAATCAATATCTCCAGAAGTTAGGGCTTTCGGCGATCCCTTGGCTGACGGATATCCCTTGGGCCTGGGTTTCCATCATCATCGCTACGCTCTGGTGGACGATAGGATTCAATATGGTGATCTTCACCAATGCCTTGAATGAGGTATCGGAGGAATTATATGAAGCCGGTTCATTGGATGGGGCCAACAGATGGCAAACCTTCTTTCACATTACGCTGCCGACCATTAAGCCAACGATGCTATTCGTCACCCTTACCTCGACCATCGCATCCTTCAATATCTATGGGCAGCCTTATTTGATGACCCGAGGCGGTCCCGGCACATCAACGCAGGTCCTCCTGATGAATATTGTCGAGGAGGGCTTCAATCAGCGGCAATTGGGAAATGCCGCAGCGATGTCGATATTGATGGCCCTGATCATGATCATCATCTCACTCGTTCAATTTAGACTGACTAGGGAAAAGAAGGAGGCAATGAAGTAAATGAGAAATAAAGGTTTCAAGATATTTATAGTCACGATAGCGATTGTCATTTCCATCTTCTTTATCGCTCCTCTTTTTTGGATGCTGGCTACTTCCTTTAAAACGGATCAAGAAGCCTTCACCTCAGGAATTAAATGGATACCGGAAGTGTTCACGCTGGAGAATTATACGTATAGCCTTAGCGGCGGCTCGGATACGCCAGTCTTTACGTGGATGTCAAATTCGCTATTTGTCGGAATTGCAGGCACATTGATCGTGTTAATTGTCGATACCCTTGCTGCATATGGTTTGGCGAGGCTGGACGTACCTTTCAAAAAGCTATTGTTCGCGATGTTCATTGGCTCATTGACGATTCCATGGGTGATCACGTTTTTACCTTTATATATGGGGTTCAACCAGCTAGGTTTATTGGATACATATGCCGTGCTCATTTTGCCTTATTCCGCCAATGCATTTGGCGTGTTTCTTTTATATCAATCCTTCAAGGCTTTCCCGAAGGAATTGGAGGAGGCAGCCCATTTGGATGGAGCGAACAAATGGCAGGTGTTCACCAAGATTGCCTTACCATCTGCACGCCCCATTATTTGGACATTGGCGATTTTCACCTTCATGTCGATTTACAACGATTTCCTTTGGCCATTGCTGACGACAAGCTCGCCGGAAATGAGGACCATCACAACCGGCATTGCCATCATGCAGCAAGGAAGCTTCGTTTCTTCACCAGGAAGGCTAATGGCGTTAACGGCGATTGCCACCATTCCCGTTATCCTTATCTTCATTTTGGGTCAGCGCTCGTTCATCAAGGGAGTCACCCAAACAGGCATTAAATGAAATGATTGCAGGGGAGCGGGAAATGGGCAGGTATCCCGGAATGATTTACGATTCCCATTAGGAATATCCCCTTTCTTTTTTATGGATAATATGAAATTATTAAGATAAGGCACATACAGAAATTATGTAAGAATGGATTGATAAGGATGGCCACGATAAAGGATATAGCTGAAAAAGCTGGCGTTTCCATTGCGACTGTTTCAAGAGTTCTGAATTATGACGATTCCCTTTCCGTTACGGATGAGACAAGGAAAAGGATATTTGAAGCAGCAGAAACGTTATCATATAAACGGCGGGCTATACGAAAGGCAGCACCTTCCAAATTTGCGATTATCCATTGGTATACAGAAAAAGAAGAGCTTGAAGACTTATACTATATGTCGATCCGGTTTGGAATCGAAAGGCGCTGCCAGCAACTGGAGGCCCAGCTCGTAAAATATTTTTATAATGACCTTGAGGAAGTGAAGCTTGAAAATATTCAAGGGATCATTGCAATAGGGAAGTTCAGTAAGGAGCAAGTCCTTGCACTTGCGGAAATTACGGAAAACATCGTCCTCGTTGATCATAGTCTTGAAGATGATTCATTTGATTCCGTTAAAATCGATTTCGAGAAAGCCACTAAAAAGATCATTAACTATCTAATTGAAAAAGGACATACCTCGATCGGATACATAGGAGGAAAAGAGTCCTATAAAGACAAATCCGGCGATATCAGGGATTTGCGCGAACAAACCTTCAAAATCTATGGAAATGAAAAGCAAGTGCTTGAAGAAAAGTTCATCTATATGGGGACTTTTTCCGTGGAGGACGGATACCGATTAATGAAAGCGGCCATTACCGAGCACGGTGACGAACTGCCTACGGCCTTCTTTGCGGGGAATGACTTGATTGCGATCGGTTGTTTACGTGCATTGCATGAAGAAGGCATACCGGTGCCCGAACGAGTCAATATCATTGGGCTCAATGATATCAGTGTTTCGAAATATGTCTATCCAGCGCTAACGACCCTTAAGGTGCACACGGAATTGATGGGGGAAACGGCAGCTGATTTAGTGATGGAGCAAGTGATGGGCCGCAAAATCGTCAAGCAAGTCTTGATCGGTACGGAATTGATCATCAGGAGCAGCAGCTTCTGAGTGAAATGATGCAGAGTGAATCGTGATTCTTCAATTTTTTTGAGGAGTGCACATAGACCGTTACATTCCACTGCAGGTGCTCCCTTTCCGCGGGCGGTCCTTGAGCCTCCTCGGCTTTCAGCCTGCGAGGTCTCACGTAGACGCGCATTTCCCGCAGGAGTGTCGCGCCTTCCGTTTCATTCCACTCTGCGTGAAAACGGAGATGGAAACTTCATTGCCCACCGAACTGATGGTTATAGAACGAACGTTACATTCCACTACAGGCGATCCTTATCCAGAGGCGGTCCTTGAGCCTCCTCGGCTTTCAGGTGGGCACTGAAAAAGTCTGTTTAAAGAGAAAACGAAGCTAATTACCTACTGCATATAGGTTGTTAGCTTCTTTTATTGTCAGTATATAGATGAAAATTTAAAAAGCGTTATTTTTCAGCAGCCTCTTACAGCCTGCGGTGTCTCACGTAGACGCGTATTTACCGCTTTCATTCCCTTTTGTAAGAATTTGAAGATAGCATTCCATTGCCCATAGCTATGGAATATCTGTTCTTAGCCCGTTTCTTTTCACTTCAACCGGAAGTCTTGCATCCATCGTTCCGGGATCACGATGTTTTAACAATTACCTTTAACTCCCATTACTTTTAGCTTGAAACCATGGAATCCATCCATGGTTTTTTGTTTTGGAAAGAAAAAGGGTTGATAAAAATTTTACTAAAATTATTGACGTTATTTTACTGATTATATAAAATAGTGTTGTAGGCGCTTTCAATAATTGCAATGACTTTTTTTTATAATGAAATCAATCATCTATAGGGAGAGAATGCCATGACATATCGCCAGGAATATCCAAGACCTCAATTTGTTCGCAAGGATTGGCTGAATTTAAATGGAGCCTGGTCATTTGCTTTTGATGATCAAAAAATTGGTACCGATCAAAAGTGGTATGCTCAGGATTCCGCGGTTTTTGACAAGGAAATCCAAGTCCCCTTCGCCTATCAAACGAAGCTGAGCGGCATTGAAGATAAAAGCCTTCACGATATCGTATGGTATAAACGGCATTTCGAACTGTCCGATCTATGGAAGGGAAAAAGGATCCACCTTCATTTTGGAGCGGTGGATTATCGATCATGGGTATATGTGAATGGACAGTTTGTGGGATTTCACGAAGGTGGTCACACAAACTTTAAGTATGACATAACGGAGTATTTAACTGGCGGGGAAGAAACGGTCGTTGTAAAGGCAGAGGATCCATCCACGGATGAAACGATCCCGCGCGGCAAGCAGTTTTGGCTCGAAAATTCGGAATCGATCTGGTACACGAGAACGACAGGCATCTGGCAAACGGTTTGGATCGAGCCGGTCGAGCCAGTGAGTGTGGAGAACCTTAAATGGACGCCGGATATCGATCATGGAAATATCCATATGGAATTTGAGGTATCGGGAGACTACAGCGAAAAGCATGTAGACGTCGAGATCAACTTCCAAGGGGAACGGATCGTCAAGGATAGTCTGTGCATCATGGAACGATATACGAGCCGCAGCTTCAACCTCCATAATCATAAAATTTTCAGAACGAACACGCACCATGACGGCTGGAACTGGACCCCGGAGAATCCAAACCTTTTTGATGTAACGATAAAATTGAAAGATGAGAATGGCAGGTTACTAGATGAGGTGGAAACATATTTCGGGATGAGGAAGGTCCATACGGAAAATGGCATGGTTTATTTGAATAATAAGCCCTATTATCAAAAGCTTGTCCTTGATCAAGGGTATTGGGAAGATGGGCTGCTGACGGCCCCCACGGATGGAGATCTGAAAAAAGACATTGAATTGGCTAAGGAAATGGGCTTCAACGGGTGCCGCAAGCATCAAAAGACAGAGGATCCCCGTTTTTTATATTGGGCGGATAAGCTAGGCTATCTTGTTTGGGGAGAGTGTGCGGCATCCGCTTCGTTCAATAACGATTCGGTTGCCCGTTTAACGAGAGAGTGGATTGAGATGGTAGCAAGAGATTATAATCATCCCTCGATCGTCGCTTGGGTGCCCTTGAACGAAAGTTGGGGCGTGCCGCATATAAAGGATAATTCCAATCAGCAGCATCATTCGTTGGCGATGTACCACCTCCTTCACTCCTTGGATGGAACGAGGCTGGTGATATCGAATGACGGCTGGGAACTTACGAAAACGGATATTTGCGCCATCCACAATTACAATCACGGTGCGAAGGATGAAGAGGGCAAATATGAAACGTACAAAGGCGAGTTGGCGACAAAAGAGGCTACCATTGCTTCCATGCCAGCGAAACGAAAAATTTATGCCGATGGTTTTTCCCATCAGGGAGAACCGATCCTTTTGACGGAATTCGGCGGTATTGGCTATAAGGTCGGGGAAGAAGCTGGTTGGGGATATACATCGGTCGTAAATGAAGAAGATTTTGTAGGGGACTACCGAAGAATTATGGAAGCTGTCTATGCATCCAACGTTCTTCACGGATATTGTTATACCCAACTAACGGATGTAGAGCAAGAAATCAACGGGATCCTGACCTATGATCGAAAACCGAAATGTGACTTGAAAAAGATCAAGGAAATCAATGATATGTGGCATCCGGAAACGATCTCTTAACGAAAAAGGGCCAGTGGCAGAGGATATGAAGCTTTGCGCTGGCCTTTCATTTTATCAAGGATATATAAAGGAGGGCCCATGGACAAAAACACGTTAATAACTGAGTTTCAGCAAGTATTTTCAATCGAGGCAAGTCAGGGGGTGCACACCTTCTTCTCGCCTGGACGGATTAATCTTATAGGGGAGCATACCGATTACAATGGGGGATATGTGCTGCCTTGTGCAATCACATATGGTACCTATGGCGTCGTCAAGCTTAGGGAAGATCGCCGCGTTCGTGTCTACTCAAAAAATTTCGCAAACAAGGGCGTCATCGAATTCTCTCTTGATCGATTGGAATTCGACGCAGAAGATAATTGGGCTAATTATCCAAAAGGCATGATTCGTTATATACAGGAAAGTCAGGGAGCATTTCCTGTTGGCTTTGATTTATATGTGTCTGGCAATCTCCCGAATGGAGCCGGTCTTTCTTCATCCGCGTCACTCGAAATGCTGATGGGGGTCATTCTGGATGAGATTTTTGCTCTTGGGGTTAACCGTATCGAGCTTGTCAAGCTTGGACAAAAGGTCGAGAACGAATTCATTGGGGTCAACAGCGGTATCATGGATCAGTTCGCTGTCGGGATGGGTAAGGTGAACTGCGGGATATTCCTGGACTGCCAAACACTTGAATATGAGTATGCCCCGCTGAATATCGAGGGCCATAAAATCATCATCATCAACTCCAACAAAAGAAGGGAACTGGCAGACTCCAAGTATAATCAGCGCCGTTCGGAATGTGAGGAGGCATTGCGGCTTTTGCAAAGTAAGCTGGATATCCAAAGCCTGGGTGATCTTACGGAAGAGGAATTTGAAGCCAACCTTTCGTTGATTGAAGATGATGTGCTAAAGCGGCGGGCCAAACATGCGGTGTATGAAAACAACCGGACAAAAAAAGCCTTGAGATCGTTGAAGGAAGGGGACTTAAGCACCTTTGGAAACCTCATGGATGAATCTCATCTTTCCATGCGCGAGGATTATGAAATCACGGGAATTGAATTGGACACCCTAGTGGAAGCGGCGTGGGAACAAGCGGGAACCGTGGGAGCGAGAATGACCGGAGGCGGTTTTGGTGGATGTGCGATAGCATTGGTCGATGCGAATGCGGTGGATTCCTTTATCAAAGATGTCGGTGGACGGTATAAGCAAGAAATTGGCTATGAAGCCGATTTTTATGTAGCAAGCATAGGGGACGGAGCCAAACGAATCTGAATGTCCGCTCTCGTCTCTCGGTCCCCTGAGATTGTAAAGGCAAAACGGTAGACGTATGGATGATGCATGGAAATGGAACTGAACCTATCCACCAGGATAGGAAAAATAGATTAGCGAAGGAGTGTTTATATGGACATATATACAGCTATTCAAACACTTCTGAATCGGGCCGTTCAGCTCAATTTGATGGTGAAAGAGGATGAAATTTATTCGCGCAATCAAATGATGGCCATCCTTCATTTGGAGGAATTCCCGCTTGCGGCAGAGGAACGGAAAAATGCAGCCATTCCTGATTTGCTTGAGGAAATGGCGGTTTATGCCAGCGAAAAGGGCATCGTTGGTGATCTCGACATCGATAAAGAAATCCTCAGCAGTAAAATCATGAATGTTCTCATCAAAAAACCGTCGGAAGTGAATGGGACCTTTTATGAAAAGTATCAGCAAGACCCGAAAGCGGCGACAGAATATTTTTATCGATTGAGCCAGAACAGCAATTATATACAAATGAAGCATATCCATAAAAACATCAACTACAAATTGGAAAGCCAATTTGGTGAACTCGATATTACGATCAACCTCTCGAAGCCGGAAAAGGATCCAAGGCAAATCGCGTTGGAGAAAGAAAAACGGCAAGCCCTATCCTATCCCCGCTGCCTTCTCTGCGTCGAGAATGAAGGGTATAACGGGAGAATCGGCCATCCGGCACGTTCGAATCATCGGACGATCCGGCTTGAATTAACGGATGAGCGCTGGCATTTTCAATTTTCTCCGTACGTTTATTATAATGAACATTGCATTGTTCTTTCAGAAGAGCACCGTGATATGAAAATAACCAAAGGAACATTTTCAAGGCTCTTGGAATTCGTGGAAAAGTTTCCCCACTATTTTATTGGTTCGAATGCAGATCTCCCGATTGTAGGAGGGTCGATATTAAATCATGATCATTACCAAGGCGGGCGATATGAATTTGCCATGGAAAACGCAGCGGAAGAATTCCGCTTCACCATGGACGGTTTTCCGGAAGTGATAGCCCATACCTTGAAGTGGCCGATGTCAGTCATTCGTCTAAGAAGTGAAAACAAGGAAGAGTTGATGGATGCGGCGGCCGACATCCTCGAGAAGTGGAGGCTATACTCGGATGAAGGGGCGGAAATAATCGCTTATTCAGGTGAGACGCCGCATAATACGATCACACCGATTGCACGTTGGAAGGATGGTCATTTCGAGCTGGATCTTGTACTGAGGAACAATCGTACAAATGATGAGCATCCAGATGGAATCTTTCATCCCCACCGTGATGTGCATCATATAAAGAAAGAAAATATCGGCTTAATCGAAGTGATGGGTCTTGCCGTTCTTCCGGCAAGGCTGAAAGCGGAGCTGGAGGAGATCGAAGCCTATTTGTTGGGCGGAACGAAAAAAGTGCAGGGATATCATTCGTCATGGGCTAATGAAATAAAGGCACGCTATGATGCAAGCATTGGTAAAGAAACCGTTCAAGGCATCTTGCGAAAAGAATTGGGTGTTAAATTCCTCAGGACATTGGAGGACGCCGGAGTATTCAAAAGGGATCTGCAAGGTCAACAGGCATTCCGCCGTTTTTGTCTGGGTCTATAGGATGGAGGAGAAGGGAAATGAAGGTATCTCAAGCTTTTTTAGGTGAATTGGATGGAAAGCGAATCGTGGAACATAAGATCGTCAATGATGCGGGGATGGAGGTAACATGCCTCAATTATGGCTGTACAATCACGAGCATCTTCGTTCCCGACCGACATGGGAAAACGGAAAATGTAGTACTCGGTTTTGACACCGTTGCCGAATATCAGAAGCATTCCCCCTATTTCGGCTCAGTGATCGGACGCCACGCTGGCCGGATTAAAAATGGGATGCTTACGGTGGATGGAGAGACGTACAGACTCGCCCAAAACAATCTTGGCAACCATCTTCATGGCGGCATCAAAGGGTTTGATAAAGCGGTTTGGGATGTATCCATCACCGAAGAGACCGACTCAATAAGCATTCGCTATAGCCGTTTAAGCGACCATCTGGAGGAAGGCTATCCTGGAACGGTTGAATTGGCGGTGATTTATACGGTGACAAACGATCATGAAATCATCCTTACGCTCGAAGGGGAAAGTGATCGACCGACCATTTTGAATTTGACAAATCATACGTACTTTAATTTGAGCGGCAATCTGAAACGGTCAATCGCATTACATCGGCTGACGTTAAAAAGCGATCAATTCCTGGAGCTTGATGATGGCTTGATACCAACAGGTCAGGCTGTGGATGTGGAGGGGACTGTATTCGATTTCCGCAAAGGTCGTGTTATACAAGACGGAATCACATCACGGCATCCGCAAAACCTCTTGGCTGGAAACGGATATGATCATCCTTTTCTATTACGAGGGGGCGATTCAGCGGACATCGTTTTGGAAGATGAAGAAAGCGGACGCAGACTTATCATTGAAACCAATCAGCCCTCGGTCGTTTTATACACCGGCAATTCATTAGAAGATGATTTTCAAATTCGCGGAAAGCAATCGGGAAAATACCTGGGCCTGTGCTTGGAAACCCAAGGTATCCCGGATGCCATCAATCATCCACAGTTCCCTACTACTCTTGTGGGTGAGGGAGAGCGGTATAAGTCTGTGACCAAGTGGCGTTTTGGCACAACCGAATAAATGACTCCTCATGGAGTGCGGACCCCATGGAGGTTTTCAGACTGCAGGCAAACTCCACAGCATTGGAATTTGTCTGCTTTTTTTCCATTCCTTGATGCCACTGTCCTTCTGTCCCATTAGGTATATGCATGATGAAACCACCAATCGAGGGTGGTTTGTTTTTGTTACTTCATGATTTCTTTAGCTGAAGCAACGTTCGTTGTCCGTTAAGGGCAAAAGGGATTATAAGGGATGAACCGGTGGGAATGGAAAATGGAGCTGGAGGATATCACTTTTGAAGAGGCAATCTGGAAACCGGCTGATGGGGCCATGCATTCCATTTGATTTGTACAGACAGATCCCGGGAGAAGATAATCCATTAGTACTGGAACTGAAGAGCTTAGCGATGCACGACGCATATCATATTGGGCAAATTGTGAGTGAAATCCAAGGAGCTTGGGCAAGGAAATGAAGCAATTAATGGCATAAAAAGGGGGAACGTCCAAATCGGACGCTCCCCTTGTCTATACCTGAATGACGACTTTGACTCTTTAAGCTAAATCGCTGCTTAATCGCATAGAACGTTCTTGGAGGCTATCGGAAGACAGGGTATACGCAGCTAATTTCTTCTTGTATTGTTTAACTACATCGATGTGGTCAGGGTAGATGAAGACATGTAACTTTATGTCTTTTTTACCTTGTTTCGTATCAAAGATTAATGGAGTTCCTCCATTTTCCGGATGCAAAAACAATCGTTCGTTGCCCGGGAATATATGGTTTTTCTTTAAGAATTTCGCCTCATTATAATGATTAATAACATGTAGCTTGTCTTCGCCCTCCAAGCGTTTCCCCTGGATCGTCAAGCTTGTATGAGCTTGGTTGAGTTCGAAATGAAGTTCGAATTTCTTAAGGATCCAATTCACTGTACTCGTTGGAAGACAGGAAACCAGTAGCTTAATGATACTAAGAATAATGGTTATAATTATAGCGGTCGTTGTCATCTATCATCATCTCCGTAACATTCTATAATATATTATTGAATTGATGATAACATGCTAAAGCAGCTCAGGGCACAATAGCTCTCAAAGTTAATAAATTGTACACATTTGATACCGAGTCTGGAAAATAAAAAGTAATGGTCATCCCGACCTTCAGGTTTCCTGGAGGTTTTTTTCATGAGTAAAAAAAGCTGAGACAAAAAAAGGAGAAAGGCGAATGGATATCGTATAACCAAGTAGGACTTTTTGCGTCATTAAAGGGAGTGAAGAAAATGGAAGCGTCAATAGAGAGGATTTTCACCGCTGAAATGGTGGAGTTGGCCGGGCGTTATTTTCAAGTGAACACAGGGAATCCGGTCAAACTGGGCGATGCCGAGAACTATGTATTTGAGGTTTATCGCGACGGAACACCATATATTCTGAGGTTGACCCATCAATCACATCGTGCAAAAGATCAAGTGCTGGCTGAGCTAAAATGGATGGAGTATCTGCACAATGACGGATGCGCGGTTCCGAAGGTCATTCCTTCAAGGGACCATAACCTGGTTGAAATGGTAAAGGGGCTTGATGGGTCGGAGTTTCATTGCTGCCTGTTTGAAAAAGCCCCTGGTGCAAGAGTGAAGGTAACGGATGGCCATCATGACGGGGATTTATTTTATGTATGGGGAAAAACGATAGGCCAGCTGCATAAAAAAACAAAAGACTACAGTCCTGAAAATGTTTATCAAAGGATGGACTGGCACGAAGAAGAATTATTGGATGCTGCACACTATCAAGCTGATGCTCCGGAACAAGTGTTGCGACAGCAAGAAGTAATCATCAGGAAACTAAAGGCGCTTCCAGTCCACCGCGATAACTTCGGCTTAATTCATTCCGATATTCATCACGGGAATTTCCATTACCATGAAGGCAGGATTCACGTCTTTGACTTTGATGACTGCTCCAATCACTGGTTCGCCAGCGACTTAGCCATCCCTTTATATTATTTGATCGGGAGCTTGGAACGTGAAGGCGTGGAAGACCTGGATGGATATGCAGCCAAATTCATGAGGGCATTCATGAAGGGGTATGAAACGGAAAATAAACTGGCACGTGAAGATTACGAGACGATTCCTTTATTTTTGAAGGTAAGAGATCTTACGTTATATAATTTTTTTCATAAAAAATATGATTTGGAAAATTCGGATCGTGAATGGAACAAAACGGTTCGAACGATCGAAAAAAGAATCATCGAAAACCGTCCGATCGTTCACTTCGATTTGGACGTGGCATCACGATGACACGGGGGATCGAGCAGGCATGATATACAAGGCACTAGTACCTGAATTATCCGTAACGAATATTAGTGAATCGAAAAAATTTTATCTTGATATTTTGGGATTTCATTTGGAATATGAACGTGTGGAAGATAAATTCGCTTTTCTTTCATTAGGCGATGCACAGATGATGATAGAAGAAATGAACGGGAGCTGGAATACAGCTGAATGGATGTATCCACTGGGTAGAGGAGTTAACTTTCAAATTGAAATCGATGATGTTGAAGGAATGGCGGCTGCTTTAAAAGGGCATGAAATAAAATTATTCAGGGATGTGATGGTCAATCATTACGAAAGCGCTGATGGGGGTGTCATCGTGAAGGAGATCTTAGTGCAAGATCCGGATGGGTATTTACTAAGGTTTTCACAGATGATATCCGCTGGGAGCAGGCTATGAAAAATGGGGGAGGGAAGAAGGATGTCCGAGACGCTGTCATATAAAATCAGGACTGCTGAAGGGAAAGATGCGAAAGCGGTTTTGGCCATACAGCAAGCCGTTATTTCCGAAGGAGAGTATTTCATTGCCGTATCGGACGAGTTCAATAAAACGGAGCAGCAGCAAAGGGAATGGATACAAGGACTATTGGAAAATGACAGGGAAACGATCATTATCGCAGAAGTGAAGGGGGAAGTCATCGGCTGGATAGTGTTTCAATCTGAAAAACGAAAAAGGATGTCGCACAAGGGCTCATTTGGCATCATGATCAGCGACAGTTACCGTGGGCTGGGAATCGGAGAAAAGCTGCTTCGTGCATTATTGGATTGGGCAGAAGCGAACCCGCTCATCGAGAAGGTGAGTTTGGGCGTGTTCTCCACCAATCATCGTGCCATATCCTTATACAAAAGGATGGGGTTCGTTGAAGAAGGCCGTAAAATCCAGGAATATAAGATGAATGATCATGTATACGTGGATGACATTTTGATGTATAAGTTGGTTTGATGATCGAAAGAAAAAAGGGCAGGTATGGAAACAGTTGCCTCCATGCCTGCCCTTTCCGTTATGTAATTGATTTATATGATGAATCAGCAATCGATCATTTGATGACCTTGACCTTCACTTGCTTTCTTCCCCATGTTAACGCATCATCTTCCTTTGGTATGAATACATCGATTCTGTTTCCTTTGATGGCGCTGCCCGTGTCTGCCGCGATGGCTTGTCCGTACCCCTCGACTTCGACGATGGAGCCTAACGGAATGACATTGGGGTCGACGGCTATCAGTTTCGCATCATCATACTTTTGCAGGTCGACGCCCATTCTGGTGGTACCTGAACATCCCTGGCAGCTCGCTGTATAAGCTGTGCTTGTGACCGTAAGCTCTTTGGCGGATGAACTCGCCACACTAGCTGTTTCCTTCAATTTACTGAAGGTCCGTGCACCGGCCATTCCATCGACCGATAATCCCTGTTGTTTTTGAAAGTTCATAACGGCTTGCTTCGTGCCTTTGCCATAGATGCCATCAATCGTTGATGTGTAGACATCCTTTGCTTTCAATAACCTTTGCAGCTGTGCTACAGGTCGTCCCATATCCCCGCTGCGCAACACCTGAATTTTTTGATTCGTTTTCGTTCCCGCTATTCCATCGGCTTTCAATCCCGATTTCACCTGGAACTTCTTAACCGATGCTTTTGTAATCGGCCCATAATACCCTGTTTCTTCATGATAAGGGAAGACCCCTTTGGTCATTAATAATTCTTGGAGCTCTTTTACATCACTATTACTCATTCCGAATGAAAGGGTGCGATTCCCGGCTGCGGCTTCGCTGTCTGTTGGCGTGCAAACGCCTAGAATGAATACGGAAGCCGTCAGGATCGTTAATATTATCTTCTTCATGTTTATCCTCCTCGTTGTTTCCTGCAGTTAAACGATTCGTTAACCCATCCCCTTTTTTAGCGCAGGTAAGGAAAAACACCGCGAAGGCACTAAGGAACTGTTAAAACATGTAACGGCAAAGGAAAGAAATGAGGCGGAGATAGGGCTACGATATCCTTAGTCATCGCGGATTTTGCATTCGAACGATGCAAGTAGGAAAAGATAGCTTAGAATCCTTATCCTTCTTAATGGAACGAAAATGAGAGGTCGGTTCAGTTGAATAAGGATAGGCATTCATGTACGTTTAGGGAAGGAGCCTGGGCTTTGTCCTCAAGCAATCCAAGGGGAGGGAATTAGGATGATAAAAGCAGTTATTTTCGACTTTGACGGTTTAATTTTAGACACGGAAACGGCTTGGTATGAAGCTTATAAAGAAACGATGGTTTTTTATGAAGCGGACTTGCCTCTCGAACGTTTTGTTACATGCATCGGAACGGATAATACGGAACTGAATGCATTTTTCAAATCCCAGTTAGGTGACAGATACAATATTGAGGAGATTGAAACGAAAGCGAAAAGCCTGCATGAAGGAAAGATGAAGACACCGAAGGCACGTGAAGGTGTAAAGGAATACTTAGAGGAAGCAAAGAATTCAGGTTATAAAATTGCGCTTGCATCTAGTTCATCGAAAGAGTGGGTCACTCATTATTTGGAAAAACTCGGTCTGTTACACTATTTCGAGGCCATTATCACGGGAGACGATGTGGATAAGGTTAAACCAGCGCCTGATTTATATATAAAGGCAATTGAGACGTTAAAGATCGATCCGACGGAAGCCGTCGC
>NZ_PHNG01000721.1:0-5241 GCF_002803435.1 Bacillus sp. mrc49 | reverse complement strand
GTATTATAACAACAAACAAACAACTTAAACTGTACTATAAGGAGGATCAAGACATGCAAGCAAACCAAACAAATTCATTGACGATCGATTCCGTTACTCATTGCCCCGAATGTGGTGAAACACATGTCGACCATTCAAATTCCTATCTATTGGAATGCGATCGCTGCCTTTCCAAACGCGAAGACTAATCGACCGAAATATGAGGAGGAATCATGATGCAAACTAAAAACCCTATGGAGTTTTTCAGGAACCTGCCACCTAAACAATGTACGGAGTGCGGAACCACCATCACCGAGCAAGCTGAATCGTATCTCTTGGAATGCGATCATTGCCTTTCCAATCGCGAAGACTAATCGACCGAAATATGAGGAGGAATCATGATGCAAACTAAAAACCCTATGGAGTTTTTCAGGAACCTGCCGCCTAAACAATGTACGGAGTGCGGAACCACCATCACCGAGCAAGCTGAATCGTATCTCTTGGAATGCGATCACTGCCTTTCCAAACGCGAAGACTAATCGACCGAAATATGAGGAGGAATCATGATGCAAACTAAAAACCCTATGGAGTTTTTCAGGAACCTGCCGCCTAAACAATGTACGGAGTGCGGAACCACCATCACCGAGCAAGCTGAATCGTATCTCTTGGAATGTGATCATTGCTTATCCAAAAAAGATGAGTATTGAAAAAGGATGCTGACATCCCATTGCCATATCCCCTATTATGATGTCAGCATTTCCCCCTCCATTCATCAGTATATGAGCTCCCATTTCATTTACCATGCCAAAAAGGATGTCCCTTGGACACCCTTCATGTTTATTTCACTTCCCCATATATTTATTCACATAATTCCCAGTGACGTCCCTGCTGCTGTACTGAAGGAAGTCCAATGCAAAAATCATGAATTCCAGGCCGAGACGCTTATCCGATCGCATGAAATCGGAGCCTAACAGTTTCTCTAGCTTTTCCAGTCTATGATATAGAGTTTGCCTTACAATGAATAGTTGTTTGGAAGTTTCCTGTTTAGATCCGTTACATGCAAGATATGACTTCAGGGTAGGCATTAACTCGCCATTGTTTTGCTTGTCATATTCAATGACAGGACCTAGGTACTCGTGCACCGTTTCCTCCAGGTTTCCATGTTTATTCAAGAGCGAAATCATGCGATGCATATGTAAGTCCTGATAAAAAATGCTCCTGTTCTCTTCTGGTAAACTATCTTGAAGCAGCAGGGTCTCGCGTGCCGTTTCATAGCTTTTATAAATCTCGTTTAATCTTTGTACATGCTTTCCAAAACCCATCGAAAGCTGCCCCATACGATTCCGGCTGCCCAGATCCATTTTCATCATGCGATCCACTGCGCTTGTCACCCTCGATTTCCAATCTTCAGATGAGCGATTGTCTCCTAATATGAACACAAGCTGCTGGTGAATTTCCATGGAAAAAACATGAAATCCATACTGTTCAAACACCGTCCTAAACATGATCTTAAAATAGGTTCCATCCAATTTGGCAGCACTTTTATTATTCCTTGAATGCTGTTTGCAAATGCAAACCATTCCGCCACCTAGCTGCATCTTCGGATCGATATAGGAAAGCCTCTCCCGGATCGCTTCATCGCCAATCTCCCCTTCGATCCAGTCGGTCAGCCATTTACTCTCTTCCGACATTTTCTTCTCTTCTATATATAATTCCCTTAATAGATGCTGTGCCAGCGCTGTAGCCGTCCTATCCAAAATAAGCGAATCAAAGTCCGTCAGCTCTCTATCATCACTATATATGTACAGTTCCGCATAATTCTCACCGAGCACTTGAATCGCCTGTTTAAGCAACGTTTTGTTCAGTTTCGTTTTTTCATCATAATCGTCCGCTATCATTTGATAGGTTAATTCTTTCTTGGTTCTTGGAATGGTCGCTATGTCATTTTCATTAAAGATCAGAATGACCTGTACATTCAAATAACTATGGAGAAATTTTAGAATTTGTTCATAATGGTCCATTTCGAGGAGATTTTTATTTAACTGCTGGGAGTAGTTTTCTAAGTTGGAGATCATCTGGTATTGTTTATTGATGATTAAGGTGTGGATATCCTGTGTGATTTTCACAAAAGGCACTTCTTCATGAAATAGGATGATAGGGAATTGGTGTTCATTTGCAAGATCGATGGCGCTTTGCGGCACTGTCAGCATGTTGGAGCCCATTTCTATACAAAGTCCGGCAGCGTTGCATTCAATCAATTGCTTTAAATAGGAAAGAAATGTGTCATCGCATTTTTTCCAACCCAAGCCGGTGGTCAGAATCAATTCGTTTCCATTTAACAAATGGCTGATTTGGGTGACTTCCATACAGTGGACCCACTTCACCTGACGCTTTATTCCACTGCTTCCAGCAATTATATCGGTCAGGTTGAAATACTTTCGCATAAGAATTTCCTCGATCGTAATCGACGTATTCATCCATTCACATCCTTTCCTTTTATAAAACTGCTTTAAAACCTATTATAAACGGACGTTCTTCAAATCTCCAGTACTTGTCAGAAAATCTAACGTCAAAATTCTACAAAAGTCTTGCCTTTTCCATCTCCCTACTCTGCTTTCCTATCCTTTAAATCTTAAAAAATGACGGTACAAAAAAAAAGGACCCATTCATCGAGGAATAGGCCCAGGAAAGTTAACTATTTCATGTTCAATTCAACTTCCTGAAAAGCAATGTAGAGAAGTATTTTCTTCCTTCAGGGGTTTTGATATTCAACTGCTTCCATTCCTGTTTCGTCCCCTCGATCAATTCAAAATCGAGAAACGCACCACTTAAATTTTCCGAAACCCGGGTGATTCGATATCCTCTTTCAAGCAAGAAATCGATTTGCTCCCTTTCCAGGCGATACTCTTGATATTCGGACATTTGCACTCCCCCTTTTTTTATACGTTTTCCCCGCCAGTTGCAGCCGTAATGACCATGTCTTCTTCAGATTCTAAATCTATCTTCCAATCCCTCCCCACTGATATGCCCAGATATTTCTCATCACTGGGATCAATGATTTCAGCTTGTTCATATTTGTTGAACCACCAAAACTTAGCCAATACATAATAGCTTGCACCGCCAAGGACAAAACCGATGATAAATGAGTAATTCGCATAAATCGTGGCACCGATTCCACCAATCACCCAAGAAATGATTCCTGCCCAATTCACTCCATTTAAGTATCTATATTGCCCATCAGCTTCATAGAGATCTTCTACATGAACCCGCCTTTTGCGGAGTAAATAATAATCAGCTACAAGTATACCGACAATGGACGCCAGGATTCCGCCAATGATCAATAAAACTTCTATTATGATACCGAACAGGCTCCATGGCTGAACAACTATCCCGATGACCCCCGCTACAACAACCCCAGCCCAAAATGGCATCCTCGGACCCATGACATTGGAAAAAATAGTAGCTGCGGGAATGACATTGGCTGTCGTATTCGTCGACCATTGAGCAAAAACGATCATGATCAAAAGGACCCCGAGTGCCATTCCGCTTGCCGATCCCTGTATGGCAACTACAGGGTCATAATTGGAAACGGCCATATAAGAAACAGCTCCGATGATGACCATAAACGTTTGAGTGATGGGATAGGTGATAATATTCCCAATGATTTGCCCTTTATTGCGCTTGAACCAGTTTTTTTCATTTTTCGGTGCCTTTATAAAACGGGAGAGTGTCGGCATATCAGCCGTCAACGTCCCCCAAAAGCCCATATTTGCCATGATGACGACCATGAATGCTGTCCCCGCGGCCCCGCCGCTTACCGGGCTTTCGATCCAGGTCCATACTTCCCTGCCTTGGGCTATAGCTTGATCGGAAAGGGTGAAATACATCCAGCCGGAAATCAAAATGATAACGGGCGCTGCCAAGTCGGCAAACCGTTCTATCGACTTGATCCCCATTGCCGTGTTCACCAATTGTAAAACGGCAAAAACGAGGAAGCAGATGAACCAATTATCAAAATCAAAGAGGGTTGCAAAGATGGCATTCATTGCAGTCGCCCCAAAGTAGGTGTTAAGGCCAAACCAGCATGAAGCGACAAACCCCCGCACAACCGAGGGAATGTGGGTGCCGATCGTTCCGAAAGGAGCCCTCATGTAGACTGGGAATGATATGCCATGCTCCACTCCAATATCTCCTGTCATTGTCATCAAAAAACCGAGAACCACACAGGCGATGACCGTTGCAAGCACGACCCAGCCCAGGGATAAACGTTGGACGCCGTTCCCGCCAATCGCGAAGGCAGCCAACACCACTGCCATCCCCACCCAAATGAACCCAAATCCGGCTGCACTTATGTTTTTCTCATTATGAGGTATGGGCAGCAAATCGGGAGACTTTAGATAATCTTTCTTCACACTCATGGAAAAATCCCCCTCTATCCATTTGCCTTCATTTTACCGAAGTTTCAAACCGGCAGCTTTTTTCCTGAAGCGGACTTCAAATCCGCATTGTATTTTGCCCTTTTCAGGAATTGCCCTTTTCCTGCCTCACCTACAAACTGTTTATTTTTAATCACAAACTCCCCTCTGGAAAGGACCGATACTGGTTCTCCAGTAATCTCCATGCCTTCAAAGGCATTATAATCCACCGCCATATGATGTGTATCGACGGATAGCGTCCTTTCCGCCTCCGGATCAAAAATGACGATATCGGCATCCGACCCTACAGCAATCGTCCCCTTTTTCGGGAATAATCCAAAAAGCTTGGCCGCACGTGTAGAAGTCACGTCGACGAATTGATTCAAGGTGATGCGCCCTTTCTTGACCCCTTCGGAAAAAACGATGCTCATGCGGTCTTCAATCGTGGGGCCGCCATTCGGTATTTTCGTAAAATCATCTCTTCCTAAATCCTTCTGACCTTTGAAATCGAAGGAGCATTGATCGGAACCTACCGTTTGCAGCTGACCCATTTTCAAGGCATTCCATAGCACTTCCTGATTCTTCTTCTCCCTTAACGGTGGTGACCACACATATTTCGATCCCTCGAAATGGGGCTTTTCAAGATAAGACTGGTCCAAAACCAAGTATTGCGGACAAGTCTCGCCCCAAATATCAACCCCTTTATTTCTTGCCTCGGTGATCTTTTCTACCGCATCTGCACAAGTGACATGAACGACATAGAGCTGCCCGTTCGCCATCTCCGTCAATTTTGCGGCCCGCCCAGTAGCTTCCCCCTCAAGCTCGGGAGGCCTTGTTAGCGCATGGT
>NZ_PHNG01000720.1:0-5144 GCF_002803435.1 Bacillus sp. mrc49 | reverse complement strand
GATAAGACTGGTCCAAAACCAAGTATTGCGGACAAGTCTCGCCCCAAATATCAACCCCTTTATTTCTTGCCTCGGTGATCTTTTCTACCGCATCTGCACAAGTGACATGAACGACATAGAGCTGCCCGTTCGCCATCTCCGTCAATTTTGCGGCCCGCCCAGTAGCTTCCCCCTCAAGCTCGGGAGGCCTTGTTAGCGCATGGTAGATTGGATCCGTGTTTCCTTTTTCAAGCGCCTGCTTCGTAAGATAATCGATGACATCGCCATTTTCAGCATGAACCATGACAAGCGCACCAAGCTCTTTCGCCTGCAGTAAAGTGCGGTATAGCGTGGCATCATCGGCTTGAAAAACATTCTTGTACGCCATGAAGACCTTGAACGAGGAAATCCCTTCATCCGCGATGATCCCCGGCAATTCCGCAAGAACCTCATCATTGATCTCGCTGATCATTAGATGGAACCCATAATCTATCGCGGCCTTTCCATTGGCCTTTTTGTGCCATGTACCAATCGCTTCCTTTAATGGTGCCCCTTTTTCAGTCAAGCAAAAGTCTATGATCGTCGTCGTGCCTCCATAGGCGGCAGCAATCGTACCGGTTTCATAATCATCCTTTGTGGTCGTCCCGCCAAACGGCATATCTAGATGGGTATGCGGGTCAATGCCTCCCGGAAAAATATAGGCGCCTTTAGCATCAATGATTTCGGCGCCTTCTGCGGTCAAATCCTTGCCTATCATGGCAATCTTCTCATTTTCAATTAATATATCGGCTTGATACGTATCCGCAGCGGTTGCAATCGTTCCGTTTTTTATGATTTTCTTCATGTTCTTCCCCTCCATCATTTTGCGAAATCAACACTTTCATTTTCTATGCCGCCAAGATAGGCTTGGCGTTCATTCCACGTCATCGGCGGTAATTCATTTGTCAATTCGATCATATCGATTGCCCCATCGGCCGGACATACGATAGAGCAAAGATTACAGCCTACGCAATCTTCTTCACGCACCCTCAGGAAGGAGCTGCCTGCCGAGTCCTTTAACATATCTATACACTGGTGTGAGGTGTCTTCACACGCAATATGGCATTTATTGCAGTTGATGCATACATCATTATTGATGCGGGCCACTACCTTATAATTAAGATCCAAGTTCCCCCAATCGGAATATCGCGGTACGGATCTACCGACAATATCCATCACTGAGGCAATCCCTTTTTCATCGAGGTAATTGGACAAACCTTCAAGCATGTCCTCGACTATCCTAAAACCATGATGCATGGCAGCCGTACATATTTGCACCCCCGTCGAACCCATCAATAAAAATTCCACGGCATCCTGCCAATTGGAAATCCCCCCGATTCCGGAGATGGGAAGATCGATCCTTGGATTTCTTGCACACTCTGCCACCATGTTCAAGGCGATGGGCTTCACCGCCGGACCACAATACCCCCCATGTGCTCCCTTACCGCCAACATGTGGTATCGTATTCCACGAATGGATATCCACACCTGCCAAAGAATTGATTGTGTTGATCATGCTGATTGCATCCGCTCCCCCGCGAACTGCCGCTTCTGCAGTGACCGTAATATCGGTTATATTCGGGGTAAGCTTGACGATGACAGGTTTCGATGCAGCTTCCTTTGCCCAATAGGTTTGCTTTTCCACAAGTTCAGGAACCTGTCCTGAAGCAGCTCCCATCCCCCGTTCAGCCATACCATGGGGGCAGCCAAAGTTCAACTCGTATCCATCAACCCCTACATCTTCTATGCGCTTGATGATCTCATGCCATTTTTCCTGTTGCGGCTCCACCATGACCGAGGCGATGATTGCATGATCGGGGAACCTCTTTTTCGTTTCATATATTTCTTTCAAATTCACTTCAAGGGGACGATCGGTAATTAATTCAATGTTGTTGAAACCGGCAACTCTCTGTCCATTAAAACTAACCGCCGCAAAGCGTGATGAGACGTTCAGGATGGGATCGCCCAACGTTTTCCAAACGGCGCCTCCCCATCCAGCCTCGAATGCCCGCTGGACTTGATACCCTGAATTGGTGGGCGGTGCCGAAGCAAGCCAAAAAGGATTGGGTGATTTAATACCTGCAAGATTTATAGATAAATCAGCCATGATAAGCCTCCTAATTTTCATTATTATTAAGCGATATCCACTGCCTCGCCCATTATGGCCAGATCAATTTCATAAGCCGTATCCTTTCCTTGCTGGGCAGCCGAAACGACCATCGCCTCCCCTTGACCTTTTCCGAAAATCACGTCCCCGCAGGCAAATACTTTTTCATTCGACGTTTTATAGGAGTCTGCCTCCAGCATAACCACGCCATCTTCATGTTCGATCCCAAATTGTTCAATCAGCCCAATATACCTGGATTGGCCTATGGCACGGATGACCCCATCGACCGGTATCACGAACTCCGATCCGGATATAGGCACAGGCCGGCTACGCCCATCTTCCCCCGCCTCGCTAAGCACCATCTTCACACATTCGATGCCCGTTACATGACCGCTTTCATCCGCTAAGATCCTTGAGGGGGTGGTCAGCCAGCGAAACCCGACCCCCTCTTGTTTGGCAAACTCGAATTCAAAATCATAGGCTGTCATTTCCTTTTGGGTACGACGATAAATGATCGACACCTGTTCGGCCCCAAGACGAACCGAACAGGTCGCAGCATCAATCGCTGTGTTCCCGGCCCCGATCACCGCCATCTTTTTCCCAATGAATTTTTCGCTGATGGCTCCCGTTTTCGTCTCCTTAACGAAATCGATTGCATCGTAGACCCCAGCGAAATCCTCTCCTTCGATCCCAAGCTTCGGAACTTCCGACATACCGACCGCTAAAATGACCGCATCGAACTCATCAACCAGCTGGTCAGCAGAAACATCCGACCCGACACGTGTATTCGTCTTAATTTCGACATCCAGGCTTTTGACCTGTTCGACTTCCCAATATGAAATGCTCTGGGGCAACCGGAAGGATACGATTCCGTAAGTATTCAATCCGCCTGGAGTTTTTTCCGCTTCGAAAATGGTTACACTGTAGCCAAGCAAGGCTAATTCCCTCGCTGCAGATAAGCCTGCCGGACCGCTTCCTACAATGGCAATTTTTTTGCCATTCTTTTTCCCGGCCTTGAACAGGGCTTGTTTATTTTGGATGGCCCAATCTGTGGAATAACGCTGGAGATTGCCAATCATGATTGGCTTGGTCGAATGGTTGAGGACACATGCGCCCTCACATAACTCTTCGGTCGGACATACCCTGGCGCAGCTGGCACCGACGGGATTGGCTGTCATGATTGTCTTTGCCGACCCTTTATAATTGCCTGACGCAATTTTCTTAATGAAGGTTGGAATGTCTATCCCTGTCGGACAGGCCTGAATGCATGGGGCATCATAGCAGTATAAACATCGATTCGCTTCTTCCAGGGCTTCACGGTGGGACAACCCCCTCTCCGCTTCCTGAAAGTTCATCTCAAGTTGATCTTTTAACGGACTTGTCATACTCATCCACTATTCTCCTTCCAAACATTTATTTGTAAAAATAAAAAAGGGAGGAATTGCATGCATTTCTCTACTTAATATTTTCTTCGTTTACATGTGTGGATTCTGCGCAGCGCATGTTTCAGCCTTCAGTCCTTCAATCCGTCTATTCATATCTATCATTCTCTAAATTGGCCAAGCCGCGGTCCCTGTTTCCTCCGGCTTTTAACAGCCCCCCCTAACTAAAAAAACTCAAAAACAGATCCTGAACCTGATAATTGAGTATTCTTTATTTTATAACGGTAAAAAGCCAGATACATTATACAAAGTGTAAAGTATTACCAGTCAAAGGTTGTGCAAAATGTAATATCCATGTTATATTTCCTAACAACAAACGCTAAACATCGTCATTTTTCTACAATCAACCTCATTATTCTTCATCTTTCCGGATGAATATTCATGCAACGGACTTATCAACATTTTGTCCACATAAAAAAAGCCCAAAAACTTTATTCAAGGTTTTTTCGGGCTTTTTTATTTTATCCACAACTTATACACAAACCAGATCATTCTAATCTCAGTTCCTTAGCGGAACAAAAGCATTTCCACTAGAGTTATCCACAAAATCATTTTTGTTTTTCCACTTATCAACAAACAACAAACAACTTATCAACAGCCCCTTCATTCGGACTTAATGACGTAACGAATATATTTCTCATAATCCGCTTTCTTGCACTCAAGCTTAATTCGATATCCGCTTTCCTCATATTCGGTATCCGTTATATGTCCATTTTCATTGAAGAAAGATACGAGCTGCCCTTGATCGAAGGGAATCAACATCTCACAGCGAATATAATCCGTGAAAATTTGCTCGCGAATTTGTTCAATCAATTCCTCGAGACCTGCTTTCGTTTTCGCTGACATATAAACGGAATTGCGATTCACCCGGGGAATCTCCAAATCGGTAAGATCGGCTTTATTATAGGCGAAAATCGTCGGTATCCCTTTAATGCCAATCTCATTTAATGTCTGTTCCGTTATATCCATTTGCTGCTCATGATCCGGATTGGAAAAATCGACAACATGAATCAATAGGTCCGCTTCCACCACCTCTTCCAATGTTGACCGAAATGCCCTCACAAGGTGATGGGGCAATCTTGAAACAAAGCCAACGGTATCGGTCAGCAGGAATTCCTTCTTATCGGGTAACGGAATGTTTCGCACCGATGTCTCAAGTGTAGCGAACAGCATATCTTTTTCCAAAACCTGCTTCTCCGCATTCGGATGGAACATTTCGATTAAAGCATTCATGATTGAAGACTTCCCTGCATTCGTATACCCGACCAATGAAACGACAGGGATGGCATTCTTTTTGCGCTGCTTCCTCTGCGTTTGCCGGTGTGCCACAAGGAGTTCGAGTTCTTTGTTCAAAACGCTTATATTTTCCTCGATTCTCCTGCGGTCAAGCTCTAATTGCTTTTCCCCGGCTCCTTTGTTTGTGCCCACCCCGCCACTCTGACGGCCCAATGACTCCCTTAAGCCAACAAGACGCGGGAGCATATACTGAAGCTTTGCCACCTCTACCTGGAGCTGAGCTTCCTTCGTTTGCGCCCGGTGCGCAAAGATGTCCAGAATTAAAATCGTCCGATCGATCAC
>NZ_PHNG01000719.1:0-19252 GCF_002803435.1 Bacillus sp. mrc49 | reverse complement strand
GGATCATGTCCATCATCATCATCCTGATCAATATCTTTTATTACGATATCGAATTATTGTATGTACTAAACAAAATAATCAATCCATACAGCGTCGGCTTCATTGTTTTATATATACCGCTCCTATTTGTTCTATTAAAAACAAAGAAATTATTGAAGCGCTCTTAAACGTAATGGAACAAATTCTTTTAGCTGCCTTGTTGGCAGCTTTTCTTTATGGCCGTTTTCGCATCCTTCTGCAGTGGAAGATCACTTATCTTACCAGGGAATGGTTGGTTCGGAAGATGAAGCCGAACGGTGGTTCAATAAGTGGGAAACAATGGGTAATATATGATGTCGTTTATTCATACCCTGTTTAAAATGCTTTTTTTATTAAGGAGGACGGATGAATAAATTCCAGCCATTGATGTGGATTGTGTTTACGACGATGATTGTCATATTAGTAGTGCCTTCCATTTTGGTAGTTTCCTTTTCAAATCATGCAAAAAAGAACCTGGATGCGTCAACAAAGCAGGATGTGAGTGAATCGACGTACACGAAAGAAAATTCGTCTGAGCCATCCACCGACGTTTCGGTTTATAGGACAAAAACGAAAGTGATTGAGCATATTCCTTTGGAAGAATACGTTGTAGGTGTCGTTGCTTCAGAAATGCCCGTTACTTTTGAAATGGAAGCGTTAAAGGCTCAATCTTTAGCTGCTAGAACTTTTTTAGTTCAACAGATGATTTCCGATTCGAAAATTAATTTACCGGATGGTACGGATATCACCGATAATATTCAATACCACCAAGTCTTTAAAAACAAGAAAGAGCTAGCTAATGAATGGGGAAAGGATTATCAATCAAATATCTCTAAAGTTCAAAAAGCGGTCGATGCCACAAAAGGTCAAATTATAACCTTTGATGAGAAACCAATCGATGCATCTTTCTTTTCGACCAGCAATGGATATACGGAGAATTCCGAGGATTACTGGGGTAATGAAACCCCATATCTAAAAAGCGTTGAAAGTCCCTGGGACATCAAATCTCCAAAGTTCCAATACCAAACGGCAATTCAAGTATCCAAATTTGAAGAGCTGCTGGGGATTAAATTGAATAATGATGTCAATATCGGTAAGGTTATTTCAAAATCAACTGGGAATCGCATAAAGCTTATCGAAATTAATGATAAGAGATATAGTGGGAAAACCATCAGGGATAAGCTGAAACTCCAATCATCCGATTTCACGATTAAAAGAGAGGGCAGTGAGGTTATTATTTACACTAAAGGTAATGGTCACGGTGTAGGCATGAGCCAATATGGTGCAAACGGATTGGCTCAAGAGGGGAAGAGTTATAAAGATATCGTTCATTATTATTATCAGGATATAACCATTTCTTCAGTTGAACCCTTTAAGAATAAAATGTATGTGAAAAAGTGAAATATCCCTCCATTATTCCCTGTAAAACTTAAAAGTTAGGGCTGTGACGAGCAGCTCTTTTTGTTATAGAATAAAAGGCAGAATGATTGAGGCAGTACGTTAGTAAATCATGAAAGATAAAGAGGATATAAAAGTGGCAAGAGGGAAAAGAAAAGCAAAGAAAGGTTTTTTCAAGGGCATAATGGATGAAATTCTCGATTCAATCTTAGCTGAATTGGTTTTTACTATCTTGACTTTCATTCCAAGAATGATCATCCGTATAGTAAAGAGTGTAATTGATTGAATCGGAGGCATTTCCAATAAGAATCGCTAATGGTAAAGTAAGTTAGAGGTGATGATGTTGACTAGTCTTGAACGTTATATATCTGACTTTATGATTTCCTTGCTTTTTCTGGTTTTTGGTATTGTTTTTTTGAATATCTACACCAATGCCCTGCCTTCCATTATACTTTTTGGTTACTTTTTTCTGCATTATCTCATCAGGGGCCTTTATCGCTTATTTAAAGATAAGAAACAGGGCAGTTTAAACTCATGAAATATACAAAACTGGCGTCTGATGTTTTAACGGTTGTGTCCACTCCATAATAAGCAGGAGCTGCTGATGCGGCCCTTTTTCTTATGGCCTGAATATCATTAGGTTAAATGGCGGGATCAATAAAATGGGCCATTGCCCAACATGTATCTCCTGCCAATACAAGAGCATCCACATAAGTGGATGCCCGACTTGGTCATCATTTTTGATTTTCATGGTATATTTTAGCCGAGAGCATAATTTCCTCATGTATATCCTTGAACCATTCAAAAGGCGAGTAGTTTGCGATTGCGCATTTTGGTACAGAACCTATTTCAGTTTTGCTGATGCTCAATTGGGTGATATTATCAGCGGTAATGACAGGTCCTTTATCAATAATCCTGTTATCCTTGTATGTCTTTACAAGGAACTCAAATGCATGATAGGCTTCATCTTCGGTTTCATAATCAAAAGAACGATGTTCCCCATTTTCCATGATTTCCAAAACGTATAACGTTCTATTCTTAACCTCCACTTACTCACCTCCTTTTTTAAGAATATATATTCAACAAAAGGGGAAAATTTCCTTTAAAATAAAAAGCACCCATTGAATGGATGCTTACAAGTGATCGAAGATTGGCGATAAATATGGAGTATTCAGGGCTCCCTGAAATCAGACGGTCTGCAATGGATTTTCCTTAAAGGTCCGAGAGGTTGATGGAGAGAATCGATTCCATATAATATCCTTTTTGGATGACGGCTTTAATGGCAAAGTGGCCATTTATCCGCTTCCGCACCCTGTAGAGGAGCGAGGCGATTTCTTCAGCTGAAACAATTTGGTCAGGATCACCATTTCTTTCGGGCCAAACATGCTGGACGATCATATCCTTTGAAATGAGATTGTCCAAGTTCTCATGAAGCAGCTTAAAGCAAATGAATTCCTTCGTGGGCATTTTAATGGGTGCTTCTTCATTGATGGTTACGGTCTGAAGATGTTCATTGATGGTCACGGTTCGGTGCATATCTGGATTCAAAGGAGTGAAATCACGTGTTAAATCGTTGTCGATCGAAATCATGAATTCAATCAATCCATTAATCAAAGTAATGGCATCACCCGGTTCAATGGCGCAGGGCTGACCGGGGACCAATCGCATCTGGTTCACGGATGTCCCGTGCTTGCTCGCCAAATCCTCGATGAAAAGCTTCCCTTCCAACAGATAAATACGGCAATGTTCCCTGGAAACGAAGTCATTATAAAGCTTGAAATCAGCTTTCGAGTGCTGGGTTGCACGTCCAATCAACAAGCTTTTCCCTTCATATACATAGGTGAATTCCTCGGTTTGACCTTTATGCAAGGTTCTCAGGACTACCTTGAAAGTTTTATTGAACATTTCCTTCATATCCCCTTAAAAGTCTGAATATTTAATATATTTTCATGGACTTATCATTTTAGCTACATGGCTATTTAGTGGTTGCAATCCTATAATTATAAATTATCAGACGCATACATCCTAACGAAAAATGAAAAAAATCAAAATTAGGCACGAAGACACACCCAGTAAATAAACGCTGTTGAAGCGGGAAAGCATCATTCGCTGCAAGCCAAACGGAAAAATGAAACAGCGAAGTGTTTAATTCAGCTACCCCATCGCAAATGCGGCCGGGAGGATGGTTCTGCGTTCAAAACGCATTCAAAAGGAGTTGACCAAAGATGAGTATGTGGAGAGATAAAATCAATGCCTACAGCATCCTGCTGATGATCGTTAGCATGATGGTTTACATCATTTATCCCCAGCCCCTTACCCTCAGTCTGTACTGCATATTTGGCATTGCCTTCATCACCCTGGCTATTCTGAATTGAGGATAGCAGGGGATGACGTTGAAATTAATGCCGGAAGTGACATCGGTTAAAAATAATAAGTTCAGGCCTACCGGATCAACGGTGGGTTTTTTTTTATGATAAAATGTACCTAAAATAAACCACAAATGGTAGAAGAATGAAGGGTGGGAGGTATTCGTTATGAAAAAAATACTAGTAGTGATCGGTACTTTCTTACTGCTTGGATTAATCATGAATCTTTATACTGGAACAAAGAAAATGGCTACCGATGGAATAGAAGTGAATACAACCTATTTAAAAGACTCAAAGGTTTTGGTAGCTGCTATGAGTATCGCTGGAAATATTCGTGAAGAGAAAACGCTTGATATACAAACTTTTTTAAAAGATAACAATACCCTTACAATAAAGAACGAGCAAACTGATGGTGAAATGGAATGTATAGTAAGAGATTCGAAGGGGGAAAAGGTATTCTCTGAAGTGATGAAGGGAGATGCCATTCGTTCATTTAAATCATTGTCCGGAGAAGGAAGCATCAAACTGGTCTTAAATGGTGGGAAACAACATGCAATGGTCATTATAAATGGGGATGAGCCTGATTTTGAATAGCTGATATTCATTGCGTACCAGTAGTAAAGCAAATGTTCCATTTGCAGAAATAAGGGGATTCATGAACGGGAAAAGGGTCGCACCCATACTTAAAATGAGCCATTTCCATATGGAAACGGTATAATAAATTGGCAGAAGCAGACATTAAAAATGACTGCATTCTTTAGTTTGAAGAGTGGTATATAGCTGAAATGATGAGAGAACGAGCATTCATACAAAACGACAAAACGAGAAAAGGAGAAGCCATGACTAAGAGTAATGAAACAGGATGGAATTTAGACAATGGTTATGCCCGCCTTCCGGAAAAGTTTTTCACCAGCACGAAGCCGACTCCTGTAAGCTCACCTGATTTGGTCATCCTCAATGAACCGCTGGCGTTATCGCTAGGTTTGGACGTTGAGGCATTGAAAAGCGAAGCTGGTGTGGCGGTGTTTGCCGGAAACGAGACACCTGAAGGCGGATCGCCTCTTGCTCAAGCTTATGCGGGGCATCAATTCGGGCATTTCAACATGTTGGGGGACGGCCGGGCCATCCTGCTTGGCGAGCAGATCCTTCCTCAAGGCGGGAGGGTCGATATCCAGCTCAAGGGTCCGGGAAGAACGCCGTATTCGCGCGGGGGAGATGGGCGTGCGGCACTTGGGCCGATGCTGCGGGAGTATATCATCAGCGAGGCGATGCATGCACTTGGCATTCCGACGACCCGAAGTCTGGCAGTGGTCACAACCGGTGAGTCGATCATCCGTGAAACCAGGCTGCCTGGA
This sequence comes from Bacillus sp. mrc49, assembly GCF_002803435.1. Taxonomy (NCBI): domain Bacteria; kingdom Bacillati; phylum Bacillota; class Bacilli; order Caryophanales; family Bacillaceae; genus Bacillus; species Bacillus sp. mrc49. Next base: position 14,115 of record NZ_PHNG01000719.1, on the reverse strand, counting down.
GCGATCATGACCCGCGTGGCTGCAAGTCATCTGCGCGTCGGCACCTTCCAGTTCGCGGCGAAATGGGGCACGATCGACGAGCTCAGGACGCTTGCCGATTATGCGATAAAGCGGCATTATCCCGATGTAGAAGCAGGGGAGAACCGGTATCTTTCACTATTCGAAGAAGTGATCGAACGTCAGGCAAAGCTTATTGCCCAATGGCAGCTGGTTGGCTTCATTCATGGGGTGATGAACACCGACAACATGACGATTAGCGGAGAAACGATCGATTACGGCCCATGTGCCTTCATGGATGTCTATGATCCGGCAACGGTATTCAGTTCCATTGACACCCAAGGCCGTTATGCCTATGGCAATCAACCGGTGATTGGCGGCTGGAATCTTGCGCGGTTCGCAGAATCTCTATTGCCGCTGCTGGATGAGGATCTGGATTCGGCAGTCAAGCTGGCCCAAGAGAAGATTTCGGCTTTTAATGAACTGCATCATGCCCATTGGCTGGCGGGGATGCGAGCGAAATTGGGGCTGTATAATGAAGAAACACAGGATGAAGCGTTAATCAACGGCCTCCTCAGCATGATGAAGAAACATGGCGCCGATTATACGAACACATTCCGCGCCCTAACGTTTGATAAATTGGAGGATACGGTCCTTTTCGGGGCACCGGAATACGTTCAATGGCATGAGCTCTGGCAGGCCAGACTGGGCAGGCAGCAGGAATCGAAAGCCTCAGCGAGCCAGCTGATGCAAAGCAGCAATCCGGCGGTGATTCCGCGTAACCACCGGGTCGAAGCGGCACTCGCAGCTGCCGTGGAAAAAGGGGACTACAGTGTGATGGAGCGGCTTTTGGATGTTCTTTCAAACCCTTACGAGCACTCCGCCAAGCAAGCCGAATACACCACATTGCCTGTTTCATCAACGCCCTATCGGACTTTTTGCGGGACTTGAGTTCATGTGAAAAAAAGACGGTATCCCGAGGTTTCGGGATACCGTCTTTTCATATGGCTGCGTATCATTTAGGTCCTTGTTTATTCGAGCTGAGCTGCTGAATCTGTTCATCGAGGACAGAGCTTGCTTTACCCAAAAACGTGGTGATGAGCTCCAGCTCTTCCGGCGTGTAGCTGGAAACGAGCTTAACCATTTCATTATGAAGCGGCAGATACGTGTTGTACACTTCTTCTTTATCTTCATATTCGGGTACGATGATCACCCTGCGCCGGTCATTGGGATCATTTTGCCTGCGGACGTATCCGAATTTTTCAAGCCGATCGACCAATGCCGTTATGCTGCCAGTGGTGAGGCCGGTTTTTTTGGCAAGTTCTCCGGCAGTGATCGGACCGGTTTCGCGCAGGATATCTACGGAGATGAAATCATGATTATACAGTCCAAGCGAGGTGGCGACATTTTGCTGATATAAAATCGTTCGGGTCCCTAGACCCCGCATTGCCGAGACGAAATATTGCTGTGAATCTGTCGTTGGGACTTGATGTGGGTTTGACAAAAGTGAATCCTCCTTTTAATATAAATATATATCTTGATAACAAAGATTTTTAACTATCAAAATAACGGATATTCGTTTATTCTTTATGCATTCATTCTAACGAAACCTTTCACATGTTGTAAAGGAAGCATCCCAAATCAAAAGCAGAAAGCGAGGGAACGATTTTGAAAATCAATCATCTGAATTTAACGGTAACGGATGTCCCTGCAACGCGAAACTTTTTGGAAACGTATTTTGGTTTAACCTGTATCGGAAGCAAGGGATCGGGTTTTGCGGCCATGTTCGATGACGATGGATTCCTGCTGAACTTAATGAAGGGCAAGGATGCACATTATCCAAAAACATTCCATATAGGTTTCCCCCAGAAAAACAAGCAGCAGGTGGATGAAGTGAATCGAAGACTGACAGCGGATGGATTTGAGGCGGGGCTGCCGAAACATGAACATGCCTACACCTTTTATGTCCCTGCACCAGGCGGATTCCTCGTCGAAGTTTACTGCCCAATAGCTAAGGAAGAAGCAACAGGACCATCCACCGGCGGAAGTGTGGAACGTCCTACAAGTTAGCCAGAAGGAAGTTGAAGCTGTTCATGCATGAAGCCAATAATGAGCTTCCCCGATATGAAGTGGGCCGTGTATCCACATCAATCGGGGAAGCTTGTCTTTTTTTAGAAAGCAAAACACCCTGAATGAGTATGAAGCCCAATCGAGATTAAAGCGACCAAATCAAGAACCAGCTGCTGAATTCGCGAATAAAGTACCGAAATTCGCGAGTAAAAGGGCTAAATTCGCGAATAAAGTGCCAAAACTCGCGGATAAACCGAGGAAACTCAAGGTTAAAGCGACCAAATCAAGAGCCAATCACAGAATTGGCTAAAAAACAGAAAATTCTTCTAAAATATTTTTAAGTATTATCCATACAATTCCAGTAAATTATTGCATAATGAAATTATTGAATTTGCTGTCGATATACTTATAGGATGACTTAAAGAAAAATTAATGATGAAGGATGGTTCACTTTTTATGAAGAGAAATATAATTATCAAGATGATTCTCGTGATGATACTATCGCTTTCGATTGGTTTGGGCAGTAGTACGGTTCAAGCTGCAGGTACTGATTCAATAAGTGATGGGACTTATACAGCTGGGGAGGGAATATCCGCTGGCTTAACTGAATTCAGTATTACAAGAGGGACCGCAATCATTACTATTACGAGGGATACGAACGAAATAATTAATGAAACGCTCAGTGATGATGGATACATGCCTACACGATTTACGGTACGCTTGAAAGCTGGAGACAAAATAGAAAGCAATCTATATGATGGTGCTTCCACTATGGACGTCCGGCAAATCCCGAAAGTAGACTTGAGAAACATATCCGCTGGTTATTATGAGATAGGCACCGATATTCCTGCAGGCACGTATACATTGGATATTGACCGCCCTTCGGATGACTATGATGTGGCGTATATAAATATTTTGGATGACCGATATAACCGAAAAGATTCTTTTAACCTCTTCAATGAAGAAGATCCTTATGAGTACAGGGCTTCGGAGGGAGAAAAAATCTACATTTCTTCATTGGTCGGTACGATGAGTTTTAAAGAAAAGATCCTAGTTCCGAAAAGTATCACGTTGAGTATGCCTAGTCTGTCCCTGTTAGTGAGCCAAACCGCACAATTAAAGGCTACGGTGTATCCGAACAGTGCCATTAATAAAAGTGTTAGCTGGACTGTCGGTGATCCCCGAATTGCGACAGTGGATGTGAAAGGAAATGTAAAAGCACTTAAAGCTGGCAGGACAACAATCACAGCTACTGCCGATGGTGATGCATCCATTAAAAAAAGCATCGAAGTTACAGTGACGAATATTGTTCCGACTAGTTTGAAATTAAGTAAATCAGCGTTAAACATCTCAAATAACCAAACGATTAAAGTAACTGCGACAGTAGCTCCAGGCAATGCAGCGAATAAAACGATTTTATGGAAAAGCTCGAATTCCAGAGTCGCTAAAGTCGATTCAAAAGGCAATATAAAAGGATTGGCAAATGGATCGGCGACCATAACGGCGACTGCCAAAGAGAACACGAAGGTCATGAAAACCGTTGCCGTAAAGGTTTCCACAAAAACGGTGAAGGTGAATAAATCAAGCTTGTCTATCATGGCAGGCAAGACAGGAACCCTGACTGCGTCCGTGTCACCCTCTGATAGCACGGACAAAACGGTGAAATGGAAATCCGCTAATACCAAAATCGCCACCGTTGATAGCAAAGGGAAGGTCACCGGCAAACTAAAAGGGACGACCACCGTCACGGCAAGCGTTAAAGGGGCAAAGGATGCTAAGGTGAAGGTCACCATTACAGCCCCGGTCATGGCAAAATCAATTAAAGTGAACAAGACTTCCGCCACTTTGTTAAAAGGTAAAACATTGGCCTTATCCGCAACTGTTAGTCCCAGCAATACAACGAATAAAACAGTGAAATGGAAATCTTCCCATACAAAAATAGCGAAGGTCGATAGTAAAGGGAAAGTGACCGCTGTGGGAGTTGGGACGGCCAAAATTACGGCGACTACAGTAAATGGAAAATCAAGCGTCACCACGATTTATGTTCCTTATAGTAAAAGTTTAAGTGCAGGAAAATGGAAGGCAGGCAAAAATTTGCCGGCAGGACGTTATAAAATCACGACAAAATCGGGCAGCGGCAATTTATTTATCGCGGATAATAGCTACGATCGCTATGTAAATGAAATCCTATCAAATGAAGATGATGGTTATAGTGTAACGGCTGTTACAACGGATATTAAATCGGGGGACAGTATTGAAATAGCCGGACTGGACAGTGTACAGTTCACCAAAGTATCCCATGTTAAATCGAATACCCTGCATGCTGGATACTGGACAGTAGGCAAAGATATAGCAGCGGGAAGATATAAAATAACGACACCAAGTTCAGCAGGAAATTTATTCATTTACAGGGGAGACTATTTACTTGTAAATGAAATCCTCTCCAATGAACGTGATGATTACATGGTAACAAGTGTAACGACCACGCTGAAAAATGGAGATCGCATTAATATTTCCGGCTTGAATAAGGTGAATTTCACAAAAAAGTAGTATTCCAGCAGAGGGAAAAAGCTGTCGACATCATGTCGGCAGCTTTTTTTTAGTCTTTGCGAAGCTCCCATTTATTCCGGATGAAGCTATAGATCATGCATGCGACGATGATCGTGAAGGATGTTAGTCCGCTGAACCAAATGCTTTGAAATTCACTTGCATAAGGCTGGATGATGTAGGAGGCAGCGATGGCCAAGACCGCACTTATCGGAATGTAATTGGCGACTTTCCCTTTGCTGAACACGATCACCAGGATGGGGGCGAGCAAGGCCGAATAGATATTCCCGGAATAAAATAAAAGCTCCAATAGGTTCGGGGAATATAAGAGTGTAGCCATGAATATCAATACGCCGATACTGATTGATAGAAGGTAGGCCATCCTTATTTTTTGCTGGTCGGTCGTTCTGTCCTGGAAGGGATCGATCATATTGGCGACAATCAGGCTGACCAAGGCATGCAGGCAGGCTCCGAATGTTGACGTGATTGCACTGAAGGCACAAAGCACAAACAGGATGAAAAAAAATGGCGTCGTGATCTTGTTTGCCAGCCCTTCTAAAATGGAGTGGATATCAGTGAAGCCGCCAGTGAAGATCACCATGATGAACAAGGATGAAAATGAGAGCGGGAATATGAGCCAAATCAGGCCGGACAAGGAAAAGGTTAAGGGAACCTTTTTCAATTCGATCATGAACAAACGCTGCCATGACGTCAGATCAAAGAAAAATTGACCGAATCCGACGAGTAGTCCGGCAAAAATGAAACTCCATAAATCATACTTATTGATCACGAGCATATAGGGATGATACAGGCGGATTCCATCATAAACGGGCTGGATGCCTTCTTTGACGAAAAAATATAAAGGAATCAAAATGACGGCGGCAAACATGAAAACGACTTGAAATGCTGCGAAACGATGAATGAGCTTCAACCCGCCGAAGCCTGCAAAAAGAACACAAAAAACGAAAAAGAAAAATAAACCGACATACAGCGGTGTATCGAAAAGGAATTGACAGAGGGTGGAGGCGGCCATTCCCTGAATGAATAAAATGTGTAAGCTGGTTATGACCAGGATGACCAGCAAGATCCAATATCCCAGTGGATGCAGCCTCGTTTTTAAATAGTCGCCCATGGTCAATCCCACCGGAAAATCCTGCCGAACCCGCTTGCCGATGAAGCTGAACATGAACAGGGCGATCGCCCCCATTATCGCGTAGCCGATTCCTCCGAACACGCCATACTTCACCATGGATTCAGGAGAGGATAATATGGTGGTTCCCGTCACCCAGCGTGCCAGGAGGGAGATGATTCCTAAGCCCATTCCGATTTGGATCGGGCCTTGTACGTATTCTTGAAATGTCCGTGATCGCAATGGTCATTTTCCTTTCTCGCGGAACTCCTTCGGTGTAATTCCCTCTATTTTACGGAATAACGTGCTGAAATAATGCTGACTGTTGAAACCGGAGTGTTCAGCTACATCCGAGATGCTCCAGTTCGTGTTAGTGGCTAACGCCCTTTTAGCCGCTTTGATTCGATAGTGCATTAAATATTCGGAAAAGGAGGTGCCGACCTCTTCATGGAATTTCCTGCTCAAATAAGTCGGGTTCGTATGTACTTCACGGGCGATGTCCGAAAGCGAGATTTTGTCCGCATAATTTTCATGAATGAATGATAGCGAATGATGGATCAGGCTTGAATAGTTTTGGGTTACCCCGCTTTCTTGATACTTGGATAGCACTTTATGCAATTCACTTTCAATCACCGGTTTCGTTAAGTAATCAACAACCCCGATCCTGATGGATTGCTGGGCATAGTCGAAGCTTTGATGGGCGGTTACCATGATGATTTCCACATCTTTATTGAGTGCCCGCAGATCTTCACCGAATTCAAGGCCCGATCGCCCTGGAAGGTTAATGTCCAGGAAAGCGAGGTTGATTTTGTGATTCTGGTTGAGGGTAAGTGCTTGAACAGCATCAGCGGCTTTATGGAATTTCCAAAAAGGGAATATCGATTGGATCATATATTCCATTTGTTCAAGGACCAGTGGTTCGTCATCAACTAATAATACATTCATTCCGGTGCCTCCTTCATTTCGTATCAAAAACAAGTGGCCATGACACCTCCACCTTTGTGCCCGATTCATCAGAAGCTATCGTTAAATGTGCACGAGTGCTGAAATACAAGTGTAGGCGTTTTTGGATATTGTCCAGGCCATGTCCGCCATCCTCAGCAGCGGAAGTGGCATTTCCGATGAACCCATTATCCTTCACGACGAGATACATCGTCTCCGATTCCAAATGGAATTGAATATGAAGAAGGGCTGCCCCGACCTTTTTTTCCAAGCCGTGCTTGAACGAATTCTCCACTAATGTTTGCAGGATGAAAGGGGGCACCAGTGCGATGGTTAAGTGGTCAGGGCACGACATGTCGATCTTAAGCCGATCTCCAAAGCGAATGCTTTGGATGTCGAGATAATGCTGCGTGTACTGAATTTCCTGGGCAAGGGGAATCAATGGCTCGGAAGCTTTGTATTTGAATTTCAGGAATTGCGAAAATGCCTCCAGGGCTCGGATCAATTCGGCCTTCCTGTCCAGGCGGGCCAAGCCCAATATGACATTCAGGGTATTGAAGAGAAAGTGTGGCTGGATTTGCTGGTTCAGCTTGTTATATTGCGCTTCCTGCAGGGCTTGCTCCAGCCGGATCTCTTTGTTTTTATTTTCAAGCAGGTCGATCCTCTTTTCGAATATGAATAGAAATAAAAGAGCGATAGCCCCCATGATGGGAGCTAAAATGAAGAGCATGATAATTATGGTGAATCCCTCGTAACTTAGCATGGATAACCTCTGCTGGTTATATTTTTGAATTATTTTGTCTATGAGTATCTTACTAAAGACTTCTGCGGAAATCTACAATTTATGACACAATGTGACAAGCCACTTGATGATTTTGTGTTGATCTTTTCAATTCCGGTGCCTTCGTTTTGCAGATGTCCATGACAAACGGGCACCGTGTATGAAAACGGCAGCCGTTCGGAGGGTCGATCGGCGAGGGGACATCACCCGTCAATAGGATCCGTTCCCTTTCCTGCACGGGATTCGGTACAGGGATCGCAGACAGCAAGGCCCTTGTATAAGGGTGCTGAGGCTGTTCGAATATCGACTTTTTGTCGGCGATTTCGACGATCTTTCCTAGATACATCACCATGACGCGATCCGAGATATGGCGCACGACCCCTAAGTCATGCGATATGAAAAGAAAGGTAAGTTCGAATTGCCGTTGCAATTTTTTTAATAGATTCAGCACCTGCGCCTGAATGGAGACATCGAGTGCAGATACCGCTTCATCGCAAATGATCAATTTAGGATCTACGGCAAGTGCCCGTGCAATCCCGATCCGCTGTCTTTGACCGCCGCTGAATTCATGTGGGTATCTTTCCAGCGATTCAGGTCTCAGGCCGACATGTCCCAATAATTCCTCAATCCTGCCCCGGCGATTTTCTTTAGGCACTACATTTTGAATGGCTAAGGCTTCTCCGAGAATTTGTCCGATCGTCTGTCTAGGATTGAGGGAGGCGAAGGGATCCTGAAAGATGACCTGCAAATCCTTCCTCGTACGCCTCATTTCCCTTTTACCTAAACTTAAAAGGTCCTTGCCCTGAAAGTGTATCTGCCCGCTTGTAGGTTGATCCAATCGAAGGATGGCCCGTCCGGTTGTCGATTTACCACAGCCGGATTCACCGACTATACTTAACGTTTCCCCCTGATAAATATGGAAGCTGATGTCGTCGACAGCCTTTACATGGTTAACGGTCCTTCCGAAAAACCCCCCCTTGATCGGGAAATATTGCTTCAATTGATCTACTTTAAGCAAAACCTTCTTGTCTTCCACCGTTGCTCCCATCATTGAACCCCCACTTTCGCTTCCGCTTCATATTCTTTTTCCCATTGCGGGGTATACATCCAACAGCTGACCAATGTGTCGGGTCCGACTGATCCGAGATCCGGTACAGCTTGTTCGCAAATGCTCTTCGCATGTGCACAACGGGGTGCGAAGCTGCAGCCCTTGGGCATATCGTACGGACTTGGAACGGTCCCGGGAATGGTGGTCAATTCCTCCTGATCCAAGTCGAGGCGAGGAAGGGAGTTCAGTAATCCGATGGTGTAAGGATGTTTAGGGTTGGTGAAAATTTCTTTCGCCAAGGTATTTTCAACCATTTTCCCGGCATACATCACCGCCACCTTGTCGCATGTTTCATACACGACACCTAAATCATGCGTGATTAAAATCACAGCCGTTCCGAAATCCTTTTGCAGCGATTTTATCAGTTCCAGGATTTGCGCTTGGATCGTCACGTCAAGCGCCGTCGTAGGCTCATCGGCTATCAATACTTCAGGGTGGCAGGCGAGTGCCATGGCGATCATGACCCTTTGCCTCATTCCGCCGCTCAGTTCATGCGGTTCCTGCTTTGCCCTTTTTTCAGGGGAGGGGATTCCGACAAGCCGAAGCATGTCGACCGCTTTGTTCCAAGCTTCTTTTTTTCCAAGCTTTTGGTGAAGCCGGATGGCTTCTGCAATTTGTTCGCCCGCTGAATATACCGGATTCAATGAAGTCATCGGTTCCTGGAAGATCATCGAAATTTCGTTTCCGCGAATCGACCGCATTTGTTTTTCCGTTTTGGCAAGCAGGTCCTCTCCTTTAAAAAGGATGCTGCCGCCGGTGATTTTACCGGGAGGGGATGGAATTAACCTTAACAGGGATAAGGAGGTGATGCTTTTCCCGCTGCCTGATTCCCCTACGATTCCAAGCGTTTCTCCTTTGTTCAGGGTGAAGCTGATTCCATTCACGGCTTTGCTTGTTCCTTCGTCTGTGAAAAAGTGGGTTTGTAAATTTTTAACTTCCAGTATTTTTTCATCAAACTGTTTCATCACGTACCTCCTTAGTTTAGGTCTATTCGCTTGTTAAAGTATCGATAGAGGACATCGACAGCCAAATTCATGAATACGAAGATGACGGAGGCGATAAGGACACCGCCTTGGACCATCGGCAAATCCCTCGTTCTGATGGCATCCACGATCAATCGTCCAAGTCCGTTGATGGCAAATACGGATTCGGTCAATACGGTGCCGCCAAGGAGTGCACCGAACTGGAGGCCAACGACCGTAATGACGGGGATCAGCGCATTTTTCAGCCCGTGCTTATAAATGATGACATGCTCCTTCAATCCTTTTGCTTTCGCGGTACGAATGTAGTCCTGACGAACGACCTCAAGCATGCTTGACCTGGTCATCCTGGCGACAATCGCCGCTCCGCCGGCGCCAAGGGTTATCGCAGGCAGGATCATATGCCTGAAGGTCCCCCAGCCTGAAACGGGAAACCAATGAAGATTGACGGAAAAGAAATAGATGAGCATCAGCCCTAACCAAAAACTAGGCAGGGAGATTCCTAATAAAGCAACGATCATGATGGAAATGTCAGCTGCAGAATATTGCTTGGTTGCCGAGATGATTCCGGCCACCATTCCAAACACGACGGTGATGAAAATACTGGCAAGTGCGAGTTCAAGGGTAATTGGCAAGCGGACCATAATCTCGTCCAGAACAGGGCGGCTGCTCCGGAGGGATTCGCCGAAATCGCCTTGTACGGCATGAATCACATAATCAAAGTACTGATAGATGATGGGGCGGTCCAAACCAAGCTGGTGCCTGATCATTTCTATCGTTTCTTTTGTCGCACCTTCACCTGCAAGCAGGGTTGCCGGGTCACCGGGAACCATCTGCATGATGAGGAAGACTACTAAACTTACTCCTAACAATACCGGTATCGTTTGCAAAATGCGCCGGACGATGAATACGAACATGTTCTCTCCTCCTTATTTTTTCATTCTTGGGTCCAGGGCGTCCCTCAACCCATCCCCGAAGACATTGAAGCCAAGTACAAGTGTGGATATGGCGATGCCCGGAAATAAAGCGATGTGCGGAGCACTGAACAAATAGTCCCGTCCGCTGCTTAACATCGCACCCCATTCCGGTGAAGGAGGCTGCGCCCCTAGTCCGAGGAACGACAAGCCGGCTGCCGAAAGAATGGCCGTTGCCAGGCGCAATGTCGCTTGTACGATGACGGGTGAAAGGATATTAGGAAAAATGTGCTTGAATATGATCGTGAAGTCGGTCGCTCCCAATGCACGAACGGCGTCAATGTATTCAAGCTTCCTGACCGAAAGTGTGGAACCCCTTACGATTCGGGCGAACATGGGGATGGAAAACACACCAACCGCTACCATTACGTTGATTAAGCTTGGTCCCAGGGCGCTTATGATGGCAAGGGCCAGCAATATTCCCGGGAAGGCAAGCAGGACGTCCACGATCCTCATGATGACCGTATCGATCCACTTTCCATAATATCCAGCCGTCAATCCCAAGAGGATGCCAATGAAGGCGCCGAAGAAAACGGAAACGAATCCCACCGTTAAGGAAAGGCGAGTCCCATATAATAACCTGCTCAAAATATCTCTTCCCTTATCATCCGTCCCCATCCAATGCTCTGCCGTAGGTGGCTGAAGCTTGTTGACCAAATCGATTTCATATGGATCCTGCGGTGAAACGACAGGTGCAAAAATGGCCAATAAAATATAAAAAAGTACGATGTATCCGCCTACCAATGCCAACTTATTTCTTTTGAACTTTTTATAAAAGGCTTTCCAGTTTTGTAGTTTTGTAGATTTGTTTTTGTTTAGCTTCAATCCTGGATTCTTGATAACGACCTCTGGCTTCATGACAGTTCCTCCTTTTCTTTCATTTAATTTATGCAAAATAGGTATCGAAGTAAATATGATGCCTGAAAGCAGTAAAGATAATAAAAAAATGAGTAAAGATTCTGAAAATATAAAATTTTGTTTTTTCTTATAATTTGATTATGCCCAATGTGCTAATCGTAAAAGTTGCGTGGAAATCAAAGGGAAGTAGGAAAGGGAGGAACAACTATCATGAGAAAAGGTATAACTGGATTACTATTTGCATCGTTATTATGTATCTCGACGGTTTTATCTGGATGTACATCAGATCAAACAAGCAGCAAGAAGCCAGAAAGGGAAGCGAAAGAAGGGGGAACATTGGTCGTTGCGCGGCTCTCTGATGCGACGACACTTGATCCGCATTTCATTACGGACATTCCTTCGGCAAACGTCGTCTATGAAAAGGTGTATGAAACATTGGTCGTTCCTGACAAGGACATGAAACCACAGCCATTGCTCGCGAAGGAATGGAAACAGCTCGATGATAAAACATGGGAGTTCAAATTGCGTGAGGGCGTGAAATTCCATGATGGGGCACCTTTCAATGCTGAAGCGGTAAAAACCAATTTCGACAGATTACTTGATCCGAAGACTTCTTCGCCACAGGCCGGAAAATTGGAAATGATCAAGGAAATCAAGGTAGTGGATGATACGACTGTACAGTTCAAACTGAAATATCCGTATGCTCCCCTTCTTTCGATATTGGTCAGTAATGAAGGAAGCATCTTAAGTCCAAAGGCGATTAAAGAGCATAGTGATAAACTTGGCCAAAATCCGGTTGGGACAGGACCATTCGTTTTCAAATCGTGGAAATCGGGAGAAGCGATCGAGCTGGAAAAGAATGAAGACTATTGGGGGAAAGAACCGAAGATCGATGGGGTCGTATTCAAGGTCGTCCCTGAAGATGCAACAAGAATTGCGATGATCGAAACGGGTGAGGCACATGTGACCGATCAAGTGCCCGTGACGGAGATCGATCGCATCGAGGCCTCGGACACGATGGGGCTTTATCGCACCGAAGGACTTGCCGTCGAATACTTAAGCTTCAATGTCAAGAAAAAGCCGTTCGATGATGTTCGTGTCCGGAAAGCGGTCGCACATGCCATCGAAGTCGATTCCATCATCAAAGGGGTATATAACGATGTTGGTACAAAGGCAAATTCAACGATGAGTCCGAAGGTTTTCGGCTATGATCCGAATATAAAGGGATACGATTATGATATTAATGAATCCAAAAAGCTATTGAAGGAAGCCGGAGTCAAGGATGGCATGGAAATCACTTTAACGACAAGTGACCGTAAGGAAAGAATTAACATGGCAGAGGTGATTCAATCCCAATTAAAAGGAATTGGAATCAAGGTGAAAATCCAAGTTCTTGAGTATGGAGCTTATATTGATGCGACGGCCAAGGGTGAGCATCAGGTTTCCATAGGCGGCTGGGGCAATGCGACGGGCGACGGGGATTATAATCAATTCAATCTTTTTGATAGCAAATCCCAAGGTGCAGCAGGGAATAGCTCATTTTACGGCAATCCTGAGGTGGATAAATTGATTGAAGCGGCACGACAGGAATCAGATGGCGACAAACGTAAGGAACTTTATTCGAAGGCACAGGAGATCGAAAGGGAAGAGGTGCCGTATGTTCCGATCCGTAACTATGAGCATCTGGCTGTTTATGGCGAAACGGTTAAAGGGCTTTGGCTGAACCCGGCAAATTATTTAATGCTCGACGACATAACCGTTCAATAAGGAATGGATCAAAAGAGAAGACAGCATACGGCGGTTATGCTGTCTTCTCGATTAGGAGGGGAAATATGATCGATTTGCTGCTCATTCACGGGACTGTAATTACGATGGATCCAAACAGGCGAATCCTTTCGGATGGGGCCATCGCCATAAATGAAGGAAGGATTTTAGACGTTGGGATAACCGGAAAACTGACATCGAAGTATGAGGCGAAAAAAGTGATCGATTGCAGCCATCAATGCATATTGCCAGGATTGATAGATGTTCATGGCCATGGGGGGCACTCGATGTTCAAGACCATCGCGATGGAGAATATCGATTTTTGGATGCCGATCATGACGAATACGTACAAACATTTTGTAACCGATGATTTTTGGTACTACGAAGGAAAGCTCTCCGCCCTTGAGAGATTGAAGGCGGGTGTGACAACAGGTGTAAGTGTGTTAGGCTCGATGCCGCGATCCGATGACCCGATTTTCGCCATCAATCATGCGAAGGCTTACGCCGAGGTGGGGGTGAGGGAGGTTGTCTGCACAGGTCCATGCAACCCTCCATGGCCTCATTCATTCAGTCGGTGGGTTGATGGGAAAAGAATTGTGAAGGAGGTTACCTATGAAGAGGTATTAAAGGGAGCGGAAGCAGTGATCGAAGCACTGAATCATGCAAATGAAGACAGAACAAGGGCCTTCATTACACCTTTTGTCATCGTCACATCGGTTGACCCCTCCAATCCCACAGCCCCTGACAGGCTATATGGGCTAAGTAATCATGATCTTTATCAAGCGAAAAGAATTCGGGAAATTGCCCGTAAATATGATACGAGGATCCATTCCGATGCTTTTGGCGGGATGATCCATTTAGCGATACAAGATAAGCAGAATGCCCTGTTGGGTCCGGATGTCCATTTACAGCATTGTCGCGGCATTTCCTTCGATGAGGCAAGGATACTGGCAGAAACGGGGACG
>NZ_PHNG01000718.1:0-4188 GCF_002803435.1 Bacillus sp. mrc49 | reverse complement strand
TAAACCATGCTTTTTAAGGATGTCCTCTCCTTCCTCATTCAGGAACTCCCCCCTGAACTCCCTTGACACGTCAGAATGCCTTTCAAGCAGGACGACCGATATGCCCCGCTTGGCCAAAAGATAGGCTAACAGTGCTCCTCCAGGGCCAGACCCCACTATGCATACATCAGTTTTAACCACCATCATTCTTCACCTGTTGTCCATTATAATTTCGGATAAGCGGTGATGCGGATGTCTTCTCCAAACATGTCCACACTAGAGAAGGCTACATCCAGCGCTTCATCCATCGTATCAATATTCACTCCAGTAAACGGCGTCAGCGAGTTTCTCCCGCCCAATAGTTTAGGAGCAACGTAAATCAAGAATTTATCGATGAGCCCTGCCCTTAGGAAAGAGGCATTGACTTCACTTCCACCCTCTAGCAAAACATCCGTAATTCCCTTTTTATACAATTCTTCCGTCAGCGCGCCCAAATCGAGACCGCCCTCATTTTTTGGGACAAAAATGAATTCGATCCCTTTTTCGCTCAGGAAGGCGATTTTTTCCTTAGGTGCATGTTCCTGCGTTACGATTATCGTTTTGGCTTCCGAGGCGTCAACAACATTAGCATCCAAAGGAACACGAAGTTCACTGTCCAAAATGATCCGGATCGGATTTTTGCCTCCGCCTTCGGGAAGTCTTGTCGTCAATGATGGATCATCGGCCAGTACAGTGCCGATTCCGACGAGGATGGCATCAACCTCATTACGCAGCACATGTACGGAATGCCGGGATTCTTCTCCAGTTATCCATTTCGAATGGCCTGTATGTGTGGCAAGTTTTCCATCGAGCGTCATCGCAAGCTTCGAGATGATGAATGGACGATTCTTCGTCATATTGTGGATAAAGCGTTCATTCAGTCTTTGCGCTTCTTTTTCCAAAACGCCAACTTCCACTTCAATGCCTGCATCCTTCAGGATCGCTATCCCTCTTCCTGCAACTTCCGGGTTTGGATCTTGTGTAGCCACGACAACCCGATGGACGCCCGATTCCTTGACTAAATTTGCACAAGGAGGAGTCTTTCCATAATGGGAACACGGCTCTAGCGTTACGTATAGGGTTGCACCCTCTGCGTACTCACCAGCCATTTTGAACGCATGGACTTCAGCATGCGGCTCACCCGCCTTCCGATGGATTCCTGTACCGGCAATCACGCCGTCCTTGACGATGACTGCCCCGACCACTGGATTCGGATTCGTCTTTCCTTTGGCACTGGCTGCTAGATCTAGTGCCAGCTTCATGTAATATTGATCATCATTCATACGTTAAGCTCTCCTTATACGATAAAAGTTGGCTTCTGCAGGGGAATATGTCCAGACTTCTTAACCTTTGTGTCCAAATAGAAGCTATTATCTTCCGTTAGCCCGCCCCATAGCGGTATATGGTCCTTTGCCGCGAGACCATGCTTCATCAGGGCATCCAGTTTCTTCGGGTTATTCGTAATTAATGTCACCGGATTCTCGCGCAATTCCCGTAATACGCGAATTGCCCCTTCGTAGGAACGTGTATCGTCTTCAAACCCTAATGCCTGGTTCGCCTCGACCGTGTCATAGCCTTCCTGCTGAAGCAAATAAGCAAGGGACTTGGAGAATAGGCCGATTCCTCTTCCTTCATGGTCAGCAAGGTAAAAAATGGCGCCGCAGCCATGCTCGGCAATCATCTTCATCGATTGGTGGAGCTGATAGCCGCAATCACATCGTTTACTGCCAAAAATATCACCTGTATGGCAGATGCTATGCATCCGGACAAGTGCATTCTCGGACTCTTTAAAATCACCATATACCAATACGGAGGACTGTTGTCCAAAAGCCAGGTTTGCATCCGAAAGCGATTCAAGCACCGCTTCCTTGTCATGATTCGCACCATCCAGCTCAAGCCATGTATACCATTGGAACACGGCGGAGAAATCACCTTGTTCCACAGGGAGCTTAACAGGCCCCACTAAGCATATATCCGCTTTTCCAGGGGTTTTCAGGATCGTCATTTTATCTATTAGAATGCTTTTTGTTTGCTCGTTTATTTTCATGATAACATCACCTATTTTTTAATTTATAGTGTGCATACTCCTTACTTTAGGTAAGTAAGTATATTACTATCCACTATACCTGTCAATGAAGCTGTTTACAAATAATAGTGTGTGTTTCGCTAAAATTCCCTGGATTGGGTTTCAGGAAAGGGCAGTCGTCGAGCCGCTATCATATCGCAAGGCGTTCTTACATAGTTTAACGTATAAAGAAAACAGGTCTAAAGAAAGCCTGAAGGAAAGGAAGGAAACTTAATGGAAAATCACCCTTATTTCCCCTTCGGCCTGCATCCCCCTCATATGTATGACGGGCTGGCTGGGAGCATCCGTCCCTACTCGGCTACCAATCCCGATTTGTTGGTTAAATCGGCAAAGGCCTCGCAGTCCTTATTGATCGATGTGCAAAAAGTCATGAACACTTTAGCGACATCCAAGCCTTTCGCAAACGGATTGATGACCGCTGCCCAATCATCGGAAAAAAGCCTCGTGACGGAAATGATCCGGAAGATCGGCATTAAAAACGAACCTGATATCATGTATAACCCAGATGGAATCCGTTTTGATTTCCATCCGAAAGCTGGAGAGGTTAATTGCCATATCATCATCAGTCTAAAATGGAGGGATATTTGAAAAAAAACCGAAGCCTATGCTTGGCTTCGGTTTTTTTGTTCATTTCGCTTCAAAGGTTTCAACCAATAAGGCAAGCGTCCGAGCCATGACACCCGTCGCTCCTGCGGTGCATAATGCAGAGCTGCTGGAGGTTGTCGACGTGCCGGCAATATCCAGGTGGACCCACGGGGTCGCTTCTGCAAATTCACCGATGAAAGCCCCGCCCATGATGGCATGCCCGGCCCCGCCAGGTGAATTGTTCAAATCTGCTATCTTACTATTGCGTACGCGTTCCTTGTCCTTTTCGGTAATGGGCAGCCGCCACATAGGCTCGCCGGCCTCCTCGGAAGCTTTTTGGACTTGCTCGTAGAATTCAACGTCATTGGTCATTGCACCAGTCATATCCATGCCCAGCGCCGTTATGACACCGCCCGTTAACGTCGCTACGTCAATCAGGTATTCTGCACCATGATGTTTAGCGTAGGTCACGGCATCTGCCAAGACGAGCCGTCCTTCAGCATCGGTATTCAATACCTCGATCGTTTTTCCGCTCATGGCAGTGATCACATCATCCGGCTTGAAGGCCTCGCCGCTGATCATATTATCAGTGGAAGGAATGACGGCAACTACATTTTGGTCCGGCCCCAATTCGCCGATAATCTCCATTGCCCCCAATACGGCTGCAGCACCCCCCATATCCGTTTTCATTCCGACGATGCCGGCCTTCGTTTTCAAGGAATATCCCCCAGTATCGAACGTGATGCCTTTGCCTACCAAACCGATAACATCCCTCCATTCCTCTTTTCCTTGATACTTCAACACGATCATTTTCGGTGGTTCGACCGAGCCCTGATTGACGGCAAGGAGGGCTCCCATTCCCAACTTGAGCATATCTTCCTTCTCAAGTATCTCCACTTCAAAACCATAACGTTCACCCAAAGCGGCTGAATAGTCAGCCAAATCCGTGGAAGTCAGCAAATTCCCAGGTGTATTGACCAATGTCCTCGCCGAGTTGGTGGCCCTGCCGAAAATTCTGCCTACATGAAGCGCCGCCCCTACCTCGCCACTATCGGCATCACTATAAACCGTAATTCTTTCGATGCTTTTTTCGACCTGGTTCGATTTTTGCTTGTAGCCTTCAAACTTATAGGAAGCAAGTTCGAACGCCTCCGAGCACGCATGCGCAGCGTCCAGGGCATCCAGGTTTTCAGTCGTGAATGTATCCAAGGCGATCGACAGAGTCGTCAGCTTGGATTCCGCAATCGTTTTACGCGCTTTACCGAGCGCTTCGCGGAGCGTTTCGAAAGTAAGCTCTTTTTCCTTGCCCAGGCCCACAAACACCAACCGCTTCACGCCTAACTTGCCTAATGTATGTATTTTAACCACTGATTTTTTCTTGGAAGAGATTTCTCCAGCTTTCACTAACTCTGTTAGCTGCCCGCCCAATTGCTCATCGGCTTCCTTCCCTATGCCAGTGAACTTGATCGGTCTGTCAAACACACCCAGGACCAAGCATT
>NZ_PHNG01000717.1:0-4659 GCF_002803435.1 Bacillus sp. mrc49 | reverse complement strand
GCTGTTGTTATCGCCAACATGTAAAACGAAAAAGCCTGCCGGAAGGTCATCTGCCATTATGACGAAAGGATGCTCATCCTCATCATTTTGACAGTATTTCAGGATTACTTAAGGTACGCTCTTCATCTTTAATTATTTTCGGGTCGTTCGATGCCGCCTGGAGCATTCCCTCCATATACGAAAGGAGCGCTGCCGAGGAAATCGGCAGCGCTCGTTAAGTTCTTATTGATGTGTGTTTTCATTGATCGTCAATGCTTCACGCAAATTGATTTGATGACGGAGAATATTGGCAACTTCACGCGAAATTTGTCTTGTTTCAAACATCTCCTGTACTTCATCACGCTCTGCCTGAATCGCCTTATAAAATAGCTCCCTTTCATATTCCACCATTTTACTAGGGACTCGGCCTCTATTTTCCCGTTTGCATTTCAAGATCAACACTTTATATTCTTCAATGATCATCGAGGATGTCTCATGGTTTTCGGCATTAATGCCGGCTTGTATCTCTTGAATGGCAGCTTTATACATCCTGATTTTAAGGTCCCTCACCTTTTCCAACCGCTCGATGTTGAATCTTCTTGTTTCATTTTTATTAGGGAAAAATAATTTAAAGATTCTCAACATACTTCTTTTGAAAAGTGTTACGGATCTCAAAAGGCGGAATTTCATCAGGTTAGTCACCGCGCCCTCCATCCGTTGGATATATTCCTTGCATATAAATGCCGTTTCTTTATCCACTTTCTCATCCTTGATAAGCTTATCGAGGAATCTTTGTTCTGCCTCAAGTGCCTTGAAGCGAAGAACCTTTTCTTCTTCTCTTAATACAGCGGGCTCTTTCTCTTGTTCTACAAAAGAAAGTGCATTGATTTTCGTATGGTATCTCGATATGATCGATAACGCCGCTTCACGGTTTTCATCGGTCATTTGCGATTCTATAACTTTGATTGCCGCTTGATGTGTGTGAATCGCAGCCGCTTTCGATTTGTCAGCCTGTTTATCCACGACCTCCTCTTCGTCCGTTCGTGCTACAATCGGCAAAAACACACTTGCGACAACCAATGTCAGCAATATGACCCCGGCTGCAATGAAGATGATCAACGAACGCTCCGGGAAAGGAGTTCCATCGGCCAATACATACGGAATCGAGAATGAACCAGCTAACGTTACAGCTCCTCGAACTCCGGAAATGGTGATGATTCCGGCCGCCTTCATATCTGGCTTTTGAGCGCCTGCTTTTTTCGCGAACCAACCGATCGACCAGGCCGCCAAGAGCCAAATGAATCGTAAAGCGAAGAGGAAAAGTGTGATGATCACGATATAAATAATCACTTGTCCGTTATTGAAGGCTGGATCTTCGAATATGGTCTGCGCCACGCTTGGGATTTGCAGGCCCAGTAATACGAAAACAAGTCCATTCAGTACATACAAAATAACAGACCATGTGCTTTTGGAAACAACCTGCAACTCCACCGTCGGTGATATTTCCCGATCCCGTTCTATTGCATGGACAATCCCCCCGGCGACAACTGCTAAAATACCAGAAAGGTGAAAATGCTCCACAGCGAGGAAAATGATAAAAGGAGTCAGGATCTGGATCAGCATGTGCATCGTAACATCTTCCATGCCAAGGCGGCGAAGGAACACACGCAATCTGATAATGATGAAGGCAATGAGGGCACCGCCTGCAAAACCGCCGATCGCAATCCATATGAAACTAAACGTTGCATCCACCAAGGAGAAAACACCAGTGACTGTAGCTGCCACAGCGAACTTAAATGCCACAAGGCCCGAAGCATCATTCATTAGCCCTTCCCCTTCAAGAAGATGCAGAATGCTCTTCGGCAGCTTAACACGGCTTGCCATCGCGCTGACCGCCACTACATCCGTAGGGGACAAAATCGCAGCTAAAGCGAATGCAGCAGGCAATGGAATCGAAGGGATCAACCAGTTAATTAAATAACCGCCAGACCAAACCGTCAAGAATACGAGGCCCAATGCAAGCATGAGAATGGGCGCCCTCAGCTTCCAAAGCGCTGTACGCGGCACGTTCTTTCCATCATTGAATAAAAGGGGTGCGATGAACAACAGCAAAAACAGCTCTGTCTCCAACTCGACGTGGATCCCAAGCAGGACCTCCAGCAAAACCCCCAATGAAATTTGAATTAATGGTACAGGTATAAAGGGTATAAAATGGTTAATTACATTGGACATTCCAATTAATATTAGAAGGGCCAATATAATAAGAAAAAACTCCATACAAACATCTAACATCCTCTCTCATCTATTTTCATAACTATAAGCGTAACATATTTAGAGCGATTCATTCATGCAATTACTATTCTTGCCTAGAATCGCCCGGAATAAAGATGCCATTTTCCCCGCCTAATCAACCGTCATCGAAGTCAGGGAAATGACGTCCTGCCCAACAGCTAAATCTCGCTTTTTTGTCCCGCTCATAATGTTATCGAGGCGAATTAAATTGGACACAGCTCTAATTATTGGCATGTTGGACGAATTATTGTCGATATAAGCCGAAAAAAGCTGAGCGGGCAGCATCGGCCCGAGCAGCTTTTCCAACATTCATGATTCGTGTGATACATATCCAGGATTTCAGGCAGGTACACATTTACTCATTCAACTGATGCCGTACCCGGGACAAACAGACGAAGATGTTTATTCAATACAGTTGCCTGAAAAGGAAGGAGGAAGCCTTCATCTCCATCAATGTTTACTTTAATGTCCTCGGGAGTGGATAAATGGAGCTTGGATGTTTGAATATATTCTACTTCATCATGTTCCTTGATCTCCCCCTTCATTAAACTAGGGATGATCTTGAGGAGAAGGGGGAGAGACAAGTCTTTAATGATGAAGGTGTGCAGCTTTCCATCATTCACTTCAGCGTCTGGTGCAAGCCGCTCGAAACCGCCGACAGAGTTAGTCATTGTCGCGATTAATAAATGGGCCTCACCGATCCATCTTCCTTGGTCATGTTCAACCGTTAACGGAAATGGATTCTTCTTGATGACGGCTTTTGCTCCTTCCATGAAATAAGCAAAGGAGCCGAGGCGGGTTTTTTGTTCAACGGATACATTATAGGTAGCCTCGGCGATCGGACCGGCCGCCAAAACATTCATGAAGTAACGATCATTGATTTTCCCGATGTCGGATTCTTTCATTTTCCTATCCTTAATGATGTCTATCGCCGCTTCCGGATTCAGGGGGATACCCAATGATCTAGCGAAATCATTAACGGTACCAAGCGGGATGATCCCGAATACCGGGCGATGATCCTGTTCCGCAAGCCCGTTCACGATCTCATTCACCGTTCCGTCCCCGCCCATCGATATGACAGCATCGTACCTTTTGGCACATGCCTCCTTGGCAAATTCCGTAGCATCTCCTTCTCCCTTCGTTTTAAGAACGGTCACCTGATCGTACATCTCCCCCAGCACCTTTTCTGCATTCGGCAAAATCTTACCTGCCTTTTCCTTACCTGAAGATGGATTTATGATAATCATCACTTTCGACATAAGCTACCTCCCATTAATTCACTTCTATTAGCAAGTTACCTCTTTACTGAATTACTAAAACCACAATGGCCATATTCTGATTGCCTATTTTTTTCCTCCTTGAAGATCCTTCATCCAAAGCAAGCCTGCTGCCGATCACATTCACCTATAAGAAGCATTCCTTTACCTTCTCTATTAACTTGCACCATCTGTTACAGTACTGGCGGTTAAATGGTCTCGATTCCGAGCATTTCTGCATTGGTTTTTCATTTATTACATTTATTTTTTTGTAATTTCTTGATCTCCGTCAAGAAGAACGATGAAAACATCGTGCAGTGAATCCTTGTCATCAAAGGGTTTTTACCTATTCGCAAAATAATTTTGAAATTTTCTGTAAAATACCTATACATTTTCCAAATTCGGGTATATACTGTATTATAACAACAAACAAACAACTTAAACTGTACTATAAGGAGGATCAAGACATGCAAGCAAACCAAACAAATTCATTGACGATCGATTCCGTTACTCATTGCCCCGAATGTGGTGAAACACATGTCGACCATTCAAATTCCTATCTATTGGAATGCGATCGCTGCCTTTCCAAACGCGAAGACTAATCGACCGAAATATGAGGAGGAATCATGATGCAAACTAAAAACCCTATGGAGTTTTTCAGGAACCTGCCACCTAAACAATGTACGGAGTGCGGAACCACCATCACCGAGCAAGCTGAATCGTATCTCTTGGAATGCGATCATTGCCTTTCCAATCGCGAAGACTAATCGACCGAAATATGAGGAGGAATCATGATGCAAACTAAAAACCCTATGGAGTTTTTCAGGAACCTGCCGCCTAAACAATGTACGGAGTGCGGAACCACCATCACCGAGCAAGCTGAATCGTATCTCTTGGAATGTGATCATTGCTTATCCAAAAAAGATGAGTATTGAAAAAGGATGCTGACATCCCATTGCCATATCCCCTATTATGATGTCAGCATTTCCCCCTCCATTCATCAGTATATGAGCTCCCATTTCATTTACCATGCCAAAAAGGATGTCCCTTGGACACCCTTCATGTTTATTTCACTTCCCCATATATTTATTCACATAATTCCCAGTGACGTCCCTGCTGCTGTACTGAAGGA
>NZ_PHNG01000716.1:0-6873 GCF_002803435.1 Bacillus sp. mrc49 | reverse complement strand
AATGGCCAATTTTCTTGCCACTTCCTTGGAGGATTGAAGGGCGATCGATTTTCCATCTAAATAGATCGTACCTTCCTGAGGCATCAATAATCTAGCCAGGGACCGTAAGATGGTGGATTTGCCGCACCCATTGGATCCTATGATTATACTTATTTTGCCTTCAGGGATGTCTAAATCAATATCATCAATGATTCGATTCGATCCATAAGAGAGAGAAAGATGCTCTGCTGATAATGTTGTCATAACCGCCAGCCTTCCTTATGTTATTTTTCGTTCACGACGTAATAAATATAAAAAATACGGCACGCCAATCACCGCGGTGATAATTCCGGCGGGTATTTCTATTGGCGGGAATAATCCCCTCCCTAGGCTATCGGCGACGAGCAGAAAGATTGAACCAAAGAGAGCTGATGCAGGAAGCAATACCTTGAATTTTGACCCTACTAATCTACGGGCAATATGGGGGGCAATCAAACCAATGAACCCGATGGAACCAACTGCAGCTACACATACTCCAATTAAAATGACTGAAACACCAAGTAATATATAGCGCAGGGATTTTGATCTTTCACCGAGACCTGTAGCAATATCGTCGCCAAGACTCAGCACATCCAATTTAGAAGTTAAGGCAATCAGTACCGGGACAAGAATAAGGCATGGCAGCAATATGAATATTTGATCCCATCCTCTTCCCCATAAACTGCCCGTCAACCACAGCAGTGTCGTATTTACATCATCCGGGAATTTGACCATGAAATACTCTATGCCCGCTTGACATATGGCCCCTAAAGCAATACCCACCAGGGCGATCGTATTCGGTTGAGCTCCTTTTTTATAAACGAATACCATCAAAATGGCCGCCATGATCGCCGCTCCCATGAAGGCCGAAAGAGGCAGGATGATGAGGGGGGATTGCGGAAATAAAACGATTACGATAACAGCCGCCAATCCGGCCCCTTTCGTTACCCCGATCACATCGGGAGAAGCCAATGG
This sequence comes from Bacillus sp. mrc49, assembly GCF_002803435.1. Classification (NCBI taxonomy): domain Bacteria; kingdom Bacillati; phylum Bacillota; class Bacilli; order Caryophanales; family Bacillaceae; genus Bacillus; species Bacillus sp. mrc49. The sequence goes on along the minus strand of NZ_PHNG01000716.1, from coordinate 5,880 downwards.
ATTCCGCAGGACTCCCTGCAAGATGGCTCCAGCCGTTGCCAATCCGGCTCCCACTATCACAGCAATTAAAATGCGCGGTATACGATAGTTGTGCAGAATGAATGCCTGGCTTTGCATTCCTTCTCCAAGCAAGTGTTGGATGATTTCTAAAGGTGATATATATATGGCCCCTAACCCCAGGCTCACCATCGATAGGACCAACGTAATCATGGTCAGCATCAGGAGAATGGAATTTGGGCGCAACCTTGATTTCACTTTCCGTTTTCGTTTCATTGCTTAATATTCCTCCCTCTTCTCGCTAAATAAAGGAAGAATGGTGCACCGATGATGGCTGTTACGATGCCTACCGGCGACTCGAACGGATAGGCGATAAAACGGGCGAGAACATCTGCATATACTAACAATACAGCGCCGAATAAGGCCGAAAAAGGAATGATTCTTCGATAATCCCCACCCACCAGCTTTCTGGCGATATGAGGAACGATCAGTCCAACGAAGCCGACTGGACCTGCGACGGCCACCGAAGAACCGGCCAAAATGATCACCAAGATCCCTGCCAGAATCCGGATTCGTTGAACCTTCTGTCCAAGTCCTTGGGCCATATTTTCTCCTAAGACAAGGATGGAAACCGATCGGGAGAACACGGCAGCAATCAATAACCCAGAAAGGGACCAAGGGAGAATCAAATTGACATGCGTCCATGTTTTTCCATTGATCGATCCCACTAGCCAATAGAGCACGTCTTTCGCTTGCTCATTAAAAATGATCATTCCTTGCGTTAAAGAAGATAAAAAAAAGTGAACAGCCATCCCGGCCAATGCCAGTTTTACTTGTGTCATTCCCCCTCCCGAAGCAAAAGAATAGACCAACATCCCCGCCACTGCTGCCCCAGCAAATGCAAGACAAACAAGAGAGACGGAAGAGAGGCTAGGAAAGAAGACAAAGGCGGACACAATAAAAAATGAGGCTCCGGCATTAACCCCAAACACTTGCGGCGAGGCTAGTGAATTCCGGGTGATAGCCTGCATGAGGGCACCCGCAACCGCTAAATTTGCACCGACTAAGGCGCCGACCAAGGCTCGGGGTAAGCGAATGGTCCTGATGATGGTTTGTTCCTTGGAGGAATCCATCGCCAAAAAGGATTTCATCACCCTTGATACATCTATATCGGCTGCACCCACCGTAATGCTGGACAAGACTCCAATCATTAACAAAACCACTCCAGCTACAGCTGTACCATATACTTTCATTTTACTTTTACTTACAATCTCCATTTACAACACAACACACTTCCTAACAAAATTTAAAACGACTGGAAAGAGAAGTAAGAATCAATTCTCTTACTCCTCTTTTATTCCTTTATTTTTCATCAAGCATTTTTAAAGTGTCTTTGGCAATGGCCTCTGCGGATACAACCCCACGGTATCTTGTCCATAAATCACGATCAACGCTGTAAACTTGACCTTTTTTTACCGCCTTCAGGTTTTTCCATAGAGGATTGTCCTTCCACTCATCAGTAAGCAGCTTGCCCTCATTGTTCGCCAACAGCAGGATATCTGGATCAATCTCGACAAGCTGCTCCAGATTCATCTCAGCATGCGGCTGTTCCTGCTGAATGGCATTTTTCAATCCCATCCGTTCAAGCAATTCTCCATCATAGGAAGAAGATGTATGAGCCTGGAAGGAAGTATCCCGCACAACTGCTGGCAGAACCGTCATATTGGATTCAACAGTAAGCTTTTCCTTAAGGTCCTTGATCGTTTTTTCATGTTCGGTTAAACGTTTTTCTGCAGCCTCTTCCTGATTGACTGCCTTTGCAATCGTTTTAAAAGAATCCAGGTTTTCTTGATACGTCGATTCCCGACTTTTCAAGATGATCGTAGGGGCAATCTGTTGCAAATCTTTATAAATTCCTTTATGACGCTCGGCATCTGCAATGATCAAATCCGGCTGTAAAGAACTGATGACCTCTAAATTAGGCTGTTCACGCGTTCCTACTGAGGTATAATCTATTTCTTTCCCTACAAGTTTTGTAATCATATCTTTTTTGTTATCATCTGAAATTCCAATAGGTTCCAACCCTAGAGCATTTAAAGAATCAACGAAAGATAATTCAAGGGTAACTATTTTTTTCGGAGTATGCTTGATTTCCGTTTCTCCCATTTCGTGCTTGATCGTTCTAACGTCTTGATTCTTTGCTTCTGCAGATGTTTTCTCTGCTTCTGTCGTTTTTTGAGAGGTATTGCATCCTGACAATATCATCATGACCGTGAATAACAGGATGAATATTCCTCCCCCTACTGTTCTTGCTTTCTTCGATTCCCGCATTTTTTGCACCCTTTCTGTTTTAGCAGTGAACTCTTAATTGAAAATGATTATCATTATCTTGTTGTTATGATAAAGTCATCGACTGATACCGTCAACATTAGTACGATTTTGTGAATAAAAAACATTATGGCCATTAAGAAAGCCAGCATGCATTTAATTGCTCATGACATTGATGTTCTTCATGGGAACCGGCTCAAAAATAAAAAAGGCAAACCCCTCAAGGGTTCACCTTTTCATCTTTCATGTATGCGTTATCATTTCAGCGTACACTCATTTTCTTTTCGTCATCATCTCCTACAATAGGATAGATTTGATCGGAAGATTGCCCTTTGGCAGGTTTTACCTTCCCTCTGATCAGGAGCGTGGACACGATCGACAAAATGCCGATGATGAGGAAGCCGGTCGTCCTAGAAAACATTTCAATCAGGATCCCGATAAGGACAGGGCCCAAAAACATCCCCCCGGAATAGAGGCTTTGGAACAAGCCCAGTCTCGTGGATTGCTTGATTTCCGGTATGTTTTCGACGGACCAGGAGGTGACAACCGTAAAGATCAAACCGTATCCAAAGCCTTGTAGCGCTTGCAGGAGAAAAAGCACCGACAGATTTTGGGCATAGGGAATCGCGATCACGATCACACCTTGCAATACCGCACCTATAAACGCCGTTTTCGATAATCCGATTTTTTTGTAAAAGTAGCTTCCGCATAATGCTGCCGCCACCCCATAAATGATCAGATGCGTGTTTGCGAGCATGCCAATCATCAAGGGATTTGCGCCTAGGTCCGTCGCTACTAGAGGTGTGAACGTATCCCTTGTTGCAATGGTCACCATCAAGGCAACCGTAGCCAAGGCGGAAATGATCCAGATTTTTTTATCGGTCACTTGCTCCACCAGTATTTTCTTATCGTATTTCGCCTTGATATCCTTAACGCTCAAATCCTTGGTGAAGCAGGTTAATATCAATGCAAGGATCGCTGCGGCAACAGCAACCAGGAAACTATAACGATAGCCATAACTGTTGGCCACCAACGCACCGGTCGTCGTACCAAGGATCGAGCCAATCGGCGATGCGACGCTCAATATGGCGACAGCCTTCGCAGCTTCCTTCACTCCATAATAGGAAGCGAACATGACGTTGTAAATCACCCACGTCGAGCCTGTCAGTCCGTCTGAAATCTTCCCGAGATACAAGGTAGTTGCATTCGGTATGAAAAAGGCTAACGTCCATAAGACGATCGTGATCAACAGCCCCACTTGGATGAACAGCCTCCGTTTATGCATCATGTCTGAAAGCACGCCCAATGGAAGTCTGGTCAATAAGGCGACAATTCCCGAAATCCCGATGATGCTGCCGATTACCACGGAGTCGAACCCAAGTTCTTTAGCGTAAGAGGAGATAAATGGGTCAAAGGCCGTAATGGTGACAAAGAACAGTAAGCTAATGATAAAGAATAAAATGGTCTCTTTTCGATTGTTCATTTTATTGGTTCGGTTGACATATTCCATCCTTTCATTCCCCTCCCTTGCCTTCCCTTCGGTCGGAAAGGCGCTCTTTTATCTCATGATGCCATAGCCCCCCATCCACTTTAAAGGGGGGCTTATAGCTTTATGGAGCTTGCCTTATATCATTCATTTCACGACATTCTGACCGTGGCCGATAGTTTATGGCCTTCCAATCCTTCAATTTGGGATTGGTCTTCTGCATGGGAGGCCAGGAATTGAATGCCTTGGCCTGTAATTTCCTGATGGGTCATCACCTTCACATAGCTTCCTGCCCATAATCCGCCCGTATACCTTGCTGCCTTTTGAGTGGGCAGGGTATGGTTCGTGCCAGATACCTTGTCCGAAAAGACGACGGAGCTGCCTTCGTCGAGGAACAATGATCCATAATTATATAACCTATCCATCAAATCACGGCTTTTTTCAATATGCAGATGCAAATGCTCTATGGCATAGTCATTGCAAATATCGAGACCTTCCTGCAGCGATTCCGCCAAAATGATTTCGCCTCTTTTTTCCCATGATTCATGAGCGGGGGATGATGGTGAAAAGGATTTCAAAATCCGTGCGACTTCGGTTTCCGTTTCCTTGCCAACCGCCCGGGAAGTCGTAACGAGAATGGCCCGTGCGTAAGGATCGTGTTCTGCCTGGGCAAGCAGATCAGCCGCGATTTTCGTCGGTGATGCAGAATCATCGGCAAAAACCATGACCTCGCTCGGTCCTGCAATAAGGTCAATGCCTACCTTCCCGAATACTTGCCGCTTTGCTTCTGCCACGAAACGGTTTCCAGGCCCGGCGATGATATCCACTTCGGGAATTGATTCCGTTCCATACGCCATCGCCGCAATTGCCTGGGCACCCCCGATGGCAAAAATGTCTGTCGCACCGGAACGAATCAATCCATATAAAACAGCTGGATGGATGCCGCCTTCATAATTGGCCGGACTACAGGCAACGATCCTTTTTGCTCCGGCCACCTTTGCCGGGGCAACGACCATGGGCCCTGATGACAATAAAGGGAATCTCCCCCCTGGTACGTATGCACCTACCTTTTCGATCGGGACGATTCGATGCCCCATTTTGATCCCTTCGCCAAAATCCTTTTCGAATGGTGTCAGACAGCTCAGCTGCGCCTTGGCAAATTCACTGACCCTATCCACGACCCGGTCGATGAGTACTTTCACCTCATCTGGCAGCGTCCTCATGCAGCGCTCCAGCTCCTCTTCACTTACCCGGACCGGACGATCGGATTGGCCGAATTTCCTTTCGTATTCCTGAACGGCCGCATCTCCGCCCGCTTTTACATGCTCAATAATGGACTTTACCGTTTGTTCTACATCATTTGAAGAGGTCTGCTCCAACGCTTCCGCTTTCTTCATATACTCCATCTCTTTTTCCTCCTATTCGTGTCATTACCTGCTGCAGCGCAGCCGCTAAAACCGATCAATCATGATACGCCGGTAAAGTTCCCATCTTCCACTGTCGCTTCAGCATTTTGTTCATTCGGTAAATGGATTTGGCGCAATACTTCCATCCCATCAAACAATAACCATTCCTCGAGGATTTTTTCATTACGGATTTTATAATGGCTGATTCCAGCAATATCGATGGCTTTTCCGCTAGGCGCTCCAAAGTATCCTGTTCCTTCGTGCATTCCTTGGATTCTCCAGCGCACCGCTACATCCCAGTCATTTTCCGAGCCGCGTTTATTGCACGTCACCCGTTCCACGATCACTTTCCCGTTCGGAACGGAGGCGAACAAACTCATGAACATTCCTTGAATTTCACTCGCCCCAATGACATCCTTATTGCAGACATAATGAACGACGGCATTTTCCTCATAATATTGACGAACGAAGTTAAAGGAACGCCGTGCCCAGATGCGGTTGAATACAAGCTGCATGAACTCCCCGATCTCGAATTCATCAGATGATGGCGTGAAGACCTTTGGCGGAAGCCCCATTTCCGCTGTCTCATTAAAGCCGAATTGAATCGATGGAGCAAGCTTTAACGTGCTTTTGGCCATTTTTTTGGCCACCTCTGCCGGGTCA
>NZ_PHNG01000715.1:0-24671 GCF_002803435.1 Bacillus sp. mrc49 | reverse complement strand
ACCCGTGACTCCATTCCGATGCTGATCGGGGCAGCGGCGCTAGGTTTGCTTACAGTATTCTTGATCCAGCTTTTCCAATCTTCCGGCGTTCAATCCGACGCGGCAATCGGCATCGTCTTCACCTCACTCTTCGCCGCGGGAATCGTACTGGTGAGCTTGTATACGCAACAAATAGATTTTGACCTTGAGCACGTCCTGTACGGGGAAATCGCCTATACTCCGTGGAACACGATGACAATTGGCGGAATAGAGGCCGGGCCGAAAGCCGTTTGGATTGTGGGGAGCTGCTTTATCCTGAACCTCATCTTGATTTTCGTTTTCTTCAAACAGTTCAAGCTTGTATCCTTCGATCCGGCACTTGCCGCCGCCATGGGGATTCCGGTTCTGTTGTTTCATTATTTATTGATGAGCCTCATTTCGATGACTACCGTAGCTTCTTTTGATAGTGTAGGTTCGATTTTAGTGGTTGGAATGCTCATCATTCCCGCTGCGACGGCATATTTATTGTCAGAGCGTTTAAGCGGGATGATCAAAGTCAGTATCGTGATCGGCGTGTTAAGTTCTGTCATCGGTTACTACTCAGCTACCATTTTGGATGCCTCGATATCCGGATGTATGGTGGGTGCAGCCGCTTCCTTATTCGGGTTGGCCTTTCTCTTTTCCCCTGGCCATGGATTGGTGAGCAGATTATTGAAACGAAGGAAATCCAAGGGAATTCACGCTTAATTTTCCTGTATGAAAGGCTCCATGCGGATTGGCCCGTAAACTATTCTTCGATATAGTTGTGATTTTATTTGTTTAAAGTATAATGAATAAGTGTATTTGAAGATGTATTGCAGGAGCCTTTTTAAGGGAGAGTTAAGTATGGAAGAACAGAATAAATTTTCATCACGAATTGATTTTTCTTTGGTCACGATATTGCTGTTATTATGCGTTGGAAGCTGCTTAGCGATCTACAGTGCCCAAACGACTGGACAGTACGCGGAAAACTTTTTAATTAAACAAATTTTTTGGTATATAGTAGGAATTGGAATCGTTTTGGGTTTTATCACGCTTGATTCAGATCAGTTAAAAAAGATATCCTGGTATGCCTACGGCTTCGGATTGTTTTTGCTGTTTTTGCTGATCCTTATGCCAACCACCATCGTACCTAATATAAATGGTGCAAGAAGCTGGTTCGTCATTCCAGGAATCGGCTCGATTCAGCCCTCGGAATTCATGAAGGTTTTCCTGATTTTAGCCTTGGCAAATGTCATCTCGAACCATCATCTAAAAAACACGCTGAAAACCATTCAAACGGACTTTTGGCTGCTCATCAAGATTGGCATTGTCACCGGTGCCCCGCTCATGTTAATCATGCAACAGCCGGATTTGGGCACTGGACTTGTCATCCTGTCCATCATGATCGGCATGATTTTCATATCAGGGATATCCTGGAAAATCCTACTGCCAATCATTTCAGGCGGGATCGTCGTCGCTTCGACAATCCTCTACTTTGTCCTTTGGAAACCGGAGATCCTGGAAAAATACCTAGGGGTAAAAACCTATCAGTTTGGCCGGATCTATTCCTGGCTCGACCCATACAACTATGCGAGCGCGGAAGGGTATCACTTAACCAAGTCCTTATTGGCCATCGGCTCAGGCCAGACAACTGGAAAAGGCATCGGCTCAAGGGAAGTGTATCTACCCGAGAGTCATTCGGATTTCATTTTCAGTATCATCGGTGAAGAATTTGGCTTCATCGGCTCAAGTATCATAATCTCCTTGTTCTTCCTATTGATATATCACATCACCAAGACGGGGATGGATACGAAAAATAACTTCTATACATATATCTGTGTTGGAGTCATAAGCATGCTGACGTTCCATGTCTTTCAAAATATCGGCATGACGGTCGGTCTTTTACCGATTACCGGCATCCCGCTTCCATTCATCAGCTATGGAGGAAGCTCGCTAATGGGTAATATGATGGCCATGGGCTTGATATTCAGCATCCGGTATCACTATAAGAAGTACATGTTCTCAACCGACATTTAAAGAAAAAACGGACCATCTTGATGCACCCCTTTATAAGGGGTGTTTTTTTTGAGCAGAAGAAAAACTTCGCAAAAAGTTTTTGGGGCGTATCTGGGTTAGTGTGGGTGTTGCCTATATTTTAGAGCGTCTTCTTCTGGACGAAAAATGAAGGGAAACCTGGCGAAGATGGGGAGTTTATTCGCGAGTTTGGCGGTTTTACTCGCAAATTCAGAGTTTTCCGAAAAAATGAGGCGTTTTCTCAAGAAAATCAAGAGATCTGGACGAAAAATGGAGGGAAACCTGGCGAAGATGGGGAGTTTATTCGCGAGTTTGGCGGTTTTACTCGCGAATTTGGAGTGTTTATTCGCGAATTTAGTGGTTTTATTCGCGAAATCGAGGAGTTTACTCGCGAATTCAGAGTTTACCGAAAAAATGAGGCGTTTTCTCAAGAAAATCAAGGGTTCTGGCCGAAATATGGAGGGAAACCTGGCGAAGATGGCGCGCTTACTCTAGGGTTTGACGGTTTTACCCGCGAAAATGGGGAGTTTACTCGCAAATTCAGAGTTAACCGATAAAATGAGGCGTTTTCCTCGCGCATTATCGGGGGCCGGCTTTGTTTGCAGAAAGGCAAAAGGAGCTGAAAGCCAGCTCCTCCAGTGATCATTATTGAATGTTCGAGCCGTATGGGAATTGGCTTTTGTATCCTGAAAATTGCTGATAGGATTGGCTTAAGCTGTCAGGCTGCGCTTTTTCTAAGCCGTACCAGCCTTTTTCGAACATGATGTTATAGAGTTCCCTTTGCATTTCTTGGTTTTCTTTCGAAATGGAGAAAATGTCTTGGAATAAAATTTGGTTGCTCATTTCATGCAAGGAAACAGATAAGGAGTTACAGAAGTATTTCTCGGTAGTGAGCATATCATTTATAAAGTCCCGGTCGTTCATTTGCGGGGTTTTTGCCACGGGAGTTTCTGGGTTTTGGACTTTGTTTTGATTGGGCATCAAGAACCCTCCTTATTGGAATTGTTGTTGACTTTGAGTTTGGTTTGGGTCCAAATGGTTCAAAATCGTATCGTAATGACGCTGATGCATGAGTCCACAGCGATTTAATGCGTCGATGATTTGAGGATCTTTGCATTGTGTGGCAAAGAAATGAGCTTTTTTGATCGCATTGAGATTCCATGAAAGCATATCGCTCAGGTATAAGCTGTCTTTTACCGATACCATTTCCGGCGGCTGCTTCATATAGCCTGTGGACTGCTGTTGGCTGTTAAAAGAATTTTGCTGTTCCATTCATCCTGCCTCCTTTGAGTGTTCATTAAACGCCTTTAATTTTCCCCGGGTGAAACTTTTTATTCTTGCTTCTGAATATTTGGAAATTGAATTAAATGGTAAAATGATCTTGTGCATCTATTTTCCGAAAAATCATTTGGAGGGGAATGCAGATGGAGCGAATGATGAAGAGACTTTTCTTGTTTTTGTCCAAAAATAAAAGCATGACGAGGGCAGCCAAGAAATATGGGCTGCGGTTCGGGGCATCTCGTTTCGTTGCTGGGGAGTCATTGGAATTGGCCTTGGCTGTCATTGCCGATTTAAACCGGAAGGGGCTTGCTGTAACCATCGATTATTTAGGGGAATTCATCGAGGACGAACAAGAGGCAAGGCAGATGGCAGATCAGTGTATTGAAGCCATTCGCATGATCGGCAGAGAGAAGTTGGATTCACAGCTTTCTTTGAAGTTGACATCGATGGGCTTGGATGTGTCCGAACGAGTGGTCATGGATAATATGAGGAGGATTTTGGAAGAAGCCAAGGACAATCATGTTTTCGTCACTTTAGATATGGAAGATTTTCCGCGCTGTCAGCCGACTTTGGATGTATTCAAAAGCTTAAAGGCTGAATATAATGAATTAGGGACTGTCATACAGGCTTATTTATATCGGACGGAAAAGGATATTGCCGAGCTGAATGCCTATCATCCGAATCTAAGGCTTGTTAAGGGAGCTTATAAAGAATCTAAGGAAGTGGCGTTTGCCGAGAAAAAAGCTGTCGATGAAAATTTCAAGAAAATCATCAAGCAGCATGTATTGAATGGAAATTACACAGCGGTTGCCACACATGACGATAAGATCATTGATTATACGAAGGAACTGGTGAAGGCTCACGGAATCGCGAGTGATTCATTTGAATTTCAAATGTTGTATGGCATCCGTAATGAAAAGCAGCTTGAGCTCGTCGAAGAAGGATACAAGGTCAGGGTTTATGTTCCATATGGAACGGATTGGTATGGATATTTCATGCGCCGTCTTGCGGAGAGACCGGCCAATGTTGTTTTCGTTTTAAAGGGGTTATTCAGGAGATAGCAATTGGGAGCCGCCCCGGATGTGGGTCGGCTCCCGTGAAGGGCGTTTATTTTTTGAACTGATTGTTCTGGCTGTTCACTTTGTTGATCCCATGCTGACGTTCGCCGCCAGGGCCGGCATTGCCTTTGACGCTTGCTGCACTAACAGCCGCTTTGGAAGGATTATTTTTACGTTTCATTTTATAGGTCACCTCCTGCTCGTTATTTTCTACTGAATAGTGAAGAAATAACCAAAGGAAGATGGATAAAAAAATATTTTTTTCCTGTTTAATCATTGCGGAATTTCCAAATATATTCTATATTAGTAATAAGAAAAAATATTCAAAATTTTTTTGGATTAAAAATGAATGAGCATTCATTCAATACATTGCGTAAGGGGGATATGAACTTGGTTCGACAAATACGAAAGGCTGCTGTTCTAGGGTCAGGAGTTATGGGATCAGGGATTGCTGCACACCTTGCTAACATCGGCATTCCGACTTTATTATTGGATATTGTACCTCGTGAACTTACAGAGGATGAAAAGAAAAAGGGACTAACATTAGAACATAAACAAGTACGTAACCGCATCAGTCAAACTGCGATTACTAAGCTTTTAAAACAAAAGCCGGCACCGCTATCGGCAAAGGGAAATCTTGCGTTGATCGAGGCGGGAAACCTGGTAGATGATATTAGCCGTTTAAAGGATGTCGATTGGGTCATCGAAGTGGTCGTCGAGAAGCTGGAAGTGAAGAAAAGTGTCTTTGCCCAAGTTGATGAGCATCGTAAGCCTGGAAGCATCATTTCGTCGAATACATCCGGAATTTCAATCGAGGCGATGAAAGAAGGCCGTTCAGAGGATTTCCAAAAACATTTCCTTGGAACACACTTCTTCAATCCGCCGCGCTACCTAAAATTGCTGGAAATCATACCTACTAAGGCAACTTCACCAGAAGTGCTTGAATATATGAAACAATTTGGCGAGGATGTACTCGGAAAAGGGGTCGTCGAAGCCAAGGATACACCAAACTTCATCGCAAACCGGATTGGCACCTACGGCTTGTTGGTCACTCTCCGGGAAATGCAAAAAGGCGGCTACAGTGTTGGTGAAGTCGATTCCGTAACCGGCCCGCTGATCGGAAGGGCCACTAGCGCGACTTTCCGTACACTCGATGTAGTTGGCTTGGATACTTTCGCCCATGTTGCGAAAAACGTTTATGACCAAGTGGACGGGGAAGAAAAAGAAGTTTTCAGCATTCCTGCTTTCATGAAAGAAATGCTAGAGAAGGGGTGGCTTGGAAGCAAGTCAGGCCAAGGCTTCTTCTTGAAAAAGGGCAAGGAGATCCTGGAATTGAATCCCGAGACTCTTGAGTATGAAGCACGAAAGAAACTAAAAACGCCTTCCATTGAAATGGCTAAACAGGCCAAGGGCTTGGCAAACAAAATGAAAGCGCTTGTTTATAGTGATGACCGAGCCGGACAATTGCTATGGAACGTGCTGAATCCGGTGCTTGTGTACTCTGCCCAGCTGCTTGGCGACATCGCCGATGATATCGTGGCAATCGATCAAGCGATGAAATGGGGCTTCGGATGGTCCACGGGTCCTTTTGAAACTTGGGATGCCATCGGTGTAGAGAAATCCGTGGCAAGGATGGAATCCGAGGGCGTCACGGTCCCACAATGGGTGAAGGAAATGCTCGCCAAAGGAATCACTTCATTCTATAAAGAGGAAAATGGCATCAAACATTACTATGATAATGGTGAATATAAAGAGCTTGTCGAAAACCCTAAAGTGATCAATCTTAAAGCGATCAAAAAGCAAAAGGGCGTCATCAAGAAAAACAGCGGTGCAAGCTTGATCGATATAGGCGATGGAGTGGCTCTGCTGGAATTCACATCTCCGAATAATGCAATCGGTCTCGACATCATGCAAATGATCAATGCGGCAGTCGATGAAGCGGAAGCGAATTACAAAGGCTTGGTAATCGGAAATCAAGGCAAAAACTTCTGTGTAGGCGCCAATATTGCGATGATGCTGATGGAAGCGCAGGATGACAATATTTTTGAACTGGATATGGTCATCAGCCAATTCCAAAAGGCCATGCTGAAAATTAAGTACAGTGCCGTTCCTGTAGTGGTGGCTCCGTTCAATATGACTCTTGGCGGCGGTGCCGAAGTATCGCTTCCTGCTGCACGCATCCAGGCTACGACAGAAACATATATGGGCCTTGTCGAAGCTGGTGTCGGGTTGATCCCAGGCGGTGGCGGAACGAAGGAGCTTTACGTGAAAACGTTGAAGAATATGCCAAAGGGCGTTGACTTTGACTTGCAGAAAGTCGCCAACCAAGTTTTTGAAACGGTCGCGATGGCAAAAGTTTCGACATCAGCCGAGGAGGCACGCGGGAACAATTTCCTCAATTCCACTGATGGAATCAGCGTGAATGCGGACCATCAGCTGTATGATGCGAAGCAGGCAGTACTTTCCATGCATGAACAAGGGTATACCGCTCCAGTCCGGACGAAGATTCCTGTCGTGGGCGAAACGGGATATGCCGCACTTCTATTGGGGGCGGAATCGATGCGCCTTTCCGGATTCTTATCCGAACATGATCTTGTGATAGCGAAAGAGCTTGCATACGTCCTCTCCGGGGGCAAACTTCCATATGGTACGGAAGTGGATGAACAGTATATCTTGAACCTTGAGAAACAAGCGTTCCTGAAACTGATATCGACTCCGAAATCCCAAGCAAGGATGCAGCACATGCTCGTTAAAGGGAAACCACTTCGCAACTGATGTATGGCTGGAATAGATGGTGAAAACAAAAAAGAAGCTTAATGGATTGATAGCTTAAAAATGAGTTAGGGGGATCCTCATGAAAGAAGCGGTAATAGTTGCTGGAGCAAGGACTCCGGTAGGAAGAGCGAAGAAAGGTTCTCTTGCTAATGTTCGTCCAGATGACCTAGGAGCATTGGTTGTAAAGGAAACGTTAAAACGTGCAGGGAATTATGAAGGGAACATTGATGATCTGATTATCGGCTGTGCGATGCCCGAGGCGGAGCAAGGACTGAACATGGCGCGCAACATCGGCGCGTTGGCAGGATTGCCTTACACAGTACCGGCCATAACCATCAATCGTTATTGCTCAAGCGGGCTTCAAAGCATTGCGTATGGAGCGGAGAGAATCATGCTCGGGCAAAGCGATACGGTCATTGCCGGCGGTGCAGAGTCGATGAGCCTTGTACCGATGATGGGACATGTGACACGTCCGAATGCGCAGCTTGCGGAAACAGCCCCTGAATATTATATGGGGATGGGCCACACGGCTGAGGCTGTTGCAAAAAAATATGGCATCTCCCGTGACGATCAAGATGCCTTTGCAGTAAGAAGCCACCAAAGGGCGGCCAAGGCCATTGCCGAAGGGAAATTTAACGACGAAATCGTACCGGTTGATGTAACCCTTCGCTCGGTTGGGCCAGATCTTAAATTGAAGGAAAAGTCATTCACATTTGCACAAGATGAAGGCGTGCGTGCAGGAACGACGACGGACGTATTAAAAAAACTGAGACCAGCATTCTCCGTTACCGGATCGGTCACGGCAGGGAATTCATCGCAAACGAGTGATGGAGCTGCGGCGGTCATGGTCATGGATGGGGAAAAGGCATCTTCATTGGGAATGAAGCCGATTGGAAAGTTCCGTTCCTTTGCAGTGGCAGGGGTTCCACCAGAGATTATGGGGATCGGTCCGATCGCTGCCATTCCGAAAGCTTTGAAACTAGCGGGTCTTGAACTATCCGATATTGGTTTGTTTGAATTGAATGAAGCCTTCGCTTCTCAATCGATCCAGATCATTCGTGAGCTCGGATTGAATGAAGAGATTGTCAATGTGAATGGGGGAGCGATTGCCTTAGGACATCCGCTTGGCTGTTCGGGAGCCAAATTGACATTGAGCCTTTTACATGAAATGAAGCGCAGAAACCAGCAATTCGGAGTCGTGACAATGTGTATCGGCGGCGGTATGGGTGCTGCTGGAGTCTTTGAATTATTAGCATAATTCCATCCTCCAGGAAGCCTTCAGCTGCTTCCGGAGGATTTAATGATCATTATTCATTTAGGAGGAAATAATATGTCCAATCAAACAACAGAAAACCTCATTAAAGGTGGAGCATTTTTAGTAGAAGATATTACGTATGATCAAGTATTTACACCGGAAGATTATACAGATGAACATAAAATGATCGCCAAAACTACTGAAGATTTCGTTTTGAATGAAATTTTGCCGCAAGTTGAACATATAGAAAACCACGAATTTGACCGTTCGGTAAAATTACTGAAAGATGCAGGTGAAATTGGTTTATTGGGTGCTGATGTTCCTGAGGAATATAGCGGGTTGGGACTTGATAAAATCAGTTCTGCGTTAATAACGGAAAAAATGGCTCTTTCAGGCGGCTTTGGCATTACGCATGGTGCACATGTAGGGATCGGTTCATTGCCAATCGTATTATTCGGCAATGAAGAACAAAAGAAAAAATATCTCCCTTTATTGGCAACTGGTGAAAAAATTGCCGCATATGCTTTAACGGAGCCAAGCTCGGGATCTGATGCTCTAGGAGCGAAAACGACAGCGAAATTGAATGCCGAAGGCACACACTATATTTTAAATGGAGAAAAACAATGGATCACTAATGCAGGCTTTGCGGATGTCTTCGTTGTATACGCCAAAATCGATGGCGAACAATTCTCGGCCTTCATTGTCGAGCGTGAATATAAGGGTGTATCCACTGGTGCGGAAGAGAAGAAAATGGGCATCAAAAGCTCTTCTACCCGTACTTTAATCCTTGAAGATGTTCAGGTGCCCGTCGAAAATCTTTTGGGTGTAGCCGGTAAAGGACACGTCATCGCTTTCAATATCTTGAATATCGGCCGTTATAAATTAGGTGTGGGTGCTGTCGGCGGATCTAAACGCGCTCTTGAAATTACAGCTGCTTATACGAATCAACGCCAACAGTTCAAAACGAAAATTTCCGATTTTAATTTGACTAAGGAGAAGCTTGCAACGATGGCTGCAAAAATTTATGCAGCGGAAAGCTCGGTATACCGTACTGTCGGTCTTTACGAACAAAGGCAAAGCAAGCTGACGGACGAACAAGTGAAAGATGGCAAATCAATGGCGGCTGCGGTTGCAGAATATGCGATCGAGTGTTCATTGAATAAATTCTTCGCTTCCGAAGTATTGGATTACGTAACGGACGAAGGCGTTCAGCTACATGGCGGTTATGGTTTCATGCAGGAATACGAAATTGAAAAAGCGTATCGTGATTCCCGCATTAACCGGATCTTTGAAGGTACGAATGAAATCAATCGCCTGCTTGTTCCGGGGACGTTCCTGAAGAAGGCTCTTAAAGGGGAATTGCCGCTTCTTCAAAAGGCTCAAGGACTGCAGGAAGAATTAATGATGATGATGCCGGAAGAGCCTGGCGACGAGCCTTTGGCACAAGAAAAAATGCTTGTTAGAAACGCCAAGAAAATTGGTATTTTGGCAGCTGGCCTCGCTGCACAGAAGTTCGGCAAAAATCTTGATCAAGAGCAAGAAATCCTTTCCAACATTGCGGACATAGTATCGCTTGCGTATGCTGCGGAATCGGTCGTATTACGTACGGAAAAAGCGATTGCGGCCACTGGTTTGGAGAAGAACAAACAAAAGGTGCTTTACACTGAAATTTTCGTTCAAGAAGCATTCAACGAACTTGAACAGCATGCAAAGGAAACCTTGATTGCCGTAGAAACGGGTGATACTTTACGCATCATGCTTTCTTCGCTTCGCAAGTTGACAAGACATACCCCAATCAATGTCATTGCGAAAAAACGTGAAGCCTCCGTCAAAGTAATCGAAACGGAAAAATACGCGCTATAAGCAATGAAATGGTTCAATGAAGGGAATGTCCGCAATGGGCATTCCCTTTATTTCCTTTGTTCGAATCCGGTGCATTTCGTTGTATTGCTTGGTGAAAACGGGTATTCTATTGATAGGTGGTGAAACGATGGGCTTAATATTATACTGGTACCCAAAATGCGGCACATGCCGCAATGCGAAGAAGTGGTTGGATCATCATGAACTGCAATATGAAGCGATCCATATAGCGGAAAATCCGCCTTCCCGAACCGAAATTGAACAATTGTATAAATCGAGCGGGTTGGAGTTGAAGAAGTTTTTCAATACTAGCGGACAAAAATATCGCGAGCTGGGCTTGAAGGATAAGGTTAAGGAAGCTACCGAAGCCGAAATGCTTGATATATTGGCGACTGATGGGATGCTTCTGAAAAGGCCGATTGTTACGGATGGTACGAAAGTGACAGTAGGTTTCAAAGAAGAGCAATTCGAACAGGTATGGAACTAAAATTATACAAAAATTTGGTTAATTCCTTACTTAAATAATATTTCTACCTTATAATGTAATAGAAAAATAAGCTATACATATGGAGGGAATTAATAATGACAACAACACCAAAAGAACTTCGTTACACTAAAGAACATGAATGGGTCAAAACGGAAGATGGAACTGTGCGTATCGGGATAACGGCTTTTGCCCAATCAGAGCTAGGGGACATCGTTTTCGTCGAGCTTCCTGAAATTGGAGACGAGCTTAAAGCCAACGAGCCATTTGGAAGCGTTGAATCGGTAAAGACCGTTTCTGAGCTTTATGCTCCGATCAGCGGCAAGGTTGTCGAAGTGAACGATGAGTTAAGTGACAACCCTGAATATGTGAATGAATCTCCTTTTGAAAAAGCATGGATGATCGTCGTAGAACCAACGAACAGCAGTGATGTTGAAGGACTTATGAGCGCGGAAGAATATGAAAGCTTGATCAACGGGTAAAACGAAGGAGAGGGGCCCCTGAACAGGGTCTGCTCTCTTTTTCCTTTTGTACTTGGCGGTTGTCCACATAATTCGTGAAATGGAGTGATGACATGGAATGCGGCGATTTCGATAAGGTGATCATTGTAGAGGGCAGTTCCGACAGAAAAAAGGTTGCCTCCGTTTTAAATGAAGATGTGGAAATAAGATGTACGAATGGAACCATTTCAATCACTAAACTGGATGAATTGGTGGAGGAATTGATGGACCGGGATGTGTATCTCCTTTTTGACGCAGATGAATCAGGAGAAAAACTGCGCAAGCAATTTCGAAGGGAAATGCCGGAAGCGAACCACCTTTACATTAATAAAATGTACAAAGAAGTGGAAAGCTCACCGGAACATCATATTGCAACTGTACTTCTGGCTGCCAACATGAATGTTAAAATGAAATTTTTAAGTTAAAGGGTGAACGACTTAGTGATGCAGGAATGGAATGAGGAAAAATGCCGGGTTGCTATTGAAAACGGGGAAACCTTTTGTCTATATTTATACACGCCTTTATGTGGCACGTGTCAGGTGGCGTCGAAAATGCTGACGATATCACTGCAATTATTCCCGGAAATGATAGCAGGCAAAATGAATATGAACTATGTCCAAGGGATGGCCGAAACATATGAAATCGAAAGTGTGCCATGTTTATTGCTGTTCAAGGAAGGACAACTGTATAAAAAGATATATGCCTTTCAATCCGTTCCGTATCTGTATGGATTGCTTAAGGAAATCAGCTGAGAAACCCAAACGGAAACCGGATTGGGTTCTTGGCTTTATAGCAAACAGGTAGAGTGGCAGAATAAAAAAACAAAGAATATTCTTACAATTGATTGACTGGATAATGGTAAAATGCTATATTTTGAATGTGGAAAGCTGTTGCATGTAAAGGTCAAAATTTAATAGTTCTTATCAAGAGTGGCGGAGGGACTGGCCCGACGAAGCCCGGCAACCGGTATACATATATACGGTGCTAATTCCAGCAGAGTGTTGACTCTGGAAGATGAGGTGTGTATGAAAGCCTCTTCTTGTGGAAGCGGTTTTTTTGTTTGAGTGAAGAACCGTTCCCAAGGCCGCTTATATTTTTTCAATGAAATCCATATAGGAAGAGGAGAAGGCGTATGTCAGATAAAAAATTGCGTTTCGAAACATTGAGTGTTCATGGTGGCCTGCAAGCAGATGGGACTGGAGCACGTGCCGTACCCATTTACCAAAGCAATGCATACTTGTTCAAAGATACCGATCATGCAGCCAATTTATTTGGTCTAAAGGAAACGGGATATATATATACACGTCTCCATAATCCAACTGTCAGCGTTTTTGAGGAGAGAATGGCATTATTGGAAGGCGGAATCGGCGGATTGGCCACAGCAAGCGGAATGGCTGCCATTTCACTGTCAATCCTCAATATTGCCGGTGCAGGGGATGAAATCGTTTCGGCCTCTACCTTGTATGGGGGAACATATAACCTTTTCGAAAACACCCTTCCTAAATACGGAATTAAAGTGAAATTCGTTTCTCCTGATGATCCTGAGAATTTTAAAAGGGCAATTACGCCAAGAACAAAGGCCATATTCGCAGAAACGATTGGAAATCCAAGTTTGCGGGTCCTCGATATTGAAGCGGTGGCAAAGATCGCACACGAAGCCCACATCCCATTGATCATCGATAACACCTTCGCTACTCCGTATCTTTGCAGACCGATCGATTTTGGAGCGGATATCGTCATCCATTCCGCAACGAAGTGGCTTTTGGGTAATGGAACGACTTTAGGCGGTGTCATCGTGGATGGAGGCAATTTCAACTGGAACTCGCCGAACTTCCCCGGTTTCACGGAGCCTGACCCAAGCTACGACGGCTTGGTTTATGCCGATGCAGTGGGCCCTGCGGCCTTCATTACAAAAGCCCGGGTGCAATTGCTCCGCGATTTAGGACCTGCGTTAAGTGCCCAAAGTGCTTTCCAGTTTACGCTTGGTCTTGAAACGCTGCATGTAAGGATGAAAGAGCATCTTGCAAACACCAAGACCATCATACAATACTTGAAAAACCACCCTGCTGTGAAATGGGTATCATATCCAGCCAATGAGGACCATCCAGATAAGCCGCTTGCGGATAAATATCTGCCTAAGGGTGCGGGAGCCGTGGTGACCTTTGGGATTCAAGGAGACCGTGAAGCAGGGGCAAGGCTCATCAATTCGGTGGAGTTGTGGTCCCATGTGGCAAATGTGGGAGATGCGAAGAGTTTAATCATCCACCCCGCCAGCACCACCCATCAACAGCTGAACGATGCGGGATTGGCGAAATCTGGAGTGAGCGCCGATCAAGTCCGTCTATCCATCGGAATAGAAAATGTAGATGACTTAATAGAAGATTTAGAGCAGGCAATACAAAAAGCGACGGATATCGTTTCGGTGACATCCCAATCGATTTAAGAAAGTAGTCCTAAACTTTTTTTGTTAGAAATAATATACATTGCACTCCTTTTTTATCTGTGATAGAATTTCTCCATACTAATGAACGTAATGGTGTACAAATATTCTATATATTAGCTCTTATCAAGAGAGGTGGAGGGATGTGCCCGATGAAGCCCGGCAACCGACAAGGAGGTTTTTCCTTGGAAAGGTGCCAATTCACACAAAGTGTAAACACTTTGGAAGATGAGGGAAAGGCCAGCTTTTTTACCTGCCTTTCTGCTCATGCAGAAAGGTTTTTTTATTTTTAAAATTTAGGAAACCATAAGCATGTGCACGCTTGGTAAAAGATTAAAAGCTGGATAATGTAGATAAATCAACTAAGTTCATAGGTTTTATTGGATAAAAGAGGTGAGCATGAATGATTACATTGACCAACGTCAGTAAGCTGTTTCGAACAGGAAAAGGAAACGGCGGGACGATCAAGGCTGTAAATAACGTGAACGTTGACATAAATAAAGGCGAGATTTTCGGCATCATTGGATACAGTGGGGCAGGGAAAAGTACGCTGATAAGAATGCTCAATGGCTTGGAGACACCGAGCGAGGGGACGGTTGTCGTAGCAGATAAGGAAATTTCCAAAATTAAAGGGGCTAACCTTCGTAAGGCCCGCCAGGAAATCAGCATGATATTCCAGCATTTCAATTTATTATGGTCCAGAACCGTTCAGGAAAACATTTCCTTCCCGTTGGAAATTGCAGGGGTTTCAAAATCTGAACGGATGAAACGAGTCAATGAATTGATCAAACTGGTCGGACTTGAAGGCAGGGAAAAGGCGTATCCCTCGCAGCTAAGCGGCGGACAAAAGCAAAGGGTCGGAATCGCAAGGGCCCTTGCCAATGATCCGAAAGTTCTATTGTGTGATGAAGCGACTTCCGCTCTGGACCCACAGACCACGGATTCCATACTCGAATTGCTCGTTGATATCAATCAGCGACTTGGGTTAACGATTGTCTTGATCACACATGAAATGCATGTGATCCGGAAAATCTGTCATCGTGTGGCCGTGATGGAAAACGGGCAGGTCGTTGAACAAGGTCCAGTCCTCGATGTGTTCAGGAATCCTCAGGAACAGATGACGAAGCGATTCGTGCAGCAGGTGACGGAGCCAGAAGAAACGAAGGAAACGATGGACCATTTGTTCGAACGCTATCCTGCAGGTAAAGTGATTCAATTGACTTTCGTCGGTGACCATGCGGAAAGCCCTTTGATAACCAAGCTCGTACGCAACTTCGAGTTGGATGTCAACATCGTTCAAGGTAAGATATCCCAAACAAGAAGCGGCTCATATGGAACGTTGTTCATTCACCTTGATGGTACAGAGGATGAAATGCTCCGCGCAATCGAATTCGTTAAAGCACAGCAGGTAGGCGTGGAGGTGATCACTCATGCTTGAAGAATTATTGCCGAATATGGATTGGGAAAAAATGATTGAGGCAACAAAAGAAACATTGTATATGACAAGCATCTCTGTAGTGGCGACTTTCTTTATCGGGATACTATTGGGCTTGGTCCTGTTTCTGACAGGTAAAGGAAATATGTGGCAAAATCGGACCGCGAACGGGATCATCAGTGCTCTCGTTAATATATTCCGATCGATTCCATTCATTATCTTGATCGTACTGCTCATTCCATTCACCAAAGCGCTAGTCGGTTCCATGATCGGCGTGAATGCGGCGCTGCCAGCACTCATTATCGGAGCAGCCCCGTTTTATGCACGTATGGTGGAAATCGGTCTTCGTGAAATCGATAAAGGCGTAATCGAAGCCGCTAAATCGATGGGGGCCAAAACGAGCACGATCATTTGGAAGGTCCTTCTTCCAGAGTCGATGCCCGCCCTCGTTTCAGGGATCACGGTAACATCGATCGCATTAGTCGGCTATACCGCAATGGCAGGGGTCATCGGTGCCGGCGGGCTTGGGAATCTGGCCTATTTGGAAGGTTACCAAAGAAGTCAAAATGACGTTACGCTCGTAGCGACAATCGTTATTCTAATTATCGTCTTCATAATTCAGATTATTGGAGATGTGATTACATCCAAATTGGACAAAAGATAAAGGGAGATGAATAAGATGAAGAAGTTTTTAGGATTTGCGTTAATTTTAGTATTATCGATCGCTTTGGCAGCTTGCGGAAGCGACAAGGACAAAAAAAGCGGCAGCGATACCGAGAAATTGGTCGTAGGGGCATCCAATGTTCCGCATGCCGAAATCCTTGAAAAAGCGAAGCCAATTCTTAAAGAAAAAGGCATCGACTTGGAAATCAAAACATTCCAAGACTACGTTTTACCGAATAAGGCGCTGAATGATAAGGAATTGGATGCAAACTATTTCCAACACTTGCCTTTCTTGGAGTCGGCAATTAAAGAAAATGGATATGATTTCGTCAATGCGGGCGCCATTCATATCGAGCCGATCGGCTTATATTCAAAAAAATATAAAAGCATCGATAAGCTTCCTAAAGGAGCAACGATCATCTTAAGCAGTTCCGTCGCTGACCATGGCCGTGCTTTATCTCTATTAGAAAAAAATGGCCTCATCAAGTTGAAAGAAGGCATCGATAAAACGACAGCTACAACGAAAGACATCATTGAAAATAAGAATAACCTTAAATTCGATGCTGAATACGAAGCGGCATTACTTCCGAAAATCTATGAAAGCGGCGAAGGTGATGCTGTGTTGATCAACTCCAACTATGCAATCGATGCCGGCTTGAATCCATTGAAAGATTCGATTGCGATTGAAGATTCCGAATCACCATATGTGAATGTCATTGCTGTTAACAAAGGCGATGAAAATAAAAAAGCGATCAAGACGTTAGTGGAAGTATTGCATTCCAAAGAAATTAAAGATTTCATCCTTAAAGAATACAAAGGTGCAGTTGTACCGGCGGATAAATAATTCTACAAAAAGGTTCCGGAATGATTTCATTCCGGAACCTTTTTTGATTATGCGAAGTTTTACTCGGGAATTTAGACTTTGCATCGAATTTGAGGCCGTTTCTCGTCAGTTTCGTGCTTTTACTCGTGAATTTAGCCGTTTTATTCGTGAATTAGGACCATTTATTCGTGAATTTGGTTTATGCATCGAATTTGATGTACAACTCCTCCAAAACTATTTACTTTTCATGTTTAATGATGAAAGTGAAGGGTAAAGGAATAATGAAGGCAATAAATTGATTCACAAATTTGAAAGGATGGTTCACTATCAATACTCTAGATTTGAATGTAACAAGCGAAATGGAAAAGGCGATGCAGTCTTCACATGGGATTGGATACAGTGAGTACAGTAGAAACTTAGACCTCCGTATCGAGGTTGAGAAAGAACGAGATAGGGAACATGAAAAGTGCAACAAAATGGTCCTGGACCTACAACGTAAAATTCACGGCTAAGCATATAAAAAGAACTCTTTAAAAGATCGGTCTGTAGAGGTAAAATGGTAAGTGGTCCAGAAAATAAGGGTATCCTTATTTGGTAACTTACATAATGCCTGACAGGCCGATTTTTTTTCTTTTTCGAAGTGGAACGATCATGCCTTACAATCGTAACCTTCCGTTCATATATTAGTAAGGACGAAGATTTCCCGAATAATAAGATAATTTTAACAAAGGATAAAATAAGTCTTATTTTGCTGGAAATGGGCTATAACTGTTAGTATCCTGTCAATAGGACAGGTTTTCACCATGCAAGAAGTGGAAACCCTCTCTATATTAGTTGATTCCAAATTGGATTTGTTATAAAATTGGAATGAGAATAAAGTGAGAATGTTTTTTACGATAATTATAGTTGAGAAAGTTAACCTTACTTTCTGGTAATAAAATAGGAATTAGTTCACGGAGGTATTATTATGTCAGCTTCTACATTAACGGTTAAAGATCTTCACGTATCAATTGAGGGCAAAGAGATTTTAAAAGGGGTAAACCTTGAAGTTAAGGGCGGGGAAATCCATGCAATCATGGGACCTAACGGAACTGGTAAATCCACTTTATCATCAGCAATCATGGGTCATCCAAAATATGAAGTAACAAGCGGAAGCATCACATTTGATGGTGAAGATGTTTTGGAAATGGAAGTCGACGAGCGTGCTCGTGTCGGACTATTCCTTGCTATGCAATATCCAAGTGAAATCAGCGGGGTTACCAATGCTGACTTCTTACGTTCTTCCATCAACGCTCGCCGTGAAGAAGGCGACGAAATTTCATTGATGAAATTCATCCGTCAAATGGATCAAAAAATGGAATTCCTTGAAATGGATGAAGATATGGCCCAACGTTATTTAAACGAAGGATTCTCCGGCGGAGAGAAAAAACGCAATGAAATTCTTCAATTAATGATGATTCAGCCTAAAATCGCCATTTTGGATGAGATTGACTCAGGGCTTGATATCGATGCACTTAAAGTCGTTTCAAAAGGGATCAACGAAATGCGCGGAGAAGACTTTGGCTGCTTGATCATCACTCATTACCAACGTCTATTAAATTACATCACTCCTGATTTTGTCCATGTCATGATGCAAGGACGCGTCGTGAAATCAGGTGGTCCAGAGCTAGCTGCCCGCTTGGAAGCGGAAGGTTATGATTGGATCAAACAAGAATTGGGCATTGAAGACGAAACTGTTGGCGAAGAAGCGTAAGTAGGAGGATTTGCAATGACTACAGAAACGAAATTACCGTTTGAACAAGAGGATATCAGCTCTTATTCAGCTAAAAATAATGAGCCAGCCTGGCTTTCGGAGCTTCGGATTCAAGCTTTTTCGGAATTGGAAAAGCTGCCGATGCCAAAGCCGGATAAAACGAAAATCGACAAATGGAACTTTACTTCCTTCAAGACTCATGCGGTTCAAAGTGAAGCTTTTGCTTCATTGGAAGAGCTTCCGGAAGAAATCAAGTCCATCATTGAAGAAAATGGAAACTTATACATTCAACGCAACAACACGCCGGCACATATCAACCTAACTGCCAGCGTGAAGGAACAAGGCGTCATTTTCACGGATATTTTCACGGCGGCTCGTGATCATTCTGACCTCGTGAAAAAATATTTCATGAAGGACGGCGTCAAAGTAGATGAGCATCGTCTAACGGCACTGCATGCTGCATTAGTCAATGGGGGAGCATTCCTTTATGTTCCGAAAAATGTGGAAATCAAGGAACCGATCCAATCGGTATTCCTGCTGGATGATCCAGATGCTACACTTTTCAACCATGTATTGATCGTAGCGGAAGATAATAGCTCGGTAACATATGTAGAGAACTATTTCTCGACTGTTGAATCTAATGAAGGAATCGCCAATATCGTAACCGAAGTATTTGCCAATGCAAATGCGAAGGTTGAATACGGAGCGGTCGATACGTTATCAAAAGGCTTTACGACCTATGTTAACCGCCGTGGTGTGGCAGCACGTGATGCTCATATCGAATTTGCCCTTGGTCTCATGAATGACGGTAATACGATTTCGGATAATATAACGTACCTGATGGGCGATGGCTCACATGGGGATACTAAATCCGTTGTAGTCGGCCGCGGGGAGCAAAAGCAAAACTTCACGACTGCCATCATCCATTATGGCAAGCGTTCCGAGGGACATATCCTTAAGCATGGTGTTGTGAAGGACAGTGCCTCCACGATTTTCAATGGAATCGGGAAAATAGAGTATGGTGCTACTAAAGCCAATGCCGAACAAGAATCACGTGTGCTTATGCTGAGTGATAAAGCACGTGGGGATGCCAATCCGATCCTATTGATTGATGAGGATGACGTAACGGCTGGTCACGCCGCTTCTGTCGGCCGTGTCGATCCGCTTCAACTGTATTATCTAATGAGCCGTGGGATTACGAAGAAAGAAGCCGAACGGCTTGTCATTCACGGATTCTTGGCCCCTGTTGTCAACCAGCTTCCAATTGAGGGAGTTAAAAAGCAATTAGTCGCGGTCATTGAAAGGAAAGTACAGTAATGAACCCATACGAAATTCGTAAGCTTTTTCCAATATTAGATCAAGAAGTCAACGGTCAGCCATTAGTTTATTTGGATAGTGCTGCAACCTCTCAAAAACCGGCTGCAGTGATTGAAGCGATTGAGCAATATTACCGCGGCTACAACTCGAATGTTCACCGCGGAGTGCATACACTAGGAACAAAAGCTACGGATGCGTATGAAGGTGCACGTGAAAAGGTGCGGAAATTCATTAACGCTTCTTCTACTGAAGAAATCATCTTCACGCGAGGTACGACGACTTCTTTAAATACGGTAGCAAGAAGTTACGGTGGAGCCAATGTAAGGGAGGGTGACGAAATCGTCATCTCTTACATGGAGCATCATAGTAATATCATCCCGTGGCAGCAGCTTGCAAAAGAAAAAGGTGCCGTACTGAAGTATCTTCCGCTTCAAGAGGATGGTACGATTTCCCTTGATGATGCAAGGGCCACCATTACCGATGCAACGAAAATCGTTTCCATCATGCAGGTTTCGAATGTACTTGGCGTTATCAACCCTGTGAAGGAAATCGCGAAAATTGCCCATGAACACGGTGCAATCATGGTTGTCGACGGGGCACAAAGCACACCTCACTTAAAAGTGGATGTCCGCGATTTGGATTGTGATTTCTTCGCCTTCTCAGGCCATAAAATGGTCGGACCGACGGGTATCGGCGTATTATATGGTAAAAAAGAACTTCTTGAAAAAATGGAGCCGGTCGAATTCGGCGGAGAGATGATCGATTTTGTAGGGCTTCATGAGTCCACATGGAAAGAACTCCCGTGGAAATTCGAAGGCGGTACTCCTATCATTGCCGGTGCCATCGGTCTTGGTGCTGCCATTGATTTCTTGGAAGAAATCGGCTTGGATCATATAGAACGTCATGAACACAAACTGGCGGCATATGCGATCGAGAAAATGTCTGCAGTTGAAGGCTTGACCATTTACGGTCCAAAAGATGGGGAAAAGCGTGCAGGGGTAGTTACCTTTAATATTAATGACGTACATCCACATGATGTCGCTACCGTTCTAGATGCAGATGGAATTGCTGTCCGTGCCGGTCATCACTGCGCACAGCCACTAATGAAATGGCTTGACGTGTCATCGACAGCAAGAGCAAGTTTCTATCTCTATAACACGGAAGAAGATATTGATAAGCTTGTGTCCGGGCTTGTTAAAACGAAGGAGTATTTCAGCAATGTCTTTTGATAACCTAGATACACTTTACCGTCAGGTCATTATGGATCATTATAAGAAACCACGTAATAAGGGCATGCTAGAGGATGGCAGCATGACGATCGATATGAATAATCCAACTTGCGGCGATCGGATTCGTTTAACGATGAAGATTGAAGATGGCATAGTTCGCGATGTTAAATTCGATGGCGATGGTTGCTCGATATCGATGAGTTCGGCTTCAATGATGACTCAAGCGATTAAGGGCAAAGACGTTGATGCGGCTCTAGCGATGTCCGAGACTTTTTCTTTGATGATCCAAGGAAAAGAATATGACGATGAAATGGACCTTGGGGATATTGAAGCCCTACAAGGTGTTTCCAAATTCCCTGCCCGAATCAAGTGTGCGACCCTAGCTTGGAAAGCCATGGAAAAGGGATTGAAGGAATAATTAACTGAAAATGAGCTGTTGTAATTCAGCCATTTGAAATGGAGGAATACGAGCTATGGCAAAGAAAATGCCTGATATCGGCGATTATAAATATGGCTTTGCGGACAAAGATGTTTCCATCTTCCGTTCAAAGCGCGGTCTGACGAAAGAAATCGTGGAAGAAATCTCACGAATGAAAGATGAACCGCAATGGATGCTTGATTTCCGTTTGAAATCATTGGAGCATTTTTACAATATGCCAATGCCACAATGGGGCGGCGACATGCAAAGCTTGAATTTTGATGAAATCACATACTATGTGAAGCCATCAGAGAAATCAGAGAAATCTTGGGATGAAGTTCCTGACGAAATCAAACAGACTTTCGATAAATTGGGAATTCCTGAAGCTGAGCAAAAATATCTTGCTGGCGTATCCGCTCAATATGAATCAGAAGTGGTTTACCACAGCATGAAAGTGGAATTGGAAGATATGGGTATCGTATTTAAAGATACGGACTCGGCCCTTCGTGAAAACGAAGATATCTTCCGTGAGCATTTCGGTAAAACGATTCCGCCTACTGATAACAAGTTTTCGGCTTTGAATTCAGCAGTATGGTCAGGTGGATCTTTCATCTATGTACCAAAAGGCGTTAAAGTGGATACTCCGCTTCAAGCTTATTTCCGAATCAACTCTGAAAACATGGGTCAATTCGAACGTACGCTAATCATTGTTGATGAAGGCGCATCCGTTCACTATGTAGAAGGTTGTACAGCACCTGTCTATACGACGAACTCCCTTCATAGTGCGGTCGTTGAAATCGTCATTAAGAAAGATGCTTACTGCCGTTACACGACGATTCAAAACTGGGCAAACAACGTGTTTAACTTGGTTACGAAACGTGCGGTTTGTGATGCTAACGCTACAATGGAATGGATTGATGGTAACATCGGTTCCAAATTGACAATGAAATATCCTGCAGTCATCTTAAAAGGTGAAGGCGCCCGCGGTATGACATTATCGATCGCTATTGCCGGCAAAGGTCAACACCAAGATGCAGGAGCAAAAATGATTCACCTTGCACCAAATACATCTTCAACAATTGTATCAAAATCAATTTCTAAACAAGGCGGAAAAGTAACCTACCGTGGGATCGTTCACTTCGGACGTAAAGCGGATGGAGCTCGTTCCAACATTGAGTGTGATACATTAATCATGGATAATCAGTCTACATCTGATACAATCCCTTATAATGAAATTCTGAACGATAACATTTCTCTTGAACATGAAGCGAAGGTATCCAAAGTATCGGAAGAGCAATTGTTCTACCTGATGAGCCGCGGAATCTCTGAGCAAGAAGCAACGGAAATGATCGTAATGGGCTTCATCGAGCCATTTACAAAAGAACTTCCAATGGAATATGCGGTTGAAATGAACCGTCTGATCAAGTTCGAAATGGAAGGCTCCATCGGATAAATTAAATACAAGGATCTTGAAGCGTGCGTTCTTGTGCCGATTCAGATTATCTCTAAGTGAAGGAGACGGACTTAATAGTTCGTCTCCTTTTTAATTGTTATGATTTTTGATGGAATGGTGCAATCTGGACCTTGATTCATAAAACTTGATGCGATCTGAAAAGAGTATTATCATTAGACTAAAAAAAGATTGTCAGCTTCAATCGATCAAGTTCGAAATGGAAGGCTCCAACGGAGAATGATCGGCCTGTAAGGCGATAGAGCATATCCATTCATACGAAAGCCTGCCGGGGAGACTGGCAGGTTCTTTCTTTTTTAAGTGGGATGAGGTTGGCGTTACACCAAGATTAAATGCGCCTTCTCAGGGTAAAAATATAGTAAGCGAAGCCTGTGTAAAGGGGAGGGAAGGTACAGATGATTTATGTGGGTGTGACTGGCTGGGGCGATCATGATCGTTTGTATGATGGCGGAGTGTCCCAGCGTGATAAACTGAAGGAGTATGGGGCCCATTTTCCTGTCGTGGAGGTGGATGCATCGTTTTATGCGGTTCAGCCAAAGCGGAACAGTGAAAAGTGGGTAGCCGAGACGCCTGCCTCCTTTCAATTTGTCGTTAAAGCTTATCAGGGGATGACAGGACATCAGCGCGGGGAAATTCCATTTGAAAGTAAAAAGGATATGTTCAAAGCCTTTCGTGATTCCCTAGAGGCTTATGATACGGCAGGTAAGCTCGCGATGGTCCTGTTTCAATTTCCACCATGGTTTGACTGTAAGCGGGAGAATGTCGATTATTTAAGGTGGTGCAAGCTTGAGATGGGCGACACGCCAGTGGCTATAGAGTTCCGGAATCAAAGCTGGTACAGACCCGGCATGATCCAGCAAACCTTGGAATTCCTCGAAAAGGAAGGCTGGATTCATACGATATGTGATGAACCGCAGGCTGGGGAGGGCTCGGTTCCTATCGTCCTCCAGGCCACGGATCGAGATAAAACCTTGATACGCTTCCATGGCCGAAACCTGCATGGCTGGCAGAAGAAGCATGCGGGGGACAATTGGCGGGAGGTCAGGTATTTATACCGTTATAATCATCGTGAATTGACTGAATGGGTGGCGAATATCAGGAAGTTGGAGGATCAGTGCAAGGATTTATATGTCCTTTTCAATAATAATTCAGGCGGAGACGCCGCGGATAATGCCAAGCAATTGATCGAGCTGCTTGACATTGAATATGAGGGGCTTGCTCCTAAGCAGCTTGGTTTGTTTTAAGCGGCGATATATAATTAATGAAGATGATGATAGACAAGCTAGCTAAAGAGCGCTTGACTGACAACAAGGTAAAGGCGGATTTGTACATGGTTTGGTTGATATTGGTAAGTATTGGTTTGATAGCGGGAACAATCGGCTCTCTTGTCGGTCTGGGAGGCGGCATCATCATTGTGCCTTCCCTTTTGTATTTTGGTACATCGACTCATATGATCGATGAATTGACACCACAAGTGGCGGTAGGCGTTTCTACCGTGATCATGATTTTCACCGGTTTATCCTCCACTTTAGCGTATGTAAAGCATAAGGTGGTCGATTATAAGGCAGGCTTGATTTTCTTCATTGGCAGCGCCCCCGGCGGCATAATTGGGGCTTATGTAAATAAAAGCCTGAATATCGAAGCCTTCTCCTTATATTTTGGAATGTTCATGGTATTCATGGCCATTGTTTTATTGGTGAAGGACCGCTTGAAGCCGATGATTTTCAAGCCCGGAAAAGGAAAAATCGTTAAAACGCATAAAATGGAAAGTGGACAGGCGTTTACATATGGATACCATCCGTTGGCAGCGGTATTGATTTCATTTGTCGTTGGATTCAGCTCAGGATTATTTGGAATAGGCGGGGGTGCCTTGAT
>NZ_PHNG01000714.1:0-5105 GCF_002803435.1 Bacillus sp. mrc49 | reverse complement strand
AATCTTGAAACAAAGCCAACGGTATCGGTCAGCAGGAATTCCTTCTTATCGGGTAACGGAATGTTTCGCACCGATGTCTCAAGTGTAGCGAACAGCATATCTTTTTCCAAAACCTGCTTCTCCGCATTCGGATGGAACATTTCGATTAAAGCATTCATGATTGAAGACTTCCCTGCATTCGTATACCCGACCAATGAAACGACAGGGATGGCATTCTTTTTGCGCTGCTTCCTCTGCGTTTGCCGGTGTGCCACAAGGAGTTCGAGTTCTTTGTTCAAAACGCTTATATTTTCCTCGATTCTCCTGCGGTCAAGCTCTAATTGCTTTTCCCCGGCTCCTTTGTTTGTGCCCACCCCGCCACTCTGACGGCCCAATGACTCCCTTAAGCCAACAAGACGCGGGAGCATATACTGAAGCTTTGCCACCTCTACCTGGAGCTGAGCTTCCTTCGTTTGCGCCCGGTGCGCAAAGATGTCCAGAATTAAAATCGTCCGATCGATCACCTTGCAATCCATATCCCTTTCCAAATTCCGCAGTTGCGACGGAGACAGCTGATCATTAAAGATCACGACGTTCGCTTCTTTATATTCAACGAGCCTCTTCACTTCCTCAATCTTACCCGTCCCGATGAAATGCGATGAATTCACCCGATGCAAATTTTGGGTGATGGTCCCGACAACTTCCACATCACAAGCCTCCGTCAGGTTAGCCAGTTCCTCCATTGAATACTCAAAATCCCCCTGGCCATTGAGATTGACGCCAACAAGGATTGCCCTCTGTTCCATTTCCATCCCTTCAAATCCCTTCTGTGCATGCCTATTCCTTGAACCATTGCACCTTAAGGAACATATGCATGCCGCACTGAATGTCTGCCACATTGTAGCACATTAACCATCCCATTGCCTGCTGCTTCCTTATTAGAATCCATTATGCCCGAAAGGACATTCAGCCAAAAAACCGGACGGGCTCCCGCCCATTTGGATGTTAATCTTTGAATTTGAGGCGTTCACTCGCCAATTCGGTTCATGACCTTGAAATCGTGCGTTTTCACTCGCGAATTTCATCCTCTTCAGGATCGTAAAAAACAAAAAGGCTTCGTAAGGGAAACCTTTCCGAAGCCTTTTTGGCTACAAACATCGGACGGGAGCTTACCTCCCTGCCCAATTGCTATAATTCACTGCTCAAGATAATATCCCCTTTAGGAATTTTGCTATCATCCGAGGGCTCAAGTGTGATTGCTACGGTATCCCACTCATGCTCACCCGCTTGATCCAGGTGATACGTCACTGCGCCCAGGCCATCGTCATTCGGCACGAATGTCCCGGCTCTATAAGGCTTACCCTTCTCCAGCAGCCAAACCTGATATACCTGTGAGCCTTCTGGCGGTTCAAGATTTTCCGCTTGAATGATCATTTCCGTTTTATCATTTTTCTCTACCATCGTCGCCCTGCCATTGAAAGCAGCGCCTTCACCCGGTTTCAGGGCCACACTCGTCTGAAGCCTATCAATGGTTTCCCGTTTTTCCCCTGCATTGTTATCCGCTTCATCCTTAGAAAGCAAGGTATAGGCATTTCCAAGCAACGAGGCGAATAAGACGGCCGCCAACAATGGCTTGATCCATCCATTTCCTCTTCTTTTTTCAGCAGTTTGCTGTAATGCAGGCTGTTGCTCTTCTTTCTCCGTTTCAAACACATATCCCAAAATCCGCTGTTTCATTTCACTTGGCGGATCAACCGGTTCAGCAATAAATGCCAAGTCCTTCGTTAGCATCGTCAGTTCATCTAATTCCTCACGGCAATTTCGGCATTGCGCAAGATGGTTTTCAAACTTCCTCCGAGGGACTTCATCCAATTGTCCATTGAAGTAATCTAACAGCCATTCACATGGATTATTATTCATCAAGCTCTCCCCCTTTGGTTAACTTTTGCGGGATAATCTTTCGTAAATGCTTAAGCGCCAATCTGACTCTCCCTTTAACGGTCCCGAGCGGAATTTCAAACTCCGAGGCTATGCTCTGCTGTGACAGGCCTTTAAAATAAAATAGGTGAATCATTTTTCGTTGTTCCTCACTTAATTCCGAAACGGCCTGCCTCAGCATGGCTCCTTCTTCCTTCCACTCGATGAGATTTTCTACGCTGGGATTCTCACTCGGAATCTGTTCATATTCAAAGTCGGAGGGTATATCTCTTCTTTTTCTTAACAGATCAATACTTGCATTACGGGTCATCGTCATGATCCAGCTGGAGAACTTCCCTTTGGATGCATGATATGTACCCTTTTTCGTCCAGATTTTTATAAACACTTCCTGTACCGCTTCCTCGGCCAATTCCTTCTGCCCAGTAACTTTATAGGACAGGGAGTATAGGATCTTTTCGTAGCGATCATATATTTTTTCGAGGGCCTGCTTATCCCCCAGATGAACTTTCTCGTATAGCTCTACATCTATATCGTTCATTGAAGTCCCCTTCCTACCATAATTACTTATTATAGCAATATTTGGATCATCCATAAAAATTTCCATGCTCTAATCTATGTACGTTTTGAAAAGGGAAATGGATGCATCATTTTAAAGTTTCACATGAAACAATTGGAAAGATCGAATAAAAAAACTCCCCGCACCTAAAATAAGCAACGGGGATCATATTTTAAACTACTATTCTTTTATTCTTAATAATCTAAGACTGTTCAACGTTACTAATAAGGTCGCACCCATATCGGCAAAAACCGCCATCCATAAGGTTAACCAGCCGGGAGCGATCAATAATAAGGCCACGATTTTGATCACCAAGGAAAACGTGATGTTCTGCTTAATGATTTTCAATGTTTTGCGGCTTAAGCGGATCGTATATGGAAGTCTCGATAAATCATCACCCATCAAGGCTATATCGGCTGTTTCAAGCGCAGTATCAGTGCCCGCGCCTCCCATCGCAATCCCCACAGTCGAAGCTGCCAATGCCGGAGCATCGTTGACACCATCGCCCACCATGGCCACTCGCCCATATTTTTGCTTCCATTGCTTGATGATCGTCAATTTACTCTCGGGCAATAGCTCCGCCTCAATTTCATCCACGCCCGCCGCTGCTCCGATCGCCTTTGCCGTACCGCTATTGTCGCCCGTCAGCATGATCGTTTTTTCGATACCAAGTGCATGCAGTTTGCGAATCGCTTCTTTGCTGCTTTCCCTTATTTCATCAGCAACTGCAATAAGCGCCAGGAGCTTCATTTGATCGCCAAGCAACATCACCGTTTTCCCTTCATTTTGAAAGCCGCTGATTTGCTCCAGCACATCATCAGGAAAAACTAATCCTGCCACTTCTTCAAAGAGATGGGGTTTGCCAATGTAATAGGTTTCTTGATTGATGTTTCCTTTTATCCCTTTGCCAGTGATGGCAGTGAAATCCTCTACCACTAAAGAGCGATACTCCGCACTTTGTTCATCCGCCTTTTGAAGCACTGCCGTGGCAAGGGGATGCTGTGTCCTGCTTTCCAAAGCAGCTGCAATGGCCAGCACAGCCTCTGGACTGAATCCTTCAGCCAACAATTTGAAATCCGTTACAACAGGAATGCCCTTTGTTAACGTACCCGTCTTATCAAACGCAATCGCCTTTATGGCTCCCGCTTCTTCCAGATGGATTCCGCCCTTGATCAATACTCCATTTTTCGCTGCATTTCCAATAGCTGTGACTATGGCAATGGGGGTGGAAATGACCAAGGCACATGGGCAGCCGACAACCAGTACAGCCAATCCCCTGTAAATCCACTCGGCCCAATCCCTGTTCACAGCAAGCGGCGGCAAGACCGCAATCGCCAAGGCAATGAGCATGATTGCCGGTGTATAGTATTTGGCGAATTTATCCACGAAGGCCTGGGAGGGCGCTTTTTCAGCCTGTGCTTCTTCAACTAGATGGATGATTTTTGCGATCGTCGTATCCTCGACGCGCTTCGTGACCTCCACTTCCAGCAGCCCCTCGCCATTTAAGGTTCCTGCAAAAACCTCGCCATCAATCGTTTTATAAACCGGCTCCGATTCCCCTGTAATGGCTGCTTGATTAAGCGTCGAGGCCCCCTTCAAGATCCTGCCGTCCATAGCAAGCTTCTGACCTGGTTTCACGATCATCGTGTCGCCGACCTCAATCTCATCGACTGCGATCATCATTTCGTGATTGCCTCTAAGGATCAAGGCTTCTTTAGGTGCGATATTCATCAAGGATTCAATGGAATTCCGGGCTTTATCCATCGAATATTTCTCCAATGCTTCACTGATGGCAAATAAGATGACGACAGTCGCCCCTTCGCCCCATTCACCGAGCACCGCCGCACCGATGATGGCAACTGTCATCAAGGTGTGCATATCGAAGCGAAGTTTGAAGAGATTCTTCAAGCCATTGAGAAATAATGAATACCCCCCAATTATGATGGCCGCCGCATACCCAATTACCGGAAAGATGCTTCCTTCCCCAAATTGGTTTTGCAATATCCAGCTGATCAGCAACAGGATGGCCGAGAATGCCACCTTAATATTTTCTTTTTGTTTCCAAAATGGCTCCTTAAGGGACACCTGTTCCTGCTCTCCCCGGATTCTCAGGTTATCGAAGGCTCCTGCCTTTTCTATCTCTTCAATCGTCGCACTTCCCTGTACGGAAATCTTTGAAGCGCCAAAATTGATTTTAGCGTCCCTTACTCCTTCCAGGCCACGAACATTATTCTCAAACTTAGCCGCACAATTCGTGCAGGATAGACCTTGGATGCGGTACGTTTTTGAAGCCGGTTCAGCCATCGGACCTCACCTCCCGCTGGTGTTCTGATGCAATGAGGATCAATTGCTTGATATGGTGATCATCCAATGAATAAAAAGCTAACTTTCCTTCTTTTCGATATTTAACGATGGCTTTTTTCTCTTGAATCGTCGCACTTCCCTGTACGGAAATCTTTGAAGCGCCAAAATTGATTTTAGCGTCCCTTACTCCTTCCAGGCCACGAACATTATTCTCAAACTTAGCCGCACAATTCGTGCAGGATAGACCTTGGATGCGGTACGTTTTTGAAGCCGGTTCAGCCATCGGACCTCACCTCCCGCTGGTGTTCTGATGCAATGAGGATCAATT
>NZ_PHNG01000713.1:0-10763 GCF_002803435.1 Bacillus sp. mrc49 | reverse complement strand
TTCATCCAAGTAACCAAGATCTCCCGTATAAAGCCAGCCGTCACTAATCGCCTGCTGTGTGGCATCCAGCCGGTTGAAGTAGCCTTTTGTCACATTCGGACCCGAAACAACGATTTCCCCCGCCTCACCAGGTCCGGACACCTTGCCATCCTTCTCGATCCGTAGCTGCGAAGGAAATAATGGTTTTCCTGCCGAACCGATTTTCGTCATGCTGTACTCCGGAGCCAGCGTCACGATCTGAGAAGATGTTTCCGTCATCCCATATGATTGATAGACCGGGATTTTTTTTTCCTTGCAGGCTTCCAGTAAATGAATGGGCGCAGGTCCTCCGCCTAACAGCATGCAGCGAAAGTCGTCTGGATAGCTTGCTCCTTTCAAATCATGCACCATCCTATTAAGCATCGTCGTCACGACCGAAATGATCGTCACGCCATTTTCCTGGATTGCCTTGTTCGCTTCCCGTTCATCGAACCGCTCGGCCAAGACGACCTTCATCCCATAAATCACGCTTTTCATCAGGATGGAAAGACCGCTGATATGAAAGATAGGAACCGCACAATACCAGGTATCCCCCTCGTGCAATCCAAGGTTCAACACCGATCCGACGGCACTCCACCAATGATTGCCGAAAGATTGGATCACACCCTTTGGATTTCCTGTCGTGCCCGATGTGTACATGATCGTAGCGGTATCCTCCAGATAAAACTCCTGAAGGATCTCTGCCGTTCTTTCATTTGGCAATTGTTCGATAAAAAGAAGGGGCAACTCAAGAAGATTCCCCGCCATATCATCAAGCTTGCTTGCGAAGGAGCCTTCAGAGAGCAAATAGGAAGCACCGCTGTCCTCGACCTGCCACGACAATTCCTTTGCCGTTAATTTATTATTCAGCATCACGATCTTCACACCGAGATAAAATAGGGCATGGATGGTGATGACGCCGTCAATATGATTACGGAGCAGCACTGCGCATGAATCGCCAGCCTTGAGACCGGCGCTGGCCAGCCTGCGTGCCATTTTCTCCGTTAATGTATGCAGCTCCAGAAAGCTATACGTCTGACCTTCAAACTCGATGGCCGGGCGATCTGGTGAAAGATGAGCCCGGTTCTTGAGCCAGTTTGGCAACTTTTCTTCTGCCATGGTCGGTTCCCCTCCTCTATTTAAATATAGAAAACAGCCCGGCGATTCGCCAAGCTGTCCGTCTTATCGATTTATGCACTTCCATTAAGGGAAACGAGGGAATTGTCCAAAGTCCGGACTGCGTTTTTCCTTGAACGCGTCGCGGCCTTCTTTTGCTTCTTCCGTTGTATAGTATAGTAATGTAGCATCACCAGCCAATTGCTGAAGACCTGCAAGACCATCCGTATCCGCATTCATTGCCGCTTTCAGGAAGCGAAGCGCAGTCGGGCTCTTCTCGAGCATTTCTTCACACCATTTCACTGTTTCCGCTTCTAATTGGTCCAATGGTACGACCGTATTGACCAATCCCATATCCAATGCTTCCTGTGCATTGTATTGACGGCATAGGTACCAGATTTCACGGGCCTTTTTATGCCCCACGATACGCGCCAGGTAGCCAGAGCCATAACCAGCATCGAAGCTTCCCACATTCGGTCCTGTTTGCCCGAAGATCGCATTGTCAGCAGCAATCGTTAAGTCACAAACCACATTCAAGACATTGCCGCCGCCGATTGCATAACCTGCCACCATCGCCACGACCGGTTTTGGAATCACGCGGATCAAGCGCTGCAAATCAAGCACGTTTAGACGTGGAATGTTATCTTCCCCAACATATCCGCCATTTCCGCGCACTTTTTGGTCCCCGCCTGAACAGAAGGCTTTGCCGCCTACACCCGTTAGGATGATGACACCGATGCTTGAATCATCACGTGCCCTTGCGAATGCATCAATCATTTCTGCAGTCGTTTTTGGCGTGAATGCATTATGTACATGCGGTCGGTTGATCGACACTTTCGCAATCCCGTTATATTTTTCGTATAAAATTTCATCATACTCACGTATTGTTTCCCATTGAATCGTCATTTAAATTCCTCCTTTAATTTCGCTTTAAAAACTCACTTATTATTTTACCAAACTTTTCTCCATCTTCCACATGAATCGCATGTCCACTACCATTTATTATTTTCCATTCGGCCCGATCCAGCTTCTCTTCCATCGATTTTGCAATGTCACAAAACTTGGGATCGAGTTCCCCGGTCAGCAGCAGGACAGGAAAATCAAGCGCTTGCAAATTCCCCCAATAGGAAGCCTGGCTGCCTGTCCCCATGCCGAGGAGACTATTGGAAAGGCCGGCAGGGTCATTTGCCAGCCGCTGCTTCCGGATGGCAGCCCTCGTTTTGGACGATAACCGTTTTTGGCTTTCAAAAAGCGGGATGTTCTCCCAATGGTCCACGAATGCCTCCAGGCCAGATTCAAGAATCCGTTCGGCTAGCTCCCGATCGTTTTGCCTGCGCGTCCCTCGCTCCTTGGCAGTTACAAGGCCGGGAGACGCGCTTTCCAATATCAATGTTTCCACATATCCAGGATACAAACAGGCAAACGCAAGTGCAAGCCTGCCCCCCATCGAGTATCCAAGAATATGTGCTTTCGGGAAATGCAGCTCATCCAGGATATGCTTGATATCTTCAGCGACACGATCCATTTCATACCGTTCCGGCTCGGCGGGTGACGCAGACATACCATGACCGATAATGTCAATCATGATCAGCGTATGATCCTCACTCAATATGGGAATGAGGAAATTCCACGTATCCCGATTTCCCGTAAATCCATGCAATAGTACGAGCGGTTCCCCATTTCCCGTTATTTCAACAGCATAAGTGACATTCCCGCTGACAATATTCATGATATTTCCCTGTCTAACACCAATTTTATTTCCTGGGAAACATAACTCCACAAATTTCGATGTTTTTGCAAATTGGACTCCCTTTCGGTCGGTACCTCGATGATCTTCAGGCCTTGAATCTCAAAAGACTCCGTAAATACCCTCTTCAGCTCGTCCCACGTTTGCACTTTGTCGTATTTACCGCCGTAAAGCATGGCTGTATGGGAAAAATCAAGGCCATGGGGCGTTCCGAAAAGCGTTTCGAAATGTTCCCTATCATTCGCCTGTGGCAGGAAAGAGAAAATGCCGCCCCCATCATTATTGATCAATAATATCGTGATGTCCTGCTTTTGCAGCTTGGCTGCAAGCAAGCCATTCATATCATGGAAAAAACTCAAATCGCCGATTGCCAGCACGGTCTTATCTGCCACCGTACTTACCCCCAGCGCAGTGGACACGACACCATCAATGCCATTTGCGCCTCGATTCGCCAAAGTCCTGATTCCTTTTTCATTATTCATGAAGAAAGTATCCAAGTCTCTTATCGGCATACTATTCCCGACAAATAGCGTGGATTTTTGCGGCAGCATGTCAGCAAGCAGGGCGAACAGCTTGCCTTCACTTAATTCCGCTTCATCAAGGACGGAAGCCAATGCATTCTTCGTCGCTCCGTTGACGGTCTGCCATAAGCGCAGCCATTCATCTTCAGGGGTACCGGTGATTCTTTGCCCGACCCGTTGACAGAAATCTTTCTCTTCACAGTAAATCATGTTCGTTGCCAAGCCTGCCGGTTCGCGCCATCCTGCCCCACCGTCAACCACGAGCGTGACGGCCTGTTTTTGCTTTTTCATGAATAGCAGTAATGGTTTTGAAACAGGCATGGCACCGAATCGCACAATCACGTCCGGTCTGAAGACTGATTTTGCCGCTTCATCGCGTAAAAAGGTATCGTACGCATCAATTATGACACTTTTGTCGTGGCTTCCGCTCCTCAGCTGGGAAAGGGGATCGGCCAATAGCGGAAAAGCAAGCGTTTCCGCTAATGCGGCAACGGCCTCCTTCATCGCTGGGTCCGGTAATTCCCCGCATACGATCAGCCCTTGCTTCGCTTGTGACAAAGTGGCTGCAACCGAGTCAATTTGTGATGCAGAGAGTGAGCGAATTCCGCTTTCGATCATTACGGAAGGAGTCAGTTTGTTTTGCCTGAATTCCTTCGCTTGCTCAAGATTCGGAATCAAAGGTTCGCGAAGCGGGAAATTCAAGTGCACTGGCCCTGCTGGTTCCGCTGCTGCGGTAGCCACTGCCCTTGCACCGACCGTTCTTGCATACCGCATCATCTCACCGGTGTTTTCCGGAAGGGCCATTTCGACAAACCATTTCACTTGCCTTCCGTATAAATGTATCTGATCGATGGCCTGCGGGGCACCTACATCACGGAGCTCATGCGGTCGATCTGCAGTAAGTACAATAAGCGGCACCCTTGAATAGAAAGCCTCGATCACGGCGGGGTAAAAATTCGCAGCCGCCGTACCGGACGTACAAAGAAGTCCGACAGGTTCTTTTAAGACCTTGGCCATCCCAAGGGCAAAAAAAGCGGCCGAACGCTCATCCACATTAATATGGATTTCAATATCAGGATGTTCCACCAGCAATAAAGCGAGCGGTGTGGATCGTGAACCTGGGCTCACCACCACATGCTTCACCCCGTTTTCTGCCAGCTCATCGACAAATGAAGCAGCATAAGCTGTCAATGCATCTCGGTCATTCATTAAGATTTCCTCCTAAAGCACTTAACATCGGATTGAATTTAATCCCCGTTTCCCTGAACTCTGCCACGGGAGTCGAATCCTCCACTACGCCGCAGCCCGCAAAAAGCGATGCCTCATTGTCCTGTATCAGGGCCGAGCGTATCCCTACAGCGAATTCCCCGTTTCCATACGTATCCATCCAGCCCAGCGGCCCCGCATAAAAGCCGCGTTCAAGCCCTTCCATTTCCCGAATTCTCATAACGGCCTTTTCTTTAGGAAGCCCGCCCATGGCAGGTGTCGGATGGAGGTTCTCAACAAATTGCAATATCGTGACGCCTTCCTTTGCGACACCGCGAACCGGCGTATACAAATGCTGGATATGACGATTTTTCATCAGCTCCGGTCCGTCCGGAACCATGACCTTTTCACATACAGCATCAAAAGCATTGGATATCATCGATACGACATATTGGTGCTCTTGTAAATTCTTTTGGTCATGAAGCAATTCATTGCCGAGGGTAACATCTTCTTGCTCATCTTTCCCCCGTCCCATCGAACCGGCAAGACAGGTTGAAAAGACATCATGTCCCTGCTTCTTGATCAAGCGTTCGGGAGTAGCCCCGACAAAGCAGTCGCCGCCCGCTTCCAAACTGAAAATATAGCTTAATGGCTGCTCTGCAATCAATCGTTCGAGCACCTTCCCTGAATTGATGGAGTGATCGAAGGTAAGCCGAAGTTCCCTGGCCAACACGATCTTATCGAGATCGGTCGTCTTGATTTCCTCGACAGCATCCTTGACCGTGCGCTGCCACTCCTCAGGCTGCACCTCCCTCTGCCTAACAAGGGAGTTAGGTCCGCATGGAGCTCCATCCAAGCTTTCGAAAAGGAAAGCTTCCCGTTCATTTATCATATCTCTGAAGAGTTTTTCTGAATCATCAGGCGAACAAAGTAAGTTTGTCGTTAAGTAAGCTTGTTTTCCCACTATTGATAGCATGAAGGCAGGTATATAAAACAGGTTGTCCCCGAATTGGTTCCAAAGGAGCTTACTGTTAGATTCATAATCAAAAGAAAAGCCCCCAAACAGTAAAGGTCCTGTCGCTTCTAAATCGGTCACTCCCGTTTTGACAGCAGTTTCCTGCAGTTTGATCCAGCTCTTTTCGACTTCTCTATAACGTTCGGCATTCGCTGCCGCTTTGAGTTTCTTAACATTGCCTAAACCAGTGATGGTTATTTCCTTTGCAGGATCCTCCCAAAAAAAGCGTTCACCCGCATACCGTTCTCTTCCAGCTTGATAAAATGAAAGGGGGTTGGTGCCTTGAATTTTCTTAATATGACTGAATAGAACTTGATCATTCAAGTCCTTCGCCTTTTGTATAGCTGAAGCCAGCCCCTGAAACTGTTCAGTTTCTTCCGAGATAGCCAAAAAAATCCCCCCAAATGTACATTTTAAAAGCTTTTTAACCTATTTAAAGATACACCTCCCGTCAACCTGATGTCAATAAAACGCCCCTTTTCCCAACGATACTTGCCCGCTTTTTTCCTTATTATATGAATCTTGGCGAATGCAGCATGACATCCTTGAATTTGGAAGCGGATTACCCTATTCATTCGATTGACACCCTTCCCCCATTTCCCTACACTTAATAGGGTAACTTTTGTGCAACTTTTCAATATTTGATATAATTTCGAGGGTACCAATACTGATTTTGAGGAGAGAAACAATGCAAACAGAATACGACGGACTTCCCATGAAACGGACGTGGAAGATTTGGTGGGAGTTAATTCGTCCACATACGCTAACAGCAGCTTTTGTCCCGGTCTTGCTTGGAACGGTGATTGCGCTTTTGGAAGATGGCGTCAATTGGCTGCTATTTGCTGCCATGATGATGGCCAGTATCCTGATCCAGGCCGCAACGAACTTATTCAATGAATACTATGATTTCAAAAGGGGCTTGGATACCGAGGAATCGGTCGGCATCGGCGGCGGAATCGTACGCCATGGAATGACCCCAAAACTCATCATGACCCTGGCACTCGGCATGTATGCCATCGCCTTGTTACTTGGAATCTACATTTGTGCCGCATCATCTTGGTGGCTTGCTGCAGTAGGACTGGTTTGCATGCTTGTCGGCTATCTTTATACAGGAGGCCCGCTGCCCATCTCCTATACACCTTTCGGGGAACTTTTTTCAGGGTTGTTCATGGGCTTTTTGATCATTTTGATCGCCTTTTACATTCAAGCAGGTTATGTGTCCGCCACCGCCATTTTAATTGCCATACCAAGCGGAATATTGGTCGGATTGATCAACTTATCCAATAACCTACGTGACCATGATGGAGATAAAGCTCACGGCCGTAAAACGATGCCCGTCGTGATGGGCAGGAAAAACGCCCTCACCTTCATGGCCATCATGTTTGGCTTTTCTTACTTATGGCTGGTTGGCTTGGTCGTTACCGGAAACGTAACGGCATGGATTCTCCTTGCCCTGCTAAGCATTCCAAAAGCCATGAAAGCAGTCAAAGGCTTCGTCGGTAAAACGCAGCCGATCACGATGGTGCCGGCAATGAAAGCCACGGCCCAAACCAACACTTTCTTTGGCCTGCTTATGGCCATCGGTTTATTCATCAGCTATTTTATTTAACCCCAAAGGACTGAGTTCATCCGACTCAGTCCTTTTTTCTATCTTCCGTTTCATTTTGTTTTCCTATGCGCCATTTCGGGTAATAGATAATACAAGCATCTTACCAGTAGTTCATAGATATGTACTTTAGAAGGAGTGTAGTCGATATGCCAACCCAGCAACAAATACAAACATTCAAAAAGGAACTGCTCCAGGAAAAAACGGAGCTTGAAAAAAGGATACAAAATGATGAAGGAACTGAACTTGAGAGCCAGACGGAATCAGTAGGGGAATTATCCTCATATGATAATCATCCTGCCGACCTTGGCACCGAATTATTCGAAGCCGAACGCAATCAAGCACTCGATGAACATGCCCAATCGGAAATGGAGAAAATTGAAGAAGCCTTGAATGCCATCGAAGAAGGCTCGTATGGTCATTGCAAAACCTGCCAGAAGGAAATCCCTTTCGAGAGGCTTGAAGCCATCCCGAGCACGCTCTATTGTGTCGAACATACGCCGGAACGGGCGAATGCACATGATCGCCCGGTTGAAGAAGACATCCTGATCCCGTCCAGGGGTGATGATTTTGAAAACCGTCACGGAAATGAAATAGTCGATAAAGAAGATAGCTTTGGTGAAGTCGCCAAATTCGGTACGTCCGAAACGCCATCCGATTACACAGGCGACCATGACAATTACAATGACCTTTATGATAACGAAGATGAAACGAATGGATTCCCTGAAGACTACGAAGGCTTTGCCGCAAATGACATTGAAGGGAAAAATAGAGTGGATATGCCGAACAAGCGGCAAAAGGAATATGAGGATACATTGGAAGACGAACATATCGATTCCAACCTTGGGGACATCCCCTACAAGCAAAAAGATAGTTATATCAATGAAAAAAAATAGACAAAAAAAAAGAAGCATACCTGATGTATGCTTCCTTTTTTGTTATGACCCGTACGGGATTCGAACCCGTGTTACCGCCGTGAAAGGGCGGTGTCTTAACCGCTTGACCAACGGGCCAAATGGCGGAGAAGGAGGGATTTGAACCCTCGCGCCGCTCGCGCGACCTACACCCTTAGCAGGGGCGCCTCTTCAGCCTCTTGAGTACTTCCCCATGGCTCCGCAGGTAGGACTCGAACCTACGACCGTTCGGTTAACAGCCGAATGCTCTACCACTGAGCTACTGCGGAACAATATGAATATGGTGGGCCTAAATGGACTCGAACCATCGACCTCACGCTTATCAGGCGTGCGCTCTAACCAGCTGAGCTATAGGCCCATATTTGGAGCGGGTGAAGGGAATCGAACCCTCATCATCAGCTTGGAAGGCTGAGGTTTTACCACTAAACTACACCCGCGAAATGGGGCGACTGATGGGAATCGAACCCACGAATGCCTGAACCACAATCAGGTGCGTTAACCACTTCGCCACAACCGCCGTAATCTATTGCATGGATTTTGCAATAATGGTGGCTCAGGACGGAATCGAACCGCCGACACAAGGATTTTCAGTCCTTTGCTCTACCGACTGAGCTACTGAGCCACAAATGTATTAAATTTTAAAAATGGCGGTCCCGACGGGAATCGAACCCGCGATCTCCTGCGTGACAGGCAGGCATGTTAACCGCTACACCACGGGACCTAATAATTGCGGGGACAGGATTTGAACCTGCGACCTTCGGGTTATGAGCCCGACGAGCTACCGGACT
Source organism: Bacillus sp. mrc49 (assembly GCF_002803435.1). Lineage (NCBI taxonomy): Bacteria > Bacillati > Bacillota > Bacilli > Caryophanales > Bacillaceae > Bacillus > Bacillus sp. mrc49. The sequence continues at coordinate 1,832 of NZ_PHNG01000713.1, read as the reverse complement.
GCTCCACCCCGCGACGGTAATAATGAAACGATCAGCATCAAGTTTTCGTATGTATTGTTTATTCCGCTTCCTCTATTAAAGGTTGTTTCAAAACAACTTGCTGCTTTTAAAGAAATGGAGGAGGTAGAGGGATTCGAACCCCCGCGGGATTTGACTCCCCTGTCGGTTTTCAAGACCGATCCCTTCAGCCGAACTTGGGTATACCTCCATGGCTGTTGAAAAAATACATATGGTGGACCTTGTAGGACTCGAACCTACGACCGGACGGTTATGAGCCGTCTGCTCTAACCAGCTGAGCTAAAGGTCCTTATATTTATTGGTAGCGGCGGAGGGGATCGAACCCCCGACCTCACGGGTATGAACCGTACGCTCTAGCCAGCTGAGCTACACCGCCAATATAATATAAGTTTCTGATTGAAAAATGGTGGAGCCTAGCGGGATCGAACCGCTGACCTCCTGCGTGCAAGGCAGGCGCTCTCCCAGCTGAGCTAAGGCCCCATTCATTAAAAATCACGTGGTCGGGAAGACAGGATTCGAACCTGCGACCCCTTGGTCCCAAACCAAGTGCTCTACCAAGCTGAGCTACTTCCCGCAAAAAACATGGTGCGCCCGGCGGGAGTCGAACCTACAACCTTCTGATTCGTAGTCAGATGCTCTATCCAATTGAGCTACGGGCGCATATATAAGATGGTGCCGAGGACCGGAATCGAACCGGTACGGTAGTCACCTACCGCAGGATTTTAAGTCCTGTGCGTCTGCCAGTTCCGCCACCCCGGCACATACGAAAAGTGGAGCGGAAGACGGGATTCGAACCCGCGACCCCAACCTTGGCAAGGTTGTATTCTACCACTGAACTACTTCCGCATGAAAGATGCGGGTGAAGGGACTTGAACCCCCACGCCTTGCGGCGCCAGATCCTAAGTCTGGTGCGTCTGCCAATTCCGCCACACCCGCATGAAAAATGGTGAGCCATGAAGGATTCGAACCTTCGACCCTCTGATTAAAAGTCAGATGCTCTACCAACTGAGCTAATGGCTCGTGCTTGTCCTACTAAATAAATGGTGCCGGCAAGAGGACTTGAACCCCCAACCTACTGATTACAAGTCAGTTGCTCTACCAGTTGAGCTACACCGGCAGGTGTAAAATGGTGGAGGATGACGGGATCGAACCGCCGACCCTCTGCTTGTAAGGCAGATGCTCTCCCAGCTGAGCTAATCCTCCATATATAACTGCTTGGCGACGTCCTACTCTCACAGGGGGAGACCCCCAACTACCATCGGCGCTGAAGAGCTTAACTGCCGTGTTCGGAATGGGAACGGGTGTGACCTCTTCGCTATCGTCACCAAACATTGTTTGCGTTTTTTCAAGACATATATTATTATAACGTCTTTTTGAGAAAATGCAAGAAGAAATTTTCATTCCTTCAAAACTAGATAATAAGAAGGTATTTCATTTTTTTCAGAAGCGTTGGTTAAGTCCTCGATCTATTAGTATCAGTCAGCTCCACATGTCGCCACGCTTCCACCTCTGACCTATCAACCTGATCATCTTTCAGGGATCTTACTAGCTTGCGCCATGGGAAATCTCATCTTGAGGGGGGCTTCATGCTTAGATGCTTTCAGCACTTATCCCGTCCGCACGTAGCTACCCAGCTATGCCTTTGGCAAGACAACTGGTACACCAGCGGTGCGTCCATCCCGGTCCTCTCGTACTAAGGACAGCTCCTCTCAAATTTCCTGCGCCCGCGACGGATAGGGACCGAACTGTCTCACGACGTTCTGAACCCAGCTCGCGTACCGCTTTAATGGGCGAACAGCCCAACCCTTGGGACC